>NZ_JBAVCF010000594.1:0-5749 GCF_049586575.1 Bradyrhizobium sp.
TCGCGGGATAGCGTGCGGCGGATGCGCCGAACCGCTTCCTTTGTCACTTCCAGCGTGATCGGCGCATGGCCGGCGACCAGTTTCGCGGTTTCGTCGGCGCGGCGCTGCAACGTCTCGACATCGGGCACGATCTCGTTGAGCAGCCCAAGCCCCAGGGCCTCCGGCGCCTCGACGAGGCGCGCCTTGAAAATGAGGTCCTTGGTCCGCGCCGGTCCGATCAGGGAGACGAGTCTCGAGATGTTGGACATCGAGAGACAATTGCCAAGCGTGCGCGCGATCGGAAAGCCGATACGCGTGGCCGCGGTGCCGATCCGGATATCGCAGCATGCCGCAATCCCGGCGCCGCCACCGGTGCAGGCGCCCGCGATCGCGGCAATCACCGGCACCCGGCACTGCTCCAGCGTGCCGAGCACGCGGTCGATCCGCGCTTCATAGTCGAGCGAGTCCTGCGCGGTCTTGAAGGCGCGGAACTGCGAGATATCGGTGCCGGACGCAAACGCCTTGTCGCCCGCGCCGGTGATGATCAGCGCCTTGATCGAACGGTCGGCGTTGATGCTCTCGCAGATCGAAGCCATCTGCTCGTACATCGCAAAGGTCAGCGCGTTGCGCGCCTGCGGACGGTTGAAGGTCATCCGGCCGATGCCGTCCTGGACGGAATAGATCAGGTCTTCGTTGGCAGCTACGGGGGCGTTCATGTCGCGCTCTTTCTGTTTTTGATGGCAGCGGGCTTAACGCTTCACGCCACCGCCACCTTGGTTTGCGGCATGGCCACCACGTCGCGATTCTTGAGGATGTCCATCGCGGCAAGCACGCCGCCCGCGCGATGCGGCACCTTGGCAAGGTCGAGCCCCATCTCGACGCCGGACAGCGTCCCCATCAGCATCAGGTCGTTGAAGTGCCCGATATGGCCGATGCGGAATGCCCTGCCCTTCAGCCGGCCGAGGCCCGTGCCGAGCGACATGTCGAAGTTTTCCAGCACGGTCTTGCGGAACGCATCCGCATCATGGCCTTCCGGCGTCATGACCGCGGTCAGGGCCGGCGAATAGGCCTGCGGGTCGAGGCAAACGAGATCGAGACCCCAAACCTTGGCGGCGGCGCGCGTCGCGGCGGCGTGACGCTTGTGGCGGGCGAAGACGTTGTCGAGGCCTTCCTCTTCCAGCATCGCGATCGCTTCGCGCAGCGCGAACAGCAAATTGATCGCGGGCGTATAGGGAAACGTGCCGGCCTTGTTGATCTCGAGCATGTCGTGCCAGTCCCAATAGGACCGCAGCGAGGTGTTGGTCTTGGAGGCCGCGAGCGCCTTTTCGGAGATCGCGTTGAAGCTCAAGCCCGGCGGCAGCATCATGCCCTTCTGCGAGCCACCGACGGACACGTCGATCCCCCAAGCGTCGTGCTCATATTCGAGCGAGGCGAGGCCGGAGATGGTGTCGACCATCAGAAGCGCCGGATGATTGGTGCGGTTGAGCGCCTTGCGGACGTCGAGCGGCGGCGTGACGCAACTGGTCGAGGTCTCGTTATGGATGACGAGCACGGCCTTGATCTTGTGCGCCTTGTCGGCGGCGAGCCTCGCCTCGATCTCGGCGACGTCGGCGCCGCGGCGCCAGTCGGTATCCAGGAATTCGAGGTCGAGCTTGAATTTCTGGGCGATGCCCTTCCACAACACCGCGAACTGGCCGGTCTCGGCCAACAGCACCTTGTCGCCCGGCGAGAGCGTATTGACGATGGCGGCTTCCCAGGCGCCGGTGCCCGACGACGGAAAGATGATGACCGGCTGCTTGGTGCGAAAGATGCGCTGCATGCCGGCAAATACGGCGTGGCCGAGTTCGGCGAATTCCGCGCCCCGGTGGTCCAGGGTCGGCATATCCATGGCCCGCAATACCCGGTCCGGTATGTTGGTAGGGCCTGGAATCTGGAGAAAATGCCGTCCTGTATGCAGGGCCATTGGGCGTCCTTTCCCTGGAATCTCTCAAGCAAGCGCTCGACTATTGGGGCTTGTCCCGCACCCGGCCGATGCCGTCAATCCATAAGAATGGATAGACTTGCTGCCGGCCCGATGCGGGCCCCGGGCGGCAAGCCAAAAGGGTCCGTGAGGGGAAAATTTTCTCCTATTTCCGCGAGTTCACGGACGCACGTCAAGCACCCTGCTCCAGGGTAACAGACGAAGCATCAGCCGCTTCCAGCACCGACCGTTCTGGATCGAGCCAAAAGGCCCAGACGCAGGCCCCCATGACAAGCAGAACGGCTGCAACGATGAAGGGCGCTTGCCAATTGCCGTATTGAACAAGGAAACCGAATACGAGCGGCGAAAGCGCGCCGCCGAAATTGCCGGCCATGTTCATCATGCCGGAGACCGTTCCCGAATATTTGCCGCCGGCATCCATCGGGACCGCCCAGGAAGGACCGATCGTGCATTCCAGAAAGAACATGGATGCGGTCAGGCAATAGATGGCGGTGTAGGCGTTGCTCGTCAACGCGGCGGGCACGATGAAACTGCAGCATCCGAGCAGGCCCACGATTGCGACTGCGCGGCGCGCAAGTCTGGTATTGCCGGTCTTCTTCAATAGCCAATCTGTCGCCAGGCCACCGACCGTATCGCCCAGCACGCCTGCAAATAACGGCAGCGACGCGAACAGGCCGACCTTGATCAGCGTGAAGTGCCGGAATTCGAACAGATAAGACGGCAGCCAGCTCAAGAATATCCAGAGGCAATAGACGTAGGTGAAATAGGCGCACATGATCGCCCACATGTTCGGCGAACGTAAGAGCGTGCCCCACGGGACGGATGCGGCCTTGCGCTCGATGAAAGCCTGCTTGACCGCGCCCGTAGAGTCGACGCCGCGAATGTGCTTCAGCTCCTCGGAATTCACCAGCGAATGCTCTTCCGGCAAATTGCGATAGGAAACATACCACCAGATCGACCAGACCAGCCCGAGCGCGCCGCAGATATAGAAAACCGATCGCCATCCCCACGCGCTCATGATGAAGACTACCAGCGGCGGAGCAATCGCGGCGCCAAGGCGGCTCGCGCTATGCGTCAATCCCTGCACCAAACCACGCTCTTCGCGCGGATACCAAAGCTGCATGGAGCGCGTGGCCCCTGGAAAGGCGCCGGCCTCTCCAATTCCGAACAAAAACCGCACCACGATGAACGACGCCGCGCCGCTTGCCGCCGCGGTGACGGCCGTCATCACGGACCAGTACGCAACGATGGTCCCAATCACGGGCCTTGCGCCAAAGCGATCGCTGAGCCAGCCGCCGGGCACCTGAAACAGCGCATAGGCCCACACGAAGGCGCTGAAGATCACCCCCATGGTGATCTTGTCGAAGCCGAACTCCTTGCTGATGATCGGGGCCGCCGTCGAGATATTGACCCGATCCAGATAGGTGATGAGATACATCAGACAAATTAGGGCGAGGATGTACCATCGTCCCTTGCTGCGGCGCGGCTGTTGGCCTTCCATTTCAACTCTCCCTACGTGCTTCTCTTCGTTTTAGATCGACGGCGGCCGCTCGCGCAATTGCCCGAAAGATGCGGCCCGTCATCGGTGCGCATTCGCGCTCCCCGGCATCGCATTGAGCAGTGAGGCTAACCGCCGGCCGCCTTGAGCTCATTGCCCTGGGGGAGATCCTCCAGCGTCTTCATCGCGGCATCGACCCCGCCCGAGCGGTGCGGCACGCCGGCCGCCGACAGGCCCATCTCGACGCCCGAGAGCGCCCCCAACAGCGTGAGTTCGTTGCATTCGCCGAGATGGCCGATGCGGAACACCTTGCCCGCGACCTTCGACAGCCCGGAACCGAGCGAAATGTTGTACTTGTCCAGCGTGATTTTCCGGAACTTGTCGGCGTCGTGCCCCGGCGGCATCAGGACAGCGGTCAGCACCGGCGAATATTCCGCAGGCTCCTGACAAAGCACTTCAAGTCCCCAATGCGTCACGGCCGCGCGCGTCGCCGCCGCCAGCCGCTTGTGACGGGCGAAGACGTGGTCGAGCCCTTCTTCAAGCATCATCGCAATGGCCTCGCGTAACCCGTAAAGCAAATTGGTCGCCGGTGTGTACGGGAAGAAGCCGTTCGCATTGGGCTTGAGCATCTCCTCCCAATCCCAATAGGAGCGAGGCATCTTGTTGGTTTTGGACGAGGCGCGCGCTTTTTCGGAGACCGCGTTGAAGCCGAGCCCCGGCGGCAGCATGAAACCCTTCTGCGAGCAGCTCACGGTGACGTCGACCTTCCACTCGTCATGCTTGAAGTCGACCGAGCCGAGCGAGGAAATCGTATCGACCAACAGCAGCGCCGGATGGCCGACTTTGTCCATGACGTTGCGGATTTCGCCGACCCGGCTGGTGACGCCCGTCGAGGTCTCGTTATGCACGACCATCACGGCCTTGATAGTGTGCGCCTTGTCGGCCTTCAGCTTCGCCTCGATCTCGGCGGGGCTTGCGCCATGACGCCAGTCGCCGGGGAGAAAATCGACATCGATGCCCCATCGCGCCGCCATCTGCTGCCAGAGCGTTGCGAAGTGGCCGGTCTCGACCATCAACACCTTGTCGCCGGGCGAAAGCGTGTTGACGATCGCCGCTTCCCAGGCGCCGGTGCCGGAGGACGGAAACACGATCACCGGACCCTTGGTCTTGAAGATCTTCTGGCAGCCTTCGAACACCGCCTTGCCGAGCTCGGCGAACTCGGCGCTGCGGTGGTCGATGACGGGCATATCCATGGCGCGGAGCACGCGGTCCGGAACGGGGCTCGGGCCCGGAATGTTCAGGAAATGACGACCCTGGTGCTTGGTCACGGATTCCTCCCTCGTTTTAACTGAGCGTCCATATTGCATTCATTTTTGGATGCGGCAACGCCAAAATTGTGTACAAATAGGGTCGACGGAGCCCCCTCACCTCCCGTATGTTCCAGTCATGAAACAGATGATTCCGAACGACACGACGGCGCTTGCCCTGGGCGGCGAGAGCGCGCGGGAAGATCAATCCCTGCACGACGAAATTCTCTCGCGGCTGCGCGACCACATCGTCGAGGGCAACATTCCCGACGGCGGCCGTATCCCCGAACGGCAATTGTGCGAGATGCTCGGCATCTCCCGCACGCCGTTGCGCGAGGCGCTTAAAGTGCTGGCCGCCGAGGGCCTGGTCGAGCTGCTGCCCAACCGTGGCGCACGCGTCCGTGCGCTCAGCGAGCAGGATCTCGGCGAACTGTTCGACATCATGGGCGGGCTCGAGGGACTGGCGGGACGGCTTGCCTGCGAGCGCATCACCGAGGCAGAAATCGCTGAAATCGAGCGGCTGCACTATGAAATGTATGGCTTCTACCTGCACCGCGACATGCACGGCTATTTCCACGTCAATCAGCTGATCCATCAGAAGATCGTGGAGGCCTCGCGCAACGCGACGCTGCAGGCGTCCTACGCGAACATGGCCGGGCGTATTCGTCGCGTGCGCTATTCCGCCAACTTCGCCCGCAAGCGCGAACGCTGGGGCGAGGCGATGCGTGAGCACGAGACGATCCTGGAGGCGCTGCGCCGCCGGGCCGGCAACGAGCTCTCGGACATCCTGTTCAAGCACCTGCGCAATAAGCGCACCGCCGCGGTCGAACACCTCAACGACGGTGGCCCGACCGCATCCTAGTGCCCACTTTCCGAAGTTCGTGCTCCATCGCAGCACCCACCTTCACGAACTTCGGAAAGTCATGGGCACTAGCAAACTTATTGATTCTAGTACCGCTTTGTCGATCTGAAGTCCCTGATCGA
>NZ_JBAVCF010000595.1:0-5478 GCF_049586575.1 Bradyrhizobium sp.
TACCAGGCCATCGTGCACCGTCCTGTGGGTTTCAGCCTGCTCCAGGAGGGGGTTGCGCCGAGTACCTTTGCCGCCGTGCCGTTCCTGGTGTTCGCGGCCCCCTTCATCATCATGCGCAACACGCTGCGGGGCGCCCAGATCGAGCGCCGCCGTTTCGAATTCGTGATGATGGCGACTGTGCTGGCGGGGTTCTGGAGCCTGATGTCGGGAACGTTTTTCCTGATGACCTTGCGCGCCACCGGCCTCCTGGCCTGAGGTTTTTCGTCTTCGCGCGTTTTCTTGACGCGAACCGCTATCCGCTTCGCTTGAAAACGCTTTGATGGCTGTGCCAGAGTCTCCTGAAGAAGGAGACTTTTTTCTTATGGCGATCTACGAACTTGACGGGCAGGCGCCCGATCTTCCCAAAAGCGGCAACTATTTCATTGCGGACACCGCCACGGTGATCGGCAAGGTGCGTTTGCTTGAGGGTGCAAGCGTCTGGTTTGGCGCGGTATTGCGCGGCGACAACGAATGGATCGAAATCGGCGAGGGTTCCAACGTGCAGGACAATTCGACCTGCCACACCGATCGCGGCTTCCCGCTGACCATCGGCAATGGGTGCACGGTCGGCCACAATGTCATCCTGCACGGCTGTACGCTGGAAGACGGTGCGCTGGTCGGCATGGGCTCGATTGTGATGAACGGCGCCAGGATCCGCCGCGGCAGCATTGTCGGCGCTGGTTCGGTGATCACCGAAGGCAAGGAGTATCCCGAGCATTCGCTGATTATCGGTGCGCCGGCGCGGGTGATCCGCACCCTCGAGCCGGCCCAGGTCACGGCAATGGGAAGTGCTGCGAAATTCTACGTCGGCAACGGGCCGCGATTTAAAAACGGCTTGAAGAAAATCGGCTGAACGTTTGTTCAGAAACCTGCCGACGAAATGACCACCATCATGTTTTTGCTTCGCGCGATCGCCTGGGCGGGGCGCCGTTCTCCGCAGGTTTTTTGGTGGATTTTCTCGCCGGATTCCTGGCCGGTTCGGCTGCGAGGCGCGCGCTCTTGCGCAAGGCGTCTTTGAGGTCGATGGGAATGCCGTGCTTTTTGAGCAGATCGGCAAAGGCCTCGTCGGCCAGTTCCTGGAAGGTCGCCATCCGATCGCGCGCAAGCTGTTTGAGCTTGTCGAACGTGTCGTCGTCGAAGGCGATCAACTTGCGCATGCTTGGGTGTCCCGGTTCTGATAGCGATCCGTTTCATTAAAGCGCATTTTATTTTCCCTCCCGCAACATTCATTGTGCACCACAGCGTTCGCGTGCCAGTCGCGCAGAAGTGAGCCGGCACGTGAGGCATTTCATCGCGGTCATTACCAGATGAGGAACGCGATGATCGCAAACGCGTCTTCGTTTGCAGGTCGGGTTATCATGATAGGAGGGATGACATGTTGCGTAAGTCAATGATCGCGCTGTGCACGGTAGCGTCAATCGGAATGCTGGCGCCGGACCTTGCGCTGGCGCGCGGAGGCGGCGGTGGAGGTGGCGGACACGGCGGCGGAGGCGGAGGTGGAGGACATGGTGGCGGCTTTGGCGGCGGAGGACATGGTGGCTTCGGCGGCGGTGGCTTCGGTGGTGGGCACGCTAGTGGTTTCGGCGGCGGGTTTGGCGCGCGCGGGGGCGTTCCGGCCGGAGGTTTCGGAGTTCGAGGTGGCGGAGGCGTCGGCAATAGTTTTGCGCACGCGGCGCCAAATGGCGGCGTTGGAGCCGTCCAAGGTAACCGATTTGCCGGCGGTGGCGGTCAGTTTGGCCGTGGCTTTCATCACGGCCGACACTTTTTTGCCGGAGGCGGTTTCTGGGGACCCGGCTACTACGGTGACTACTGGGATTATCCGGACTACGCCTACGACGATTCCTACTACGACAATGGCGGCTGCTACGTCGTTCAGCGGCGCATTCATACGCGGCATGGATGGCGCGTACGGCCGGTTCAGGTTTGCGGATAAGTTCTCGGCTGGTCGAGAGAGACAAAACTTCGCATGAAAGAGGCGCGCGGCTTAAGCCGCGCGCCTTGTGATGTCACGATGCTATTTTATTTGCGCATGATCTCCGCGCAAACGCTGCGCGTTTATCGGAAAACCGGTTCCCACTTTGCGCTGACGCGGCCCTGCGGGGTCCAGATCATGCTCAGCCCAGCACGTTGTACTTCTTGAACCACGCCTGCATCTGGTTCCAGGCGTCTTCGGCCGCTTCCTTGCGGTAGCTGGCGCGATAGTCGGCATGGAAGCCGTGCGGGGCGCCCGGGTGGGACAGAGGCGTCAACACCCGTATCCAGCGTTCCCCGTCACCGGCGCGGGAGGGTTTCGCGCCATAGAAAAACAAGGCCGTCGGCGGAGTATCGACGCCCACGGCCTTGCCAGCCCCGGATATTAAATTGGCTTACGCCATCCGGCAGGGAGCACCATGCCCGAACCGGCCAGCGGTTGATGTGAGCTAGTTCACAAAGTCCATAAAAAAGGTGCGGCCAGCCCTTGGGGGAAGGCTGGCCGCGCGCGATCCGGTCTGGGACGGGGAGGGGTGGGGATGTGACCGGGTCGCGTAGCTCTTCCGTTGTTGTCAGTGATCGCGGGCGCTGGCGGTTAAAGCCGCAGGCCGCGGGTCGCCCAGGGAGACCCAGACGTTCGGGTCAGTCTGAGATTGGCGTTTCACGAAGCGGTACCCAGTCTCAGTCCAGGCCACGACGTTTTCGTTCTGGTTGTCCAGAATGAACTCGCCCTTGTCGGACTTGACGGTCAGGACCGCATGTCCCTCGCCCATCTTGTCGCGTACAACGGTGATCAGAAGCGCTTCGCGCGGCCATCCCGCATCGATCAGCATCTTGCGCTTCAGCAGCACATAGTCTTCGCAGTCGCCGTAACCGTCGGTCGGGATCGACCATTTCTCGACCACGCCCCAATGGTCCATATCGGTCATCGGCTTGACAGTCTCGTTGACCCAGCGATTGACCTTGACCAGATCGCGCCAGGCCGCCTGCGTCATCACGATGTCGCGCGGCTCTGACTGGCCGCCTTTGCATTCGGCCGGAGTCTCGGTGCAGAATTCCACCCAGCCGATCGGTGCGCGCGTGGTGTCGCCAAGGCTTGCATAAAGTGCCCGCTCATCGGCCGCCTTGGCCGATGCGCTCAATCCCATCAGGACGGCGACGACCGCCAATCCCATTCGCTCCCTGAACCCGAACATTGTGGCCCCCGTCTTTTTTGTTGGGACCACGTTTCGCATAGAGGTTTTGCGGCGCCGCTAAGTACGCCGAGTACAATTGAAGCGAATACTGATAAATACTGCCGAGAATGCGATCTGTATTTGAAGCAAATTCGATTACAATTTTAGACAACAGCAATTGATTCCGATTTTAGCTATTAACGGCCGGACGCCGGAAAACAGGTTGATTTCGCCGCAAAAGCCGTCCGCGTTAACCGAGATTGGGCGAGGCGTGTCGGCCACGGAAGGTACGCCGGTGCTTCTCCAACCCGAGCTAAAGGCGGAAGACTGCCGCTTTGAAGCTTTATGGTGCGCTAACGCTGTCTGCGAAGAGCCGAAAATCCTGGCCAGGTGCCGCCCTCCATGCATCCATGCCGCGCAAGAAAAGGAAAAAGGGAGCTAGCAATGAATAGAATGCTTTTGGGCGTTGCGGCGGGGCTCTGCTTTGCGATCGGTCCGTCGGCCATCGGCGCGGAAGCAACCCGCATCAATCCGACCGATCCGCAACCGACCTGCACCATGTGTCCGGGTACCCATATTCCGGCGGCCGAGCTCGAGCGCTATACGCAGAAGGCGATCGCGGAAAAGCTGATCGACCAGCAGGTGCGCGACATCGACATCGGAAAAGCGCGGATCGGCATCGGCATGGTCCATCGCGGCCGGCTGGAAAAGCCGGCGCCAAACTCTGTCGCCGAGCATGACCAGATCAGCGAGGTCTATCATGTGATTTCGGGCGCAGCGACGCTGGTGCTCGGCCCCGATATCGTCAACCGGCAGCGGCGGCCTTCGACCATGCGCACGGTGGTCGAGTTCAATGGTCCCGGCAACAACGGATCGGACGTGAAAGACGGCGTCGCCTATGAGATCAAGGCCGGCGATGTCGTGGTGATTCCGGCCGGCACCGGCCACTGGTTCACGAAAATCGAGGACCACATCGATTATCTCATGATCAGGGTCGATCCCGACAAGGTGACGCCGCTCAAGGGCGAGGCGCAGTCGGCGGAATATCTCTCGAAGCCGGCGACGAAAGGCGAATGAAGCCTCCTGGCGTGGCGACACAGACGTTCCTTTCTGTGTCGCCGCGAGCGGCTCGCGCCGCGCAACGTCAGGTAAGCTTGACCAGCTGCTTGCCGAAGTTCTTGCCCTTGAGCATGCCAAGGAAGGCAGAAGGCGCGCTCTCGATGCCTTGTGCGACAGTCTCGCGCCATTTGAGCTTGCCGGTCGAGGCGAGCCCAATCAATTCGCCGAGCGCGGCCGGCCAGTCCGGCAGGAAGTCGCTCACGATGAAGCCACGCATGGTCAGGCGACGCAGGAGCATGATGCGCATGTCGCTGAGCGACGTCGTCTCAGCGCCTTCGTAGGACGCAATCAGGCCGCAGATCGCGATGCGGCCGAAATCGTTCATGCGCGCCATAGTCCGCGCGAACGGTTGTCCGCCAACGTTCTCGAACAGGCCGTCGACGCCGTTGGGCGTCGCGGCCGCGAGCTGTTGCGCGAAATCGGCTGCCTTGTGATCGACGCAGACGTCGTAGCCCAGTTCCTCCACCGCGAAGGCGCATTTCTCCGGTCCGCCGGCGATCCCGACGGTGCGGGCGCCCTTGGCCTTGGCGATCTGTCCCACCACGGTGCCGACAGCGCCCGTCGCTGCCGAGCAAACCACCGTCTCGCCCGCTTTCGGCTGGATAATACGGTTGACTCCGACCCAGGCCGTCACGCCGGGCATCCCGAGCGGCCCGACAAAGGCCTGTAGCGGAACCTTTGAGTCGTCGACCTTGCGCAGCATGGCCGGATTTTGAATCGCGTAGAGCTGCCAGCCGCCGTTATTGGAGACGACCTTGTCGCCTGCCTTGAAATCCGGGCTGTTGGAAGCGACGACTTCGCCCGCCGTGCCGCCGATCATCGGCTCGTCAAGCGCCTGGCTCGCGGCATAGGATCTGCTCTCGTCCATACGCCCGCGCATATAGGGATCGAGCGACAGCCAGTGATTGCGCACCAGCACCTTGCCCGGCCCGGGCTCGCCAATGTCCCTTTCAAAAAATCGGAAGTTGCTTTCTGTGGCCGCGCCCTGCGGACGCGACGCGAGAACGAATCCCTTGTTGAGCGGCATGTTTTTTCCCGATCGCTTTAGAGTCCCGGATCGGTGTCCATTCTACACGAAATTTGCCGATCGAGGCGGCCGAACGCGGAATGCCGGCAAGGAACTTTGCCAGAAGAGATCGAACGAGTTTGTGGTGTAGCTAGTGGAGTGGATTTG
>NZ_JBAVCF010000596.1:0-3031 GCF_049586575.1 Bradyrhizobium sp.
CGAGGTCGATGATGTCGCGAAGGAAGATCTTTCCTTCGTTGAGTTCGTCGCGCCAGATGATGATGGCCTGGAAGGTGAGCGGGCTTTCGCAGAGACCTGCGATCATCGCCTCGCGGCCGGCCTCGATGCGCTTGGCGATCGCGATTTCGCCCTCGCGCGACAACAATTCCACCGTGCCCATTTCGCGCAAGTACATGCGCACGGGATCGTCGGTGCGCTCGCCCGGCTCGGACTTCTTGACTTCGGTGACGGCCTTCTGCGTGACCTCGACGAGTTCGTTGTCGGTATCGTCCTCGGCTTCTTCCTGCTTGTCTTCCTCGGCGTCTTCCTCAGCCTCGGTGACGTTGATGCCCATGTCCGAGAGCATGGACATGATGTCCTCGATCTGCTCGGGCGAGGTCGTATCGGAGGGGAGCACTTCGTTGAGCTGATCGAAGGTCACGAAGCCGCGCTTCTTGGCCTGCTTGATCATCTTCTTGACGGCGGCGTCCGACAGGTCGAGCAACGGCGAAGGCGCGTCGGGCGAATCCTTTTCAGGCGCGTCGGCTGCCTTGTCGTCCTTTTCCTTGTCCTTCACCTGCACCGTCTTCGCCTTGCTGGCCATTCATTAGCTCCCAACCGCGCTTCGATCGCGGGACAAAGTCCATCTCGAAACGCATCAACTCACTCATGACGCGAAAGGGCGGCGCGCAGTTTCGCCACCCCCATCGCTCGCTGGATTTCGCACAATGGCCTTGCTTGCATATTGCGGAAATGGCGGTGCCGTAACCTCGAACAGAATGCGTTGCCGTTTATTCCGAACGCCTCTTTATCGATAAGAACCGGCGGCCGCTAAGCCTGAAAATGCCTCAAAGCCATTAAGCGTCGCTTAACCCTGTTTTTGCCGCCAAACCCCGGGTTTGGCGAGTCTTTTTGCGGTTCCGGCAGCCACCATCCGCACAAATTTGCTCTCACATGCCGCTACGGAACCGGCCGGATGATTCGCCAAATCCTTCGATCATGGCTTCGGTGCCGTCCATTTCGGACAACCTCGCCTTGATATCGCGCAGCCACGCCATGTTGGCCTCGCTCGCATCCTCGCCCAAGGCAAGTTCGGCATCCTTCAATTCCCTAAGTAAGGAGTGGACCTGACGATGCAAGGAGACCAGTTGATGCCATGTGGAAAGAACATCTTCCCGCGCCGCGCCGGCTTTTGCGCCCCACACCGCTCCAGTAGTGATCGCTCCGTCAACCCTTTGAAGTACTTGTGAAAATCCACCCTTCTCGAGATCAGCCCGCAGCTTTTCGCTCTGTTCGGTGGGTTCGGACGATTGATGATGGTCCGCTGCAAAGGCGGCGATGATGGCGGCACGCAGCTTGTGGGCTTCACCATGCGGAAGGTCGAGCGCGGCCACCTCTTCGAGATGATCATGCAACAACCAGGGATGGTTGAGCAGACATTGCAGGATCAGGGCCTCGCGGCGCGACATCGCGCTGCGCTGGCCGCGCACCAGCGGGCTTGCCGCGAGTTGCGAACTCGCCGCCTGATAGGGGCCACCGCGCAAGGCGGCGCCGGGACCTGGAGGACGGCCACCCCGCGCGTCGAATCGGCCGCCGCCGGGGGCATTCCGGGGGGCAAAACGCCGGGGTGATTCGGTCCCGTACGACCCTGCTGCGCCATAGCGGTAACCACCCGAATTGCCGCGCGCCACTTCGGGCGCGAACATCCGAGCCAAACGCTCGGCGAGATCCTGGCGATAATAGCGCCGCACGACTTCGTCACGGATGGCGTTGGCCATTTCACCGACGCGCTTCTCCAGCGCCGCGCGCCGCTCCGGCGTCGCAAAGCTGCCGCCCTCGATCTCGCGCGACCAGATCACCTCGACCAGGCCGCGCGAGGCCGAAATCACGTCCTCGATCGCGGAACGGCCGCCGGCACGCGCAAGGTCGTCGGGATCCTGTCCTTCGGGGAGCAGCGCAAAGCGCAGGCTTTTACCGGCCACGAGATGCGACAACGCCAGATCGGCCGCGCGCCACGCCGCCTTTTGTCCGGCGCGGTCGCCGTCGAAACACAGGATCGGCTCGTCCGCCATCTTCCAGAGCAGCGTGAGCTGGTTTTCGGTGAGCGCGGTGCCGAGCGGCGCAACGCTTGCGGGATAACCGGCGCCGACCATCGCGATCACGTCGACATAGCCTTCGACCACCACAATCGGACTGCCGTTGTGCGCGGCCTGGCGCGCGGTGGCGAGGTTGTAGAGATTGTCGCCCTTGTGAAACAGCGGGGTTTCCGGTGAGTTCAGGTATTTCGCCGGCACGTCCTTCTCGAGCGCCCGGCCGCCGAACGCAATCACGCGCCCGCGCGCATCGGTGATCGGAAACATCACGCGGTCGCGGAAACGATCATAGGGCACCGGGATGTCATCGCCGCCGATCAGAAGACCGGTTTCGACCATATCCTCGACCGAGATGCCCTGACTGCCGAGATGCTCCTTCAACGCAAAACGTTCGCCTGACGCGTAGCCGAGACGGAATTGCAACTGCGTCGCCGGCGAGATCGCGCGATCGGCGAGATAGCCGCGCGCTTTCGCCCCAAATCGCGAAGCGAGCGTATCGGCAAAGAATTTGGCCGCGAGTTCCATCACGTCGTGCAGTGTCCTGCGCCGCGCTTCGTGACGCGCGGCGTCGGGCGTCGCCGCCGGCAATGGCAGCCCCGCCATGGCGGCGAGCCGCTCGACCGCTTCGGGGAACGAGACGCCCTCGGTTTCCATCAGGAAGTCGAAGATGTTGCCGTGCTTGCCGGTCGAGAAGTCGTGGTAAAACTGCTTCTGGTCGTTGACCGTGAAGGACGGCGTCTTCTCTTGTTGAAAGGGAGACAACCCCTTCCACTCCCGCCCCGCTTTCTTCAGCTTCACGCGCCGGCCAACGACTTCCGAGACCGGAAGCCGGGCGCGCAGCTCTTCGAGAAATTCGGGCGTAAAGCGCATGGCTTTTCAAGTTTGGGTGAGTCGGGGCTAACCGATCACCGATATAGGGTGCAGGGGCCGAATTACGA
>NZ_JBAVCF010000597.1:0-4218 GCF_049586575.1 Bradyrhizobium sp.
GTCAGGTCTCGGTCAAATGCCGAAGGTGATGCGGGTGCCGGTCGTGGTGGTCAGCACCTTGCCCGGCATCTGCCGTTGCGCTTCCTGGGTAAAGTTGAGCCCGCTGCAATGCATGGGGATCACCACATCAGGATTGAGCTTGCCCATCTCGGCAACGACCTCTGTCAGGTAATCCGGCCGGGCGGGGCCGAGATGGAAGCCGCCCACGATCGCATGCACCTTCTCGATGCCTGAGACTTCCATCGCCTGCCGTACGGAATTGACGATGCCGACATGGCCGCAGGAAGAAATGACGATGAGACCCTTGTCCTTCAGGTTGAAGCAGGTCGCGTGCTCGTGGATGTGTTCGTCAGGCACAATCTTGCCTTCCATTTCGGCCGGCAAATAATGGCTCCAGTTGCATCCCGCGCCGTCCTTGAGCTTGAACTCGACCACCGTGTTCGGCAGCACCTTTTCAATCGAGTTACGCTTGATCTTGCCGGTGGTGAAGGCCACATCGGAGATCACGGTCGGGGATTCGCACAGCATCACCTTGACATCGCGCTTGGCGAGATCGCGGCGGTCGAGCATGCCAAAATCGCTCAGTTCGCCCTTTCCGTTCCGGTTGTAGCGCTGGCAGAAATTATCCTCGCCGCCTGCATACATCGTGAGGTCGGCCGGCATCGATTTGCGATGCTTGTCGAGGAAGCCCATCATACCGCCGAGATGGTCCCAATGGCCGTGGCTCATGATCAGCGCGTCGACCTTCGAGGGATCGATCTTGAGCAATTCCAGGTTGCCGTTGATGGCCTCAGGCGTCCAACCGTAATCCAGCAGCAGCGTGCGTTTGACGTCGCCGCGCTGCGGCTCCAGGAATAACGAAAGACCCCATTCGCTGTGCAGCGGCCGCAGCGAATTGGCGGAACGGCCGGGCTCGGTTTTCACGCCCGCGACTTCGGCCGGCTTGAAAAAGACATCGCTGGCGCTATCGACGATCACGCGCACGCTGAGCTTGTCGATGGTGGGCACGTCAATCGGCCCGGCTTTGGCCAGCTCGATACAGGAGAATCCGCCCGCGGCGGCGGCGAGCCCCGCCGACATTTTCAAAGCGTCGCGTCGATTGAAATTTGGCATGCTGCTACTCCCGCGGTTTTCCGCCGACAATACTGGGCCGGTTCAGCGGCCTGTCAACTGAAATGGGCGGGGCGATGCCCGTTGCCACGCCCCCATCAATCTGCGGCATGAGGCCGACCGCCGATCAAAGCCGTCCTTCAGGCGCATACATATTGCCCCATCATGCCGGCATCCTCGTGTTCAAGGATGTGGCAGTGATACATAAAGGGGTGTTCCCGCGTCGCGGGGTGGTCGAACTTCACGAGAAGTTCTGCTTCGTCTTCGACCAGAACCACATCTTTCCAGCCTGCAAGGTGCGCGGGAGGTGGAGCTCCGCCCAGCGACAGGACCCTGAACGACGCTCCGTGCAGATGAAAGGGATGCGCCATGCCGCGCGAGAGGATCTTCCACACCTCCATCGTCCCAAGCGCGGCCTCGACGTCGATGCGCGCCATGTCGTGAGTCTTTCCGTTGATGCACAGACCCGGCAGCGTGCCCGTCTCCGTGGGACGCTGGCCTCCGCAAATCCCGTTTTCGAGAAGAAACTCCCGACGACGAACGGAACGATTGACATCCGCCGTCGCGGGTTCAATCAGGCTGATTGGGATTTCTTTTGTTGCCGCCGCCCTGGCCGTCGGTTCGAAGCGCATGATCGGGACAAAAGCGGCAGTGTCCTCCTCCGACACCGCACCAAATATGCCCATCGCCTTGTCGGGGCCGGTCTCGAGCACGACTGGTTTGCCGCTCGAGAAATCAACAATGATTTCGAAACGTTCCGCCGGAGAAATCCTGAGTTGCCGCATGACGGCCGGGGCCGAAAGAAAGCCGTTGTCCGACGCGATGACGTAAAACTTTCGCTTGTCGCTGAATCGCAAATCGAAGTTTTGCGCATTGGCTGCGTTCAGGATACGCAGCCGCACGAGACCGCTGGGCACTTCGGCCAAAGGGGCGACGATGCCGTTGGCGATAATCGTGTTGCCCCGCAGGCCATACTGGATCGTAAGGGGATCGAGATCGTACAGAAGCGATCCGTCGGGACCGAACGACCGGTCTTGCAGGATGATCGGCAGATCATCGATTCCATAGGCGTGCGGCAGGCCGAGTTTGGTGTCCGAACCGTCATCGACAATGATCATTCCCGCAAGGCCCATATAGACCTGCCGCGCCGTGTCATGGTGCAGGTGTGGATGGTACCACAGCGTCGAAGCCGGCTGATCAATCTTGAGTCTGGGTCGCCATCTACCGTCCGGCTTGATGACCTGATGGGGTCCGCCGTCGACGTCGCCGGATACAAGGAGCCCGTGCCAGTGCACCGTCGTATCGACATCGAGCCTGTTCTCGACGGTTACCTCGACTTCGTCGCCGCGGCGCAGGCGCAGGACCGGTCCGAGAATCTGTCCTGAGTAGCCATACGCGCGCGTGGGTTTGCCACCCACGAACGAGTGACTTACGGACGCAACCGTCAATTCGAAGGCGTTGCCCCGCTTGGCCGCATCGATCAGCGGCGGAATAGGCAGGCGCCTCTCAAAGCGTACCGGGCGCCCCTGCGCAAGGCGGCCGCCCATGAGGCCTCCGAAGAAACCGCTCGATATGGCGGCAGCGAAAGCAAACTGGCGTCGATTCAGCGTCGATGGCAAACGAAGCCTCTTCAATTGAACGCGCCCGCTGGGTTTCGCCACACACCGGTCGACCGAACCCGGATTCGGCAACCGTGTCACTACATATAGTCGAAAAGCGCCATGAAGCCGAAATCCATATGAAGCTGCTGATGGCAGTGAAACAGGGTCTTGCCTGGATTGTCGGCCACAAAGTCGACTTCGACTTCCTGATAACCGCCGAGCATGACGACGTCCTTCCTCACGCCGGAAGTGGCTTTGCCGGCAATACGCGTGATTTCGAAGCTATGGCGGTGCAGATGAACGGGGTGAACGTCGTCACTGGCGTTGCGCATCTTCAGGCGATAGCGGCGGCCCTGCTTCAGGCGAAGGATCGGGTCCATCCTCGCCATAGAGAAGGCGGTGCCATTGATGGTCCATTCGTTGAAGCCGTCCAGCGCCGCATTGTTCTTGGCAAACGTCATCTCGAAAGTCTCGTCCGGCGCGGCGGCAGGCTCCTGCTTGCCGAAAATCGTGTAGTCCCAGCGATAGCCGGCAGGCTTTACCCATTTCGGCTTGCCGGTGCGCCCGGCATATTCGACCACAATGCCCATGCCCTTGCCGCGGTCGTCGTCGGCCATATCTCCCAACACCCATATACCGGGGTTCTTCATTTCCACGATAGCCGAGATACGCTCGGCGGTCCCGAGCCAGAGCACCGGCACTTCGACAGGCTTCGGCACCGGATTGCCGTCGAGCGCCACGACCTCGAAACGATGACCCGGCACTGCGAGGCTGCGGATTTCCGTGGCGCTGCCGTTGACGATATGAAACAGCACGCGTTCGCCCTGCTTGACGCGGACCGGCTCGCCATGGCCGAGCATGCGGCCGTTGATCGAAAACAGGTCGTAGCCGACCTCGTAACCGTGCGGTTTGCCGCTTGCCATCGAGGCGCGCATCGCGCTCTCGCCCACGTCCTCAAGCGATTTGACTGGCGCTGCCTTCGCCAGAAAATCGGAGGCCATGTCGCCGCCACGGCTAAGCGTCGGCTGAAACTCCTTGAGCATCAGGAAGACTTCGCGATCGTAACGCCCCGCCTCGCGTTTTGGCTCGATGTAAACCGTGCCGACCTGCCCGCTATATTGACCGTTGGTGAGGTCGGCGCCCGGCACAAGATGCGTGTGATAGAACCGCAATCCCGCCGGGCCCGGGGTAAAGCTGATCCGGCGCATGCCATGGGCGGGAATGTAGGGTGTCCCCTCTTCCGCCGCGCCGTCGACATCGACCGGCACAGTCTGTCCATGCCAATGCAACTGTTCGGGCGTGTCGGTGTCGTTGTGGATATCGACCACCACCGGTTGCCCCTCCCTCAAGCGCAGCAGGGGGCCGGGAAATTGCCCGTTATAAAGCTTGGTCGAAACAATGTGGTCAGAGGCAAGCTCGACCAGCCCACTTGAGATACGAATGGTGTGATCCGCGTTGCCTTGGGGCGGTGCGTTGCCGCCGCCAGCCGCGGACGGTGTCTCGGCCC
>NZ_JBAVCF010000598.1:0-4467 GCF_049586575.1 Bradyrhizobium sp.
GATCAGGCCGCCGCCCCAATCGTAAAGCACGTCGCCGCCGGTTTCGCGGGCGAGACGTTCCCCCAACGCACTTCCGGAGGCCGGCGGACAGACGATGCGCCAAACCGGCCAAGCGCCGAGCGACCCCTTGGCGGCAAAGGGTTCCACATCGCGGATGCACCCCCAGATCGAAGCCGAACGTTCGTCGTTGATCGTCTCGGTGGCGCCAAACCGCTGTAACAGCCCGGCGAGCGAGGTGGCGCGGTGCGCAACCGAGGCTGCAATTCCTTCCAGCCGCAACAGCGTCAGCGCTTGGCGGGGCGATCCGAGGCCACTGAGCGCATCGACGGCATCGCGTAAGGAGGATTTCGGCACATGCGCCGCACCCGAGACGTCGAACGGCGAACCGAGCGCTGCCGTCATCGCCTGGTTGGCCGTCGAATCGTCCAGGTCGCGCAGCACCAGCGTGCGCTCACTCTCCGGCCTCGGCATCACCTTCAGCGTCACCTCGGTCACGACCGCCAGCGTTCCCCAGGAGCCCGCCAAAAGCTTGCAGAGGTCATAGCCGGTGACATTCTTCACCACCCGGCCGCCGGCCTTGAAACTGTCGCCGAAGCCCGAGACGGCGTGCGCGCCAAGCAGATGGTCGCGGGCCGCTCCGGCCTGGATCCGGCGCGGACCGGCGAGCCCGGCCCCGATCATGCCGCCGATCGTCCCCGCCGAAGACGTACCCAGAAGCGGCCCGGTATCCATCGGCTCGAATGCAAAGTGCTGGTTTTTGGAATCGATCAGCGACTTGACGTCGGAGAGCGGCGCGCCCGCCTCCACCGTGATGATCAGTTCGTTCGGCTCGTAGCATGTTACGGCGTTGAGCGCCGACAGGTCGAGCAGCGCATTGGTCGCAATGGGTTGGCCGACCATGCGCTTGGTGCCGTGGCCAATGATCTCGAGCGGCTGCTCGTTGGCGATCGCCGCCCGCACCGCCTGCTCGACATCCTTGGCGTCACGTACTTTCAGAATGTCCACTATCTTGAGCCCGAAACTCTTTTGTCATCGTCCGCGAAAGCGGGCGATCCAGTAAACGCAGGCAACGGCGAGAAAATTCGACGCCGCGGCGTACTGGATACCCCGCTTTCACGGGGTATGACGAATGAAATTTGGGCGAAGGCCATCATGCTCAAAATCGCGGAAGGTCAGGGAAAGCGAGTTTGCCGCCATGCACATGCATGCGGCCAAGTTCGGCGCAGCGATGCAGGGTCGGAAACACCTTGCCGGGGTTGAGAAGCCCCTGCGCGTCGAAGGCACATTTGAGGCGCTGCTGCTGATTGAGGTCGATCTCGGAAAACATCTCAGGCATCAGATCGCGCTTTTCGATGCCCACACCGTGCTCGCCGGTCAGCACGCCGCCGAACTCGACGCAGGCCCGCAGGATGTCGGCGCCGAAGGATTCCGCCCGCTCGATCTCGCCGGGCTGGTTGGCGTCGTACAGGATCAGCGGATGCAGATTGCCGTCGCCGGCATGAAACACATTGGCGCAGCGCAGACCGTATTTTTGCGAGAGATCGCGGATGCGCGCGAGGGCTTTGGATAACGCCCCGCGCGGGATGGTGCCATCCATGCAGAGATAGTCGGGTGAAATCCGCCCCACGGCGGGAAAAGCAGCCTTGCGGCCGGCCCAGAACAGGTTGCGCTCGGCTTCTGAATTGGAGATCTGGCAGGTCGTCGAACCGCAAGCCAGCGCGATGGTCTCGACCCGCTTGATCAACTCGTCAACCTCGATGCCGGGGCCATCGAGTTCGATGATCAAGAGCGCCTCGACGTCGAGCGGATAGCCGGCGTGGACGAAAGCTTCGGCGGCGTGGATCGCGGGCTTGTCCATCATCTCCATGCCGCCGGGGATGATGCCCGCGCCGATGATCCGTGCCACGCATTCGCCGGCCGCCTCGACCTCGGCAAAGCCGACCATCAAGGCGCGCGCGGTCTCCGGCTTTTGCAGGATCCGCACCGTGATCTCGGTGATGACGCCGAGGAGCCCCTCCGACCCCGTGATAATTCCCATCAGGTCGTAGCCGGCGCTCTCGGCGGTCTTGCCGCCGATGCGAAGGATTTCGCCGGTCATCAGCACGATCTCGCATCCGAGCACATTGTTGGTGGTCATGCCGTATTTGAGGCAATGCACGCCGCCGGAATTCTCCGCGACGTTGCCGCCGATCGAGCAGGCAATCTGGGACGAGGGATCCGGCGCATAGTAAAAACCGGCATGGGCCACCGCCTGGCTGATGGCGAGATTGGTGACACCGGGCTCCGTCACGACGGCGCGGTTGTCGAAGTCGATCTCGCGGATGCGCTTGAACTTGCCGAGCCCCAACAGCACCGCGTCCGCCAGCGGCAGCGAACCGCCCGACAACGAGGTACCGGAGCCGCGCGGCACCACCTTGATGCCCTGCTCAAAGCAGTATTTCAGTATTTGCGAGACCTGTTCCGTGGTGTCCGGCAGCACCACCACCATCGGCGGTTGGCGATAGGCCATCAGCCCGTCGGACTCGTAAGGGAGCATTTCGGCCGGCGTGTCGATCACGCCCTCACCCGGCACGATGGCGCGCAGCGCCTCGGCGATGGCGCTGCGGCGGGCCAAGACCGCCTGATCCGGCGCGGGCATCATAATGGTCATTTTCGATCTCTCCGCCGCGATCCTAATGTCGCGACACCGGCATTCGTAAAGGTGCCCGCCGCGACAGAATACGAATGTCAGAACCGGGACTCTAGCGTGCTATGCGACATTGCCGATTTCCCGTGAGGAATCAAGCAGGTCGGGACGCTCTCGCGACGGGGGCACAAATCCGGCGCGCAGGCGTTTTCATAGGTTGAAGTCTGCAGAACAAGCCTTTCGCAGGCCTTGTCCATTGCCCTCGCCCTATGCCACAAACGAAACTATTCTCCCCGACCCCAACAAAAAAGAGCCGAGAATGAAAAAGCTGATACTGAGCGCCCTGATCATCGTTGCATCGTCGGCGACCGCGCTGGCGCAAGATGCCGAAGCCGGCAAGGCGTCCTTCAACAAGTGCATGGCGTGTCACTCTATCGGAGAGGGCGCCAAGAACAAGGTCGGGCCGGAGCTCAACGGGCTCGACGGACGCAAGTCCGGTACCGCGCCGGGCTACAATTACTCCGAGGCCAACAAGAATTCCGGCATCACCTGGAACGAGGCCAACTTCAAGGAATACATCAAGGACCCGAAGGCAAAGGTGCCCGGCACCAAGATGTTTTTTGCCGGAATCAAGAATGAGAAAGAGGTCAACGACCTCTGGGCTTACGTCTCGCAGTTTGACGCAAGCGGCAAGATCAAGTCGAAATAGGCGCCGTCACGCCTGATAATTTTTTGCGATGGCCGGGTCTCGTCCCGGCCATATTCTTTTTCAGTGTCGCGCGTTCAGTGTCGCGCGCGGCAGCCGGCCCGCGCTCAATTTGCCGCGGCGGCGTTGCCGCGTCCGGCCAAGGCGATGAGACCCTCGATCTCGCGGATCACCAGATCGGGGGCTGCGTTCTGCACCATGTGACCGACACCAGGCAGCACGATCAGCTTCGCGTTCGGGACAGCAGCGGCAAAGGGACGGGAATGAATGTTTGTCGACACCGTCTTGTCGACGTCGCCCGAGATCACAAGCGTCGGCGCTGAGATTTCCGGATAGCGCGGCGCCTGCTCGGTGACCGCCTGCTTCAGGCGCACCAGATCGCGGGCATTGGCGAGAAACTCGCGCGGGCGCAGCAGCAAAGGCGTCGCGGTATCGGCGACGAAATCATCCGGCATGATCTGGGGCAGAAAGACCGCGCGCGCGCCGCGCTCGGCGAGGAAATAGCCGAGCGGAAGCGTAACGGTGTAGGCGAGCAACGGGCCTATCACCGGCTTCGTTATCAGTTCGTTGTACCAGCCGACGCCGCCAGGCCATGGATAGGCCACTGGCGCCAGCATCACGAGGCTGGCGACCCGCGCCGGGAAGTCAACCGCCATCCCCGCGCCCAAGGCGCCAGCCCATGAATGGACCACCAGAATAACCGGGCCGACATTGAGCTTTTTCAAGGCCTCCTCGATCATCCGGCCTTGCGCGGCGGGCGTAGCGGCTCCGTCGCCGGCAGCCGAGCTCCAGCCATGACCAGGCCGGTCGATCAGGATCACGCGGTGGTTTGCAGCGAGCCTGTCGCCGAGCGGCCGGCGCATCGCTTCGAGGTTTGAGCTTGCGCCATGAATGAGAACGACCGGCGGACCGGCGGCGTCCTTCGGTCCGATATCGACCACGTTGAGGGTCGCCCCGGTTACCTCGATCGGTTTTCCCCGCGCGGGATAACGATGCTGAAAGACGACAATGCCGGCCTGCGTCGCCAGCGCCAGCACCACAAGCGCGGCTACGAAAACCACGGCCAACATACAAGGAATCCGGATCGATCTCGGCACACGGAAGCTACGTATCCGGTGTCGTAGCGGTTTCGAAA
>NZ_JBAVCF010000599.1:0-2714 GCF_049586575.1 Bradyrhizobium sp.
GCTTGAACCTGCACGGAGACGAGAGCGGCGATCCGTGGCTGCCCTTCGCCAACGGCTTCGATACGCCCAACCGGAAGGCCCGGCTGTTCGACCCAGCATTGATCGCCCACGGCATGGATCCGGTTGCCTCGTTTGTGGCGCCGGAGGAGTCGCGCCACCAGCGCGGGAGGGAAGACTTTCCACTGGAGTTGCTGGCTCGCAAAGCGGACAATTTCTTGAACTCGACGTTCGTCAATCTGCCGAGCTTGCAAAAGATGGAGCGGCAGCATGAACTGGAGATCAGCCGGGCCGATGCGGAACGCCGAGGCATCGCGGACGGCGACCGGGTGCGGGTTTACAACCAACGGGGCGAGATTTTCCTGCAAGCACGGGTCGATGGAACGGTCGCAGATGGCGTGGTTGCAGCTCAGTTAGGCTGGGCGAAATTATCTGAAGCTGGTCTCAACATCAACGTGTTGACTTCGGACAGACTTACGGACCTGGGTGGTGGTGCTACGTTCTATTCCACTTTGGTTGAGGTCGAGCGCGTTTTCGAAACTTCCGGCCAGAGCAAGGGTTAGGGTTGCCATTCGTGGTAGATGAAGGGGGCGCTTGGTTTCCGCACCAGAGCATCCGTACCGTATAATTGCGCTTTCATTAACCTGTACTGAGGTTTCGTCATTTCTTGCCATCTTCAGGTAAGACCCGCGGCGCTGTTCGCTCGCGGGGCGCGTTACTTTGCCACGGCGATCAGCCTTTTTTTGGCATGCATCCTTCTTGCCGGGATGTGCGTTGCGCAACAAGGCGTGATTGAGGGCATTGTTATCCAGGGCAATCGCCGCATTCCGGCGGAGACCATCCGGGCGCGAATGTTCAGCAAGGCTGGTGATGTCTATGACCAGGCGGCCTTGGAGCGCGACTTTAACTCCCTGTGGAATACGGGCTACTTCGACGATTTACGCATCGAGCGCGAGGCATCGGCCAAGGGCTGGATCATCCACGTTTACGTCAAGGAAAAGCCGACCATTCGCGAGATCAAATACGTAGGCTTGAGTTCGGTTTCGCAGAGTGACGTGCTCGACAAATTCAAGGAGCGCAAGGTCGGACTCACCCAGGAGAGCCAATACGATCCGACCAAAGTAAAACACGCCGAAGTGGTCATTAAGGACTTGCTGGCTGCCCACGGCCATCAATTCGCCACCGTGCGTTCCGAAGTACGCCCCATTCCTCCCGCCGCCGTCGCCCTGACCTTCGTGGTGAAGGAAGGTCCAAAGGTGAAGGTGGGGAAGATCATTTTTGAAGGCAATAAAGCCATCAAGTCGCGCGAACTACGCGCCTCGATGAAGAACTTGAAGCCGCTCGGTATTCCGCACTCCATCTTTTTGGAGAATCTGTTTGCCCGCACCTACGATTCCACGAAGTTGAGCGAGGATGCCGAACGCGTCCGCTATTACTACCAGACGAAGGGCTACTTCAAAGCGCTGGTTGCCGATCCCAAGACGCAGATGCACGATACCAGCGGCTTCCGTTGGTATTGGCCGTTTAAGTCGTCCCCGGGTAAAGCTGTCGATATCACTTTGCCGGTTGAAGAAGGCGAACGCTACCGCCTGAAGGAGATCACGTTCAGCGGCAACAAGGCGGTGACGAATACCGCCGGATTGCGCGCCCTTTTCAAGATCAAAGATGGCGATATTTTCGACACGGAGGCCATCCGCAAGGGCCTGGAAGGCCTGCGAAAAGCCTATGCTGCACTCGGCTACATCAATTTCACGCCGGTGCCAAATACTGAGGCGGATGATGAAAAGAAGCTCATTAGCCTGCGCATTGACGTAGACGAAGGCAAGCAGTTCTTTGTCCGCCGAATCGAGTTCCAGGGCAATACCACCACCCGCGATAAGGTCATTCGCCGCGAGCTGGCGTTGGAGGAAGGCCAGGTTTACAACGGCAACCTATGGGAACTGAGTTTGCTGCGCTTAAACCAGCTCCAGTACTTTGAAGTGCTCAAGCCCGAACAGGATTCTGAGATTAAGCAGAATGTGCAGGATTCCACGGTTGACATTACCTTGAAGGTCAGGGAAAAAGGCAAGAACAGTATCGGCCTGACCGGTGGCGTTAGCGGCCTGGCGGGCGGGTTCATCGGCCTGAACTACACCACCAATAACCTGTTTGGCAAGGGCGAGAGCCTGTCGCTGCAATTCCAGATCGGCCAGTACCAGCGCAACGAGAGTATCTCTTTTACCCAGCCCTATCTGTATGACAAGCCATTGCAATTCGGCTGGTCGGTGTATCACAACAGCTACAACTACAATCAGGCGGCACTCACTTCGATCCAGCTCAACCAGACAGTCACCTTGCCGGCGAGTTATCAGGCGCTGCTGCAGAATTTCACCCAGACGAGCACGGGTGCAACCACTTCCTTGAGCTATCCCATCAAGCGCTCGTTCAAGCGGATTGGTATCACGTATTCGTTCGACGACTCATCGGTGCAGACGTTCAGCGCCGCGTCGGCAAGCTATTTTCAGACCCTGGCATTCCGCGGCATCTCCGGACCGAACGCGCTGAATGGGATTCTCACCAGCAAGGTTGTGCCTAATTTTTCCTACAACCGAATCGATAACCCGCAGCGTCCGCACACCGGGCAGAGCCTGTATTTCGCCACCGAATTTGCGGGTCTGGGCGGCAATGTCAAGTACATCAAGCCGCTTGCCGAGTACAAGAAATTTATCCCCGTTAAC
>NZ_JBAVCF010000600.1:0-2160 GCF_049586575.1 Bradyrhizobium sp.
CTTTGGGCGAAGCGGAGATGGTGGGCATCACAAGGCTGTCGTCCGCAAATCAGGCAGGCCTGCGTGGCAACATATCTGACGTGGTCCCGGTCACGCACCCGGCGCGGCTCAGACAGCACCAGAACGCTCTTGTCGATCACCGTGGACCGTTGCAGTTTTTTGGGCCTGCTTGGCTTCGGGTCGTGCGACGGCGACGGTTGTTCGGATTCCACCGGTTCGACAAACATTGCCAGTGCTGTGCGGAAGGCCTCTTCGACACATTCGGCATCTGCTGTGGTCAGGCCGTTCTTGCCTTTGATGTTGCAGAATGCCCAGAGCGCAGCGTCATCAGCAGAAGCAATACTATGGATCTCGCCGAGAAGCCGATCCCGTAGCTCGGCCGACTCCCTAGGGCCAAGAATGGGTTTGTCGGACTTGGCGGAATGTCTTTTGTCGCGGCGAGGAGGGGGCTGAACGGGACTGCGGGGAACGCCATTGACATGCGAATTGCTGGGCAGTTTAGGCCGCTGCGACCCCGCGTCATGGCTCTGCGGCGTCAAGAGGTCTGGCGCATCGAGGTCGTCCTCGCCAGCAATGCCAACGAGGGTGAAGAGCGCATACCGGCGCGCGTAGGTCAGGGCCGCTCCCATTCGACGAGGCGTTGCTGTTTCGCTGATCGCGCAGACCGGCCAGTCCGAGGCGATCCATTCTCCAGATGAGTGGGCAAGCACGGTGGTGAGATTGACGATGCCGGCGGTCTGATCGATTGCGGTGGTCTGGACCGTGGCGATCTCATGCTGGCCCAGCTCTTGCGCACGATGTCGAGGCCACTCGACAGTGGCGCATAATCACTGCCACTGACAGCGATGCGCCCAAGGGCGCACTCCATACCGGCGCCCACTTTTTGGACGCTGTTTGATAGTCAACAGGCGAAGTCGCGTAGGCCTACTCGGATGGCCGTTATGGTGCGACGGCAGTGGCTGGCCTGATTCCTAAACTGGCTGGACAAAGGGCGCCGGGGTCGTTCGGAAGGTTTCTTCGACGCACTGAGCGCCCGCCGCGGTCAGACCGTTCTTGGCTCTGAGGTTGCAATGTGCCCAGAGCGCAGCACCATCGGCAGAAGAAATACTCCCGATCTCGCCAAGAAGCCGGTCGCGTAATTCGGCTGACGCTTTGGGCCGAAGAACGGGCTGCGGACCTCGGAGAATATGTGCCGAGGAGGGGGCCTGCGGAGAACTCGCTATCCGCAGCAAATGCTTTGCAGGAGCAGATCATGACGCAGCCGGCAGTCGCGATAAATGGACAGGCTTCTCATAACGCCTCGGCCCACGCGCGGACACGTCCCATTCGTCAAGCACCCGGTTTGACTGCAATCGAGTTGACACAAGGGCTGCCGCGCTTATTCAAAAGTAAAGGTCGGCCGCACTCATCCCAGGCCAAAAAGGCATCGATGGCCAGCAAGATTTTGGGAAACGCATAATTCTCCTCGCTATTCGATGTGGTCGTCCCCATATGCGGTAGCAAACATATTACAAACGATCACGTTGAGAGGCCATATTGCTCGCTTCTTACGTGCCCATAAGGATGAAGCGACACCCGCAGATGGCATTTCTAAGTCTGATATGAAGAAAGGAAAGCCCGATGGCCCACAAATTCGATGTTGGTCAATTCGTCGATCTAGAGTTGAACTCACTTCGGTCGGCGGTACGCGGCCCCTATGAGATTCGCCATCTTATTCCAGCCTCGGACCGCGATCCCGACGATCCGTGCTACCGCATCAAGAGTGTCGCCGAGAAGCATGAACGCGTTGCGCTTGAAAGCGAACTTACGGTCGCAAGGGCGCTTTCGGCGACAGGCGGTCATGACCGTCGTCAAATCGCGCCTTTTTCTGCTTAATGAACGCCGGACCGATGCTCAATTTTCCAAACGAAAGCCGAATTTTTGACCTAACTCGGCGTGCCGTTCGCTTCTGGGGCCATGACAGCGCAATGGAGTGGTCATTCTTTGCAACGGAAGAAGCGCTTAAACGACTGCAGCCGAAAATGAACCGAGATGAGGCGAGCTTCCTTCTCGCCTTTGATGCCAATCGCGCGGCAATCTACGCCGCCGCGATCAAGGCCTATAAACGAGAACGAAAAGGGTCGTACGAGCTTTTGGCTACGGACCTTTGATGTCTCTCGG
>NZ_JBAVCF010000601.1:0-2087 GCF_049586575.1 Bradyrhizobium sp.
TCTTTATACCGCTCTTCTCGGCATAGATGACGCCGTTCGGATTGCGCTGGTAATAGCCCATCACGCACTTCACCGGCAGTCCTTTGGCGACAAGCTGCATCATCGTCCCGCCATCGACTGAGGCGAATTCTCCATTTCCATGGCCGAGCGCTTGTGCGACATTGGCGGAACCATTACCCGGCTGAACGGTGACATCGAGTCCCTGATCCTTGAAGAACCCATTCTTGACACCCGCATAAAACGGCGCATGATAGGCGCTCACAACCCAATCCATCCGGACGGTCACCTTTTGCAGATCGGCGGCACTGGCAACGCTTGCACCAGAGATAACGATCGCCGAAAATACAGCGCTGGGCTTTGCCAGACTTTTCACGATCCGAAGGGCTCTTTTCGACATTGGTTTGCTCTTTTTCTCGCGTCAATTGTTTGACGAGCTTAGGAACTTTAACGGCTGAACGCGCCTCTCAAGCAGAGGATGAAGGATTTCACCGGCTGCATTCGTTGTCAATCGCACGCGTCGCCACGCAGGCGCGGTAGGCGGCCGGCAGGACCTCGACTCGCATCACACAACGAGCCGGACTTGCATTTAGGCCGCGGACCACGCGATCCGAGCGATCTGCTCCGGCTTCACTGGAGTGGTATTGAACTCCGCCTTAAACGGTGTCAGCGCATCGGAGACCGCGTTGGCGATGACCACCGGCGGCGCAATTGCGCTGCCCTCGCCCACGCCCTTCACCCCAAACGGGTTCAGTGGCGACGGATGGTGCAAATGGATGATATCCAGATGGGGTATGTCGCTCGCCGTCGGAAGCAGGTAATCCATGAAGGATCCGGTGAGGAGTTGGCCGTCAGAATCGTAAGCGAACTCTTCCAATAATGCTCCGCCTAAGCCCTGAGCCGTACCACCGTGGATCTGGCCCTCGACCAGCATCGGGTTCACTACCACGCCGCAATCGTGGGCAATCACATATTTCTCGATCTTGATCCGTCCGACCTTCACGTCCACATCAACAATCGCTGCATGCGTGGCATATGACCAGGTGACAGTCGGCGGCTCGTAGTAATAAGTCTCTTCGAGTCCGGCCGGCATTCCAGGCGGCCTGCCATTATCCCATCCAGGACGCGATGCTTTCGCAACACTTGCGAGCGTCACTTCATTCCCTGGAACGCCGATGATGCCGACACAACCGTTGCGCAGTTCCAAGTCTTCCGGTGCGCATTCCAGCATTTTGGCCGCAATGGCGAAGACTTTCTCACGCAGCGGCGCGCTGGCGTGATGGATCGCAGCCGACAGCGTCACTGTGCTGCGGCTTGCAATCGTGCCGAACCCCATTGAAACGGCCGAAGTATCGGCAAGCGCCATGACGACATCGTTCGGGTTGACCTTCCAGGTATCGGCGACGATCTGCGAAAAGATCGTCTCCATGCCTTGACCTTGCGGACAAGCGCCGGAGGCCACGTATACCTTTCCGGTCGGATCGATCCGAACGGTCGCACTTTCGAATGGACCAACACCGGTCCCCTCGACATAGCAGCCGATCCCAAGTCCGAGATAGCAGCCTTGCCGGCGCGCCTCACGCTGCCGCGCGCGAAACGCGTCGATACCTCCCACGGCGTCCAGCGCGCTTTGCAGCGCCTTGGGATAGTCGCCGCTGTCGTAGACGATCGGTTCGCCGTCGCGATAGGGAATGCCGAGCGGATACGGCATCTCTTCAGTGGGCACGAGATTCGTCATTCGCACCTCGGCCGGATCCCGGCCAAGCTCCACTGCTATCAAGTCCATCATCCGCTCCATGGCGAAGCTTGCCTCTGGGCGGCCTGCGCCACGATAAGGTGCGTTCGGTACTTTGTTGGTCGTGGCAATACGGGCGCGAACCGCGAAGTTCTCAAATTTATACGGGCCCGGAAGGTGCACCGCGGTGTTGTAGGCGATTCCGGCCCCGATCGGGTTCCAGGCGCCACAGTCGGCAATGAAGCTGTCGCGGAACGCCAAGAGTCGACCGTTATCGTCGAAACCAACCTCGACATCATGAATCTGATCCCGCGAATGACAGGCGGACATAAAGTGCTCATGGCGATCCTCGATC
>NZ_JBAVCF010000602.1:0-8028 GCF_049586575.1 Bradyrhizobium sp.
GTGCAAATATGACCGAGGCCGAGCGGAGGGCTCTGGTACCCCTTGTGCGTGCACCGCTTGGCCGGGATGAAGTTCCGACGGCAAGTTTTGGTCCGGTTTATGTTGTGGACTTTGCGTCTTTGCAGAAAAATCTGATTGTTGAGGTCGACGGTGGTCAGCACGCTGACAACAAAAGCGATCAACGGCGGACGCGATGGCTCGAAAGGGTTTCGCATTCTGCGGTTCTGGAATAATGAAGTGCTACGGAATACCAGTGGCGTGCTTGAAGCGATCATGATTGCGGCCACGACCCCTCTCCCGGCGCGCTGCTTCGCGGCGCGCCACCCTCTCCCACAAGGGGAGAGGGGAATAGTCATTGTGAACATTGATGTCGATTGCCAATTCCATTCGTGCGCAGATTCCGCCCATTCATCCCGAGGGCTATCCCTTCATCGGGGGCTTTGCGCTCGCAAGCCTGGTCCTGTTCTGGCTGTGGTCGCCGCTGGGTTGGATCGGCACGCTTCTGACCGTCTGGTGCGCGCTGTTTTTCCGCGATCCGGTGCGGGTGACGCCGGTGCGGGAAGGCATCGTAGTCGCGCCAGCCGACGGACGTATTTCGATGATCACGCGGGTGTTGCCGCCGGCTGAACTCGGGCTTGGCGACCGGCCGCTGCCCCGCATCTCGATCTTCATGAGCGTGTTCAATTGCCACGTGAATCGCAGCCCGGTCGCGGGGCGCATTGATCGCATCGCCTATCGGCCGGGCAAGTTCATCAACGCCGAACTCGACAAGGCAAGCGAGGACAACGAGCGCAATTCGCTTGTCATCTCCACGTCGAACGGCCGGATCGGCGTGACGCAGATCGCAGGGCTCGTGGCGCGGCGGATCGTGTCGTTTGTGCGGGAAGGGCAGATGATCGGGGCCGGCGAGCGTTTCGGGCTGATCCGTTTTGGCTCGCGTCTTGACGTTTACCTGCCGGAAGGAACGAGCCCGCTGGTCGCGGAAGGCCAAACCGCCATCGCTGGTGAGACCGTACTGGCCGATTTCAGGCTGAGCGATCAGGGACGTACCTACCGCGGCGATTAACCAAACGGCCGCGGTAATGGCGAAGTTGGCCGCTGCTTGCTATATATGAACGATCATGGCGATCGACCCCAAATATGTGGAACTGCGGCGCCGCCGGTTTCGTCCGATTCCGGTGCGCATGCTCGTTCCCAATTTCATCACCTTGCTGGCGATCTGCGCCGGCCTCACCGCGATCCGTCTGTCTACGGAAGGGCGGATGGAACTGGCGGTCGCCGCGATCGTGTTTGCCGCCGTACTCGACGGCATCGATGGCCGTGTCGCGCGCATGATCAAGGGGCAGTCAAAGTTTGGCGCCGAACTCGACAGTCTCGCCGACTTCGTCAATTTCGGCGTGGCGCCGGGTTTGATGCTGTATTTCTGGCAGTTGCATGAGCTAAATAATGGCGGCTGGATTGCCGCGATGGTTTTCGCCATCAGCGGCGGGCTGAGGCTAGCGCGTTTCAACGCGACCATGGACGATCCCGACAGACCGGCCTATGCGGCGAACTATTTCACCGGCGTTCCCGCGCCCCTTGGCGCGATCACGGTATTGCTCCCGATCTATCTGGCGTTTCTCGGCGTGCCAAAACCGCCGGCCGCAGTGACCGCAGTTTATACGTTCGCGATCGGCTGTTTGATGGTTTCGCGCCTGCCGGTGTTTTCGGGCAAGACGGTACGCATGCGGGTGCCGCCGGAAATGGTGCTACCGGTCTTTGTCTCAGTGGTCTTCTTCATCGCGCTTTTGATCGGCTATCCCTGGTATATTCTTTCGCTGGGCACAGTGATTTACCTCCTGAGTCTGCCGGTCGGGTGGAAATCCTATCGCGACCATCGGCGCAAGGCTGAAGCGCTGGCGACGCCGACCGTTGCCGCTAGCGCTGCTGCGGATCCGCCGTCGCCGTTTTTGCCGGCGGCCGCCGATGACGACGATCGGCCCGCTCGATTGAACTGACCTGATCATTTCTGCTGGTGAAAAGCGTCGCTTTTGCCGATCGTGCCGCGGTCGGCTATATGCGTTCGGGGATATTTACCCGTTAGAACGCTGGAGAATGCAGTGACGAATTCCGCCCCCGCGCCGCTACCTGCCGCCGTGCTTGAGGCGTTGGCGCGTTACGATACGCCCACGATCTGCAATGCGATGGAAGTCGTTGCGCCGGAGCGACGACTGATCGGCTACACCACCAAGCCTTTGGTCTGCCCGTTTCCCAACTTGCCGCCGATGGTTGGTTATGCGCGGACGGTAACGATCCGCTCGGTGCTCAAGTCGCAGCTTCCGGCCGACGAACAGGCGCGGCGCCGCATTGCCTATTACGAATATATGGGCACCGGCTGGGGACCGCGGATCACCGTCATTCAGGACATCGATGGTCCCGACGTCGGCTACGGCGCGTTCTGGGGCGAGGTGCAGAGCAACGTGCACAAGGCGCTCGGATGCCTCGGCGTCATAACTGACGGCTCGATCCGCGACATCCCGCAATGGGCGCCGGGTTTCCAGGCGCTTGCAGGCTCCATCGGTCCGTCCCATGCCTGGGTTCATGCCGAGAACTTCGGCGGTGAGGTTCGCGTTGCCGGAATGACGGTCCGATCGGACGATTTGATTCATGCCGATCAGCATGGGGCGATTATGATCCCAGCTGATATCGCGCCTAAAATACCCGACGCCGCCGAACTATGCGGCCGCCGCGAGACGCCCATTCTGGAGATCGCGCGAGCTAAGGATTTCAGCCTCGAGAAGCTGAAAGCAGCGCTGAAGCGTTCGGCGGAAATTCACTGAAGCTCTGAGCGGCGGGAATTTGGGAGCCGCGCTAACGCGACAGCGCGACTTCCTGGCCCGCATTGGTCTTGCCTTCAAAGCCGCCGGGCCCGGCCGGAGAAAGCTGCGCCAGGGCTTGCGCATTGTGATCGCGCAGTGTGAGACCGGCCTCGGTATAGTTCCACTTTCGACTGGTGAAGAAATTGAACGGACATCCGCCGCCGGGGGCAATCGTGCCTTCGGTTGCGTCCGGGCTGCTTGCGCCGAAGGTCATCTTGCAGGATGTCGCGCCGGTGGCCGACAAGCTCCATCGGCCGGCCATGTTCACCGGCGGCGGTTTGGCCGCGGGACCCGCCGGTGCAGGATTGGCGGCGGGCGAGCTGTCCGATCCGCCGCCGAACGTCATGCGATCGCCGCCGCTACAGGCCGCAAGCAGCAATGCGCAGACGATGGCGGGCAGGGGACTGACGCGGAAAGCCATGGCAAGCGACATGCAAAATAGCGGACGGTCATTATGGTTAGCAGAATGTTGCCACCGTGTCAGGGCGGCGCGCCGGCCACTCTCGCGGGCCTGAACTAGCGTCTCGACCATATCTTCTCGGTTTGCTCAGGCGGTTATCTCAAAACCGCTTAACCTTTACGCGTCTTTAATGGCCGGCCCGTAGGGTTTGAAGTGCGTGGCTCGGAGGGGGCTGCGCGACCGTCCAGGATGGCCGGTCGTTCGCGTACGCGTTGGAGTCTCCCATGGATATTATGACAGGCGCCGGACTGGTGTTCGGCATGATTGTCATCGCCACGATGGTGTTCATGGGCGGCGATCTGCACATGTTCTTCAGCGAACATGCCGTCATCATCATCTTCGGCGGCTCGATCGCCGCCACCATGATCCGCTTTCCCCTCGGCGTGATGCTGCACGGACTTCCGCTCGGCGCCAAGTTTGCTTTCACGATGAGCCGGCTTTCGGCACGAGACCTTGTGGACGAGCTCGCCCGCATTGCCGAAATCGCCCGCAAGCAGGGACCCGTCGGCCTGGAAAAGGTCGAGACCGACGAGCCGTTCCTCGCCAAGGGGATTCGCTACATCGCCGACGGCTACGATATGAATTCATCCGCGACAATCTCGAGCGCGACCGCGACAATTTCCTGATGCATCTCGACGAAGGCAGCAAGATTTACCGCGCCATCGGCGACTGCGCGCCGGCTTTCGGCATGATCGGCACGCTGATCGGCATGGTGCAGATGTTCGCCAACATGACCGATCCCTCCAAGCTCGGTCCGTTCATGGCGACCGCGCTGCTCGCCACGCTCTACGGCGCGCTGGTTGCGAACCTGTTCTGCCTGCCGCTTGCCGACAAGCTGCACGGCAAACTGCTCGACGAGGAGACCAACCGCACCCTCATCATCGACGGCATTCTGATGATCCGGGATTCAAAGAGTCCGACGTTGGTTCGCGAAATGCTTCTGGCCTACCTGCCGGAAAAGCATCGCCACATGGAGGGCGACGAGGTCGCGGCGTAGCTTCGCGGACCTCGGGGCGGAAAATCGGCGATGGCCAAGAAAAAACGCGGCGACGCACATGGCGGAGGACACGGTTGGTTCGTGACCTTCGCGGACCTCATGGGTCTGATGATGAGCTTCTTCGTGATGCTCGTGGCGTTTTCCACCATGGACAACAACAAGCTCAAGATTGTTGCCGGCTCAATGCGGGATGCTTTCGGCGTACAGACCGACGTGCGCTATTCCGGCATCATCGAATCCGACGGCCTGCCGACGCGCCCCAAGCTGAAGAACGTCGATCATATTTCGCCGGATGAGGCCTCCAATACGCCGACCCCGGACGAGCAGGATCGAAACCAGGTCGCGGGCGCCAGGTTGAAGATCGATCGCGAATTCGCTCTCGCCTCGGCTTCGCTGCGGCAGGCGCTGCAGGACATGCCGGAGATGACCGAAATCTCCAAGCACATCATGTTCGAGGAAACCAAAGAGGGCCTCAACCTCGAGATCGTCGATCAGGACGGCCGGTCGATGTTCGCCGAAGGATCGAAGGTGCCTTATGAGCGGACGCGCCGGCTGATCCAGAAGCTGGCGGCCCCGCTCAAGGCGACCCCGTTGAGGGTTTCGATCGCCGGTCACACCTCCGCCGGCTATATTGCGACCCGCAGCGACTATGGCGCCTTCGACCTCTCGGCCGACCGCGCAAACGCCGTGCGCCAGATCCTCGAACGGGAAGGGCTTCCGCCCGGCCACATCTTCGCCGTCTCCGGCAAGGCCGATACCCAGCCGCTGTTCCCTGACGATCCCTCGCTGTCAGCCAACCGCCGGGTGACCATCACCTTGATGCGCGAAAATCCGCCGCTGCCGCCCGGCCTGAAGCCCTGACATCGCTACCATATTACCTTGGAAAATTCAACGCAGGTGCGGCTTTGTGGCGACGCACGGCCTGTCGCGCCCCTGCTATCGTCGGTCGGTTGACAGGCATCTCCGGAAAGCGTCGATAGCCCGTCCGGATCAAAATCATCGTTAGAGCCATTTCATCCCCATGGCCGCCAGCGCTACCTCCGCAGAGGCCCATGACGGGCCGGGCACGACTGGTTTTTGGGCGCTGACACTGGGAAGTATCGGTGTTGTCTTTGGCGACATCGGGACATCACCGCTATACGCATTTCGCGAAGCAGTCGCCGGTGCGGCACAGGGGCAGCCGGTCACTCGTCTCATGGTGCTCGGCGTTTTGTCGCTGATCCTGTGGGCGCTCTTTATCGTTGTCACCGCGAAATACGTTCTGTTGCTGTTGCGTGCCGACAACAACGGCGAGGGCGGCACGTTGTCGCTGATGGCGCTGGGTCAGCGTGCCCTGGGCGGCAGAAGCTGGCCATTGCTGGTGCTGGGCGTGATCGGTGCCTCGATGTTTATCGGCGATTCCATGATCACACCGGCGATCTCGGTCCTATCGGCGGTAGAAGGACTGAAATTGGCCACGCCGGCGCTCGAACATTACGTGGTGCCGTTGACCGTTTTCATTCTGGTTGGATTGTTTGCGGTTCAGAGCAATGGCACGGCGCGCGTCGCCTCTGCCTTCGGTCCGGTGATGGCGGTCTGGTTCAGCGCGCTGGCGGTGATCGGCCTTGTTAATATCAGCGATGATCCTTCGGTGCTGGCTGCAATCAATCCCTGGTATGGCCTTCAATTCCTGCTCTCGCACGGCACGATCGGAATGGTAACGCTGGGCGCGGTATTTCTCGCCGTGACCGGCGGCGAGGCGCTCTATGCCGATCTGGGTCACTTCGGACGCAAGCCGATCCAGGCTGGGTGGCTTTATTTCGTACTGCCGTCGCTTCTCGTCAATTATTTCGGTCAAGGCGCGCTTGTGCTTTCCGATCCGGCCGCAGTTGAAAATTCGTTCTACCGTATGGTTCCCCAGGTCCTGCTTCTGCCACTCATTGCCCTGGCCACCGCGGCGACCGTGATCGCCAGCCAGGCGGTGATAACAGGAGCCTATTCACTGACCCGGCAGGCGGTGCAACTCGGTCTGTTGCCGCGCTTTGAGGTCCGCTACACCTCGGAAACGCATGCCGGGCAGATCTATCTGCCGCGCGTGAACCGGCTGTTGCTGATTGGTGTGTTGCTGCTGGTGTTGCTCTTCCGTTCGTCCAGCGGGCTTGCTTCCGCCTACGGTATCGCCGTTTCCACGACCATGGTCGCTGATGGCATCATGGGTTTCGTCGTGATCTGGAAATTGTGGAACTGGCGCGCGGCTACCGCAGCCGCAGTGATCGTGCCGTTCGTTGTCGTCGACATGACCTTCTTCAGCGCCAATCTATTGAAGCTGTTCGAAGGCGCATGGGTGCCGCTGTTGTTCGGCCTCGCCATGGCGCTCATGATCTGGACTTGGCGCCGCGGCACGGCGATCCTTCTGCAGAAGACCCGGCGCATCGAGGTGCCGTTGAAGGAGCTGATCAACAGCCTTGAAAAGCGGCCACCTCACATCGTCAAGGGCACTGCTGTTTTTCTGACCAGCGACCCGATTTCGGTGCCGACTGCGCTCTTGCACAATCTCAAGCACAACAAGGTGCTCCATGAACACAATGTGATCCTGACGATTCAGACCGCGCAGACGCCGCGGGTCGAGCTTGCTGAACGCGTCCGGATGGAAACCATCAGCGAAAGATTTTCAGCCGTGCAGCTGCGTTTTGGGTTCATGGAAACCCCCAACGTCCCGAAAGCGTTGGGGGTCGCACGCAAGCTTGGCTGGCAGTTCGATATCATGTCGACATCGTTCTTCGTATCGCGTCGGGCACTGAAGCCATCTGCCCAGTCCGGGATGCCGCAGTGGCAGGATCACCTGTTTATCGCTATGAGCCGCTCGGCGAATGATGCTACTGACTATTTTCAGATCCCGACCGGGCGGGTGGTCGAGGTCGGAACCCAGGTTACAATATAGATGCCGGTCCATGCATTTTTTGCATGGTAAGGGCTCAAAATCAGGGTAGGCTATGCTTCGAGCGCAGGGCTATAAGCCGCCTCGCTTTGCGATTGCGCAGTGAAGCAGTTTGAGGCTCCTCCACCCAATGACCAGTGATGTTGTAGCTCCCGCCCCGGAAACGACGGCGGCTAACGGGCATGGCGAAGTCCATTCGACAGCCGGCCTGAAAGCCCTTCTGATCGGCAGCATCGGCGTCGTCTATGGGGACATCGGCACCAGCCCGCTTTATGCGCTGCGCGAGGCGGTCGTTGCGGCCAGCGGGCCCTCGGGCGTCGCCCGGACGGCGGCGGTACTCGGCGTGGTCTCGCTGATCCTTTGGGCGCTGATCATCGTCGTCACGTTGAAATATGTCGTGATACTGCTTCGCGCCGACAATCACGGCGAGGGCGGAACGCTGGCTTTGATGGCGCTCGCCCAGCGCGCGGTCAGTCGCGGCGCCGGCGCCATCGTTCTCCTGGGGATTGTGAGCGGAGCACTGTTTTACGGTGATGCGGTGATCACGCCGGCGTTATCGGTGCTCTCGGCGATCGAAGGCATCAAGCTCGTCACGGCGGCTCTGGATCCATATGTCGTGCCGCTCACCGTGGTTATTCTGCTGGTGCTGTTCGCCGCGCAGTCGCGCGGCACCGCCCGCGTCGCGTTTTTTTTCGGGCCCATTATGTGCATCTGGTTCGCCGTCATCGCGATCGGGGCGATCGGCCCGATCTTGCGGCATCCAGAGGTGTTCCTGGCCCTCAACCCCGCGCTGGCC
>NZ_JBAVCF010000603.1:0-3177 GCF_049586575.1 Bradyrhizobium sp.
GCGGTGTCCTTGGCCCGCAAGTGGTCGAACGCGAATTTGGAGCCGAGCTGGAAGCGGGTCGCGCGGTAATGCCGCACGCGCTCGTAATGCAGCAGCGCCGTGGCCACATCGCCCTTGTGCAGGGCAAAGGCGCTGGCGAGCGCGGCGGCGTCCTCGAACGACTGCGCGGCGCCCTGGCCAAACGTGGGAAGCATGGGGTGCGCGGCGTCTCCGAGCAGACAGACACGGCCTTGGACCCAGGTTTCGAGAGCGTCGCGATCGTAGAGGCCCCACTTGGTAGGACGAACGATCGCCCCCGCCAGAGCGAGCAGGTCGTCTCTGCTGGGGCTTCCCGTGAATGCCTCGCCCACCTCGCGAAGGATTTCCTCCCTACCGACGGGAAACCAGTCGCCCTCCTCCTGCTCGAACGCGGCAGAGTCGGGCTCATAACGGGCGATCCACACGTTCAACAACTCGCCGCCGCGCACCCAGTACGTCGTCGCCCCGCTCTTGTCGTTCCGATGACGGTCCATGCTGTAGGAATCGATGGGATTGTGGTCCAGCGGGCTGCCGTCAGCCTTGCGTAGCGAGGCGACCGTCGTTCGTGGAATGAGGCCTCGAAAGCAGGTCACCTCGGTCCAGCGCTTTGGACGCGCCTTCGGCCACGCCAGCTGCAACGTGGCAGAGTTGATTCCGTCGGCACCGACGAGAACCTCGCCCGTGGCGGTTCGACCGTTCGAAAAGGTCGCCGTCACCTCGCCTTCGGTCTGGCGCAACTGCGTCAGCCTGCAGTCCATGTGCACGGTGATCGGGCACGGCGTCCCGCTGTCAGGACCGAACTCGAACACCCGCTTATACAGGCACATCAACAGGTCGAGCCTGTGCATGTGATGAAACCCCGCGCCGTCGCCGGCCGCGGTGACATGATCGAACGGGCGCTTTGTCACGCTGCCATCCGCGTTGAACTGCCGTGTCGATTCCAGAATGGCCGCCCGGCCACCGTCGATCACCCCATCGCCGCCTCTGGGATCGCCGCCATCCAGGTCGACGCCCAGCCAACGACAGATCCGCGCCCCGTTGGGCGGAATGTTCAACCCGGCGCCTGCGGTGCTGGGCACCTTCGTTTGCTCATAGATATCGACCGATGCGAAGACGCCGGACTGTCGCAGCGCCAATGCCGCCATCAACCCGCCCATTCCCGCACCGACAATCACTGCCCGCATCCTGTCGTCCTCACGAAGTAAGCGAACGCACCGATTTCCCACCTCACGGAGGGAGTAAGGTGGATGTTGCCTGAACAGATGGGTCGAGACTAGCCGCGGGCGAACTGGAAATGAAAGCAGCTTCTCGCATGGACAGGGAAGCCGCCTTGCGCCAAATCCGCCGCACAACGAGCGGGGTTAAGCTGGATGGTTGGGAGGTGGCCCGCCGCGCCCGTGAGATCGATCCGGCATTTCCGGTGGTCTACATGAGCGGCGACAGCGCCGACGACTGGGCTTCCAAGGGGTTCCCGACAGCATATGATGGCCAAACCCTTCGCACCCGCCCAACTCGTCACCGCTGTTGCCCACCTTCTGAACAGCGGTCCGCCGGGGGCCTAAGTCCGCGCTCCGGAACCTCTCGACGATGATTCTCGCGGTGGCTGAGGAGGCGCCTGAATTTCCTGTTCAAGCCAGCCTTACGGGCGCGCTGTTGCTCAGGCGAACAGCGAAGCGGCGCGTTGATCCGCGATCTACGTCGCTCGTCGTGCGCATGCCATCGGAGCATATTGCGGCGCGAATGAATGCTGCGAAGCAGCAGACAAAATGAGACTAAAAGTCAAGAGCGGGTCCGCTGGCGGCCTGCCCCGCGCCCGATATCCGCTAGTCTGCTTTCCCTCGGCCGACTGAATTCATGCGGATTTGATGTCGAGGCCGAAATCGGATGCGACACGTTGCGCGCGCAGAACGCGTAACGAAATCGACAGGGGAGGACACAATGGTCACGCGGATTATCGGCGTCGGCGCGCTCGCGCTGGGCTGCCTTTTATTGGCGGGCGGCGCACAGGCTCAGGAGAAGATCAAGGTCGGCGTCACGGCGACGCTGGAAGGCACCTACACGGTGCTTGGCGAAGACGGCATTCGCGGCCTGCAGACCGCCATAAAGAAATACGGCACCAAGGTGGGCGGCAAGGAACTGGAATTCATCATCGCCTCGACCGACGCGACGCCCGATTCGGCGGTGCGCGCGGTGCGCAAGCTGATCGAACAGGACAAGGTCCAACTGATGATCTCGCCGCTGTCAGGCGACGAAGGCATCGCGGTCAAGAATTTCGCCAAGACCCATCCCGAGATCACGTTCATCAACGGCGGCTCGGGGGCGCAGGAAACCACTTACGTCGATCCGGCCCCCAATTTCTACCGTTTCAACATGGACGGCGCGCAGTGGCAGGCAGGGCTCGGCAACTACATCTACAAGACCAAGGGCTACAAGAAGATCGCTACGGTCGGCGAGGACTATTCCTTCGTCTACACCCAGGTTTTCGGCCTCGTGCTGGAATACTGCGCCGCCGGCGGCCAGGTCACCAATCGCCAGTGGGTGCCGCTGGGCACCAAGGATTTCGCCTCGGTCATCGCCGCGATGCCTGACGACGTCGACGCGATCTATCTCGGCCTCGGCGGCGGCGACGCCGTCAACTTCCTCAACCAATATCAGCAGGCGGGCGGCAAGGCGCATCTGATCGGCGGCTCGATCATGGTCGACCAGACCATCCTCTCGGCCAAGGGCAACGCCAAGAACGCGCTGATCGGCACGGTCGCGGCCAGCGGCCAGGCCGACACCTGGGACGCGCCGAGCTGGCAGGCTTTTGTGAAGGCCTATCAGGACGCATTCCCGCCGGAGAAGCGCTTCCCGAGCCCCTCCTTGCTCGCGACCAACTATTATGGCGCCACCCAGGCGCTGATGGAGGCGCTGCAAAAGGTCAATGGCGACCTCAGCGACGGCCAGAAGAAACTTCGCGAAACACTCAATACGCTGGTGATCGAGGCCCCCAACGGCGAAATCAAGCTCGACAGCAATCGCCAGGCGATCGGCACGAACTTCGTGACCGAGGTGGTCGAGGACGGCAAGGGAAACCTGGTCAGCAAGGTTGTCTCGGTTATTCCGAACGTCAACCAGACCCTGGGCTACGATCCCAAGGTGTTTGCCAAGATCGGCTTG
>NZ_JBAVCF010000604.1:0-4124 GCF_049586575.1 Bradyrhizobium sp.
GCAAAGCCCGGCAGGATGGCGAGGGCGGCGGCAACGCAAGCAGCAGCAGCGATAGCTGAAAGAGTCTTGATCATGACGGTCCCCTGTCGCGGGCCTTGCTGGCCCTCGTTTTCTGGTCCGTTAATACAAACCGGGCGTTTCCGGAGTTCTTCGCCAAGGTCCGCCAAAGGTCCAAAATGGTTTCATCCAACCGCCGTTTTGTTTCATCGCCGGCCTGGCACGAAACAAAGGCAATCCCTGCCATGAAGACGTGCCGGACCCGCAAGGGGTTCAATGGCCAACCAAAAATATAGGTTTCGCTGAGATGGAACGGACTAGCTTGCAGCTACAGCCGTGGCGGGGTAGGACGGTTTCATGCCCCGTGTCGCGCTTTATCCCGGCTCATTCGATCCCGTCACCAATGGCCACCTGGACGTCGTCCGGCATGCCGTCGGCCTGTGCGACCGCCTGGTGGTCGCCATCGGCGTCCATCCCGGCAAGGCGCCGCTGTTTTCGGTCGAAGAGCGGCTTTCGATGCTCCACGAGGTGTTCGAACCTGTGGCAAGCCACGCGGGATGCGAATTCGACTGCGTCACGTTTGACGATCTCACGGTCACCGCGGCCAAGCGCGCCAAGGCCACCATTTTGATCCGGGGCCTCCGCGACGGCACCGATCTCGACTACGAAATGCAGATCGCCGGCATGAACGAAACCATGGCGCCGGAGGTCCACACCGTGTTCCTGCCGGCCTCGCCGACGGTCCGCCCGATCACCGCCACACTGGTGCGACAGATCGCCGGTATGGGTGGCGACGTCTCGAGCTTCGTGCCCAAGGCCGTGGCCAAGCGCCTCAAATCCAAATTCGGCCGCTAATATCTTTCTCTTACGCTGGAGCTTCCATGATCCGAATTCTCGCCGTCCTCGTCGCGCTGGTCTGTGCTGCGCCCGCCATCGCTCAGCCGCTTCCCGCCGGTCTCGACAAGCAGAATGCGATCGTCATCGACACCACCAAGGGCCGGATCGTGATCAAGCTGCGTACCGATATCGCCCCCAAGCATGCCGAGCGCATCAAGCAGCTCGCCCGTGACGGTTTTTACAACAACGTTCCCTTCCATCGCGTGATGGAAGGCTTCATGGCGCAGACCGGCGACGGGCAGAACTTCAACGGCACCGGCGGATCGAAATATCCGAACTTGAAGCAGGAATTTTCCAAGGTTCATTTTGCGCGCGGGATCGTCGGCATGGCGCGCCGTGGCGACAGCGTGGACTCTGCCAATTCACAGTTTTTCATCATGTTCACCGACGGCACGCCTTTGGACGGCCAATACACGGTGATCGGCGAAGTCGTGCAGGGCATGGACGTTGTCGACAAACTGAAAAAGGCGGCCCCGGGATCGGCCGGCGGTTCGGTGACCGACCCCGACAAGATGGTGAAGGTTCAGGTCGCCTCCGACATGAAGTGACCGGTGGCGAACCTGCCTCGCCATTGGCGCTGGTTAGGCGTCGTGGTGCTCCTTCTCGCAACGACGAGTCCTGCGCCGGCGCAACCGGCGCAGGTGAACACCATTTCCGATCTTTTCGCGAGGCTGAGGACCTGCTGGAAACCGCCGGAACCCTCGCGCGTCCATGCCGACATCGACATCACGGTCATTGTCAGCTTTAACCGGGCAGGGCAAATCATGGGCCGCCCCCGCGTGACCTATGAATCGGAACAGGCTGACGACAACGATCGTTTATTGTACCGGATCGCGGTCATGGAGGCGTTGCAGCGCTGCGTTCCCATGCCATTTACAGAAGGAATGGCCGGCGCCGCTGCCGGCCGCCCCTTCGCCATTCGATTTCACAACCGCAAACCTCCAGCAGCAGAGAAGCGAGCATGGCTGATACAGAAAATACTTTGATCCTCGACACCACGCAGGGGCCCGTCACCATCGAAATGCGTCCCGATCTTGCGCCGAACCATGTGGCACGGATCAAGGAACTGGTGCGGGAAGGATTTTACGACGGCATCGTGTTCCATCGTGTGATCGACGGGTTCATGGCTCAGACGGGTTGCCCGCAGGGTACGGGGACCGGCGGTTCCGGCACCAAGCTCAAGGCCGAGTTCAATGCCGAACCGCATGTGCGTGGAACCACCTCGATGGCGCGCGCCGCCAGTCCGGATTCCGGCGACAGTCAGTTCTTCATCTGCTTCGACGACGCCCCGTTCCTGAACAAGCAGTACACCGTATGGGGCAAGGTGACGTCGGGAATGGAGAACGTCGACAAGATCAAGCGCGGCGAGCCGGTCAGGGATCCCGACAAGATCGTCAAGGCGCATATGGCAAAGGATGCTGCGTAGTTCACCGACCAAGTAGTAATGCCATGCCCCGCGCAAGCGGAGCATCCAGTACCCACCGAATTTGATCCTAATGAAGATCGGGGTACTGGATCGCCCGCCTGCGCCCTGCGCGGGCGATGACCGGGACTGGCCAATGCGCACCGATCTCTTCGATTTCGAATTACCCGCTGAGCGGATCGCGCTGCGCCCCGCGCACCCGCGCGATTCTGCGCGGATGCTGGTGGTAGAGTCCGGCTCGTCCCTGCACGACCGCGTGGTGTCCGATCTGCCGCAATGGCTCAGGGCGGGCGATCAGATCGTCGTCAATGACACCAAGGTGATCTCGGCCCAGCTGAGGGGACGACGTCTTGGCCGCGACACCGAGCCGAAGATCGAGGCGACACTGATCAAGCGGCTCGACGGCTCGCGTTGGCAGGCGCTGGTCAAGCCGGCAAAAAAGCTCGCGCGCGGCGACGTGGTCCGTTTCGGCAACGAGGGCCGGGTTTGCCTGCTCGGACACCTCGATGCCGAAGTCGAGGACAAAGGCGAAGATGGCGCGGTCACGCTGTCGTTCTCATTTCACGGACCGACACTCGATTCCGCAATATCAGATCTCGGTAGCCCACCGCTGCCGCCCTATATCGCCTCCAAACGCGCGGCTGACGAACACGACGCGGCCGACTATCAAACCATGTTCGCCGTCAACGAAGGCGCGGTCGCCGCACCCACGGCCGGCCTGCATTTTACGCCGGCGCTGGAAGCCGCATTGCGCCAACACGGCGTCGATCTGCATCGCGTCACCCTTCATGTCGGTGCGGGCACGTTCCTGCCGGTCAAGGCGGACGACACCTCGGAGCACAAGATGCATTCCGAGTGGGGTGCGATCTCGCCGGCAACGGTCGAGGCGCTGAATGCGGCGCGCGCAAGGGGAGGACGCGTGGTGGCCGTCGGAACCACTTGTCTGCGGCTATTGGAAAGCGCGGCCGCCGAGAATGGCGAGATCCGGCCGTTCGATGACGAGACGGCCATCTTCATTACGCCTGGCTATCGCTTCCGAGCCGTCGATATCCTCCTGACCAACTTCCATTTGCCGCGTTCGACGCTGTTCATGCTGGTCTCGGCGTTCTCGGGACTGGAGACGATGAAGCGCGCCTATAGCCACGCGATCGAGAGCGGCTACCGGTTTTACTCCTATGGCGATGCCTGTCTCCTGTTCCGAGGACGGGACCGAGGCGTGTTCTCATAAATCCGAGCTGCGAAGACATGATGTGTCCGCTTTGCCGCCAAAGGCGATTGCGGCAAAGCGATCTTGCGCGGGGCGTAAGCGCTACTCCACCTTCACTCCGACGGCGTGGATGATGGGGCCGAAGCGTTCGATGTCGGACGCGATCAGCCGCCGCAGCGGCTCCGCTCCCAACTGGTCCGGTCCGGGCACATCCGCCGCGAGGTCGGTGAAGCGGCGCCGCAGGTCCGGATCGGCCAGTGCGGTCTTGAGCGAGGATTCAAGGCGTTCGAGGATCGGCCGCGGGGTGGCGGCCGGTGCGGCGATCGCGTTCCAGACCGTCAGGTCGAACGCGGGCACCCCAGCCTCGGCGAAGGTCGGCACGTCCGGAATTTGGGCAAGGCGGCTGGGCGCTGAGGTCGCAATCGCCGTGACGTTGCCGCCGGTGTGCATCGGAATCATGGTGACGGTCTGGTCGATCACGGCATCGATCGTGCCCGCGACAAGATCGTTGATCGCGGGACCGGAGCCTCGGGAGGGGATGTCGTGGGCCTGCGTGCCTGTCACATGCAGGAAGGTGATCGCGGCAAGATGGGTGGTCGT
>NZ_JBAVCF010000605.1:0-7564 GCF_049586575.1 Bradyrhizobium sp.
AGGCAATGCCGGTGATCCTGACCACCGATGAAGAGCGCGATGTCTGGATGCGCGCGCCATGGGACGAGACGACGGCATTGTAGCAGCCGTTGCCGGATGATGCGCTGAAGATCGTAATACGTGGACCTGATAAAGAAGATCAGTCGGCGGCGTGAGCGCTTCCCAAAAGTCAATCAATCCGGCATCGCATGAGGGAACATGCGTCCTGTGTTCTCATTGGGAGTACAGCGCACGGAGAGCCACATGTCCCGCATCGCTCCGCTTGTTGTCGCCGTGCTCATCAGCCCGTGCCTCGCGGGGCAAGTCTTCATGGTGCAAGCCTTCGCGCAACTCACTCCGCCCGCGGGATCGGCGGGCGCGGGCATGGCGCCGATCAGCGGCGTGCCGTATGGGCCCGCGAATCCCAGGGCGCTCTCCGATCCGAGCGGCATCGGCAATGCCTCAAGCGTGCCGCCGCTGCGCGCCAATACCCCTGTCATTACGGTCCCGCAGGCGCCTCTGGCGCCGGCACGCGCCGCCGCGCCACCTAATTATCCGTACGCCTCACAGCGGGTCTTCAGCGCGCATGCCGTCGAGCCGAAAGGCAAACCACGCCGTCGCCAACGAGGCCGCCGACAGGTCAGCTCGTTCACAGGAATCTGCCGTGGGTGCTAGTCGCTTGTGATTTGCCCGACGTCACAAGCGACGCCGCTTGCCGCAGATTAAAGCCTAGCCGTGATCGGTTCGGACGTAGGGACCCGCTTGGATTCGACGGATCACGGTCGGAAGGTCCTCTTCGAAATTCACGAGATGGTCCTTGCCGAACAGGATCGCCGACCCGCTGTTCTGTCCGGGCTGCACCATCAGGATTTGGTCGAGGTTTACCAGGACTTCCCGTGCAGGCGGTCCCGGTCGTTTCAATACGATGAAATCAGCCACATCTCGCCTCTGTGGTTCCGGTACGTAACGGTTTGGCCGCGTGCTCTCTTATATATGATTCTGCCGCCGGCAGACACGACAACCGATCCGAGCTGCAAGCGATGCGCGGATATTCCTTGGCGGCAGGAGCGCAAAGCTCGCGCGGACTCACGCCGCAGCAGCCTCATTGATCGCATTCATGACGTCCTGCGTCGCCGATTGCTGGATCATGTGGCCAGCTCCGGCGATTCGGTGCAATTTGCTTTGCTTCACCTCTGAATGAAGCCGCGCAGATTGCTCGTTGATATCAATCAGGCGATCGCCTTCTCCCGCCATGATAATGATTGGCAATGAGAGTTCATCATACGATTTGGACGACGAAAATGCCGCCGGTATCATCAAGGCAGCCTCGGCAGCGCTGGCGCGAATTTGAGACGGACGAACCGCCATCGCTTTCGGGAAGCCATCGAATTTCTTCGGAACCGAGCGAGGACCGAACAGCTTGTGCAGCATGCCGGGCCACATCAGGCGAGAGAGAATTGGCGACAGCGTGTAGGCGAAGATATCGCCGAGCCCCGGTATCGCGGGTCCGGATTGGGCAACCACGTCAGCACGCGCAGTCGGGAAATAGTACCCGGAAAGCAGGACGAGCGCCTGGACAAGCTGCGGGTGCCTGGTGGCGAGAGCGAGCGCGACCGAGGCGCCCCACGAGTGCCCCAGGACGATGGCGTTCTGGATATCGAGACGGCCTAACGCCTGCATGAACAGGTCGGCCTGGGCCTCGGGACTCCAGATAACGTTCCGCGGCCGCGAACTATGCCCGAACCCCGGCCGATCGAACACGATAACCCTGTAGTGCCGGGCCGCCAGATCAATCAGGCCGGCTGATTCAAAATCCTGAATCATGCTTCCGTTGCCGTGAAACAAGACCAGCGGCTTTCCGGTTCCGCGCTCTACAAAGTGAAGGCGGACGCCATCAACCTCGACGAATTGCCCCTGCGGAGGATTTTCGCGCTGGGCTTTTTTGGCCAGGCGCCAGTTGACATAGGCGGAAGCGGCCAAAACACCGGCAGCGGCGGCGAACGCAGCGGCGACGGGATGTCTTGTCGATGTCGAAGTGAAATTCGCTGCCAACGAGGGAGAACGATCGCGCAAAATTTTCATAAGAGCTTTCATGTTGGATCGAAAAGCGGAGGTCAAACATCCCGGCCGGATCAAGACCTTTGATCGCGAGTAGCGGTCTGACCCGTGAATCGCTCAAGCCATAATTTTAACGGCACGGCGTCAGGGGCGGTGTGCACAAACATCGGTTCATCTCGCGTTGGTCAACGGGGGCATGGGATATACGTTCCAGGCGCTGGACGATCATGTCCGCGCGACGCTGTCGCTATCTGTGGCATCGCCTGCTCAAAATAGAGCCACGCCGGAACCGCTCGGCCTCGCTAGATTGATACGATGGGTCCATGGCGCGACATCTGTGGGGCGCCGCGCGCGGAGTTCCCCAGCCTCGCGACATCTACCCGGGGAGCCCCCGCCGGTTCACGACGGCGGGGGCTTTTCCGTATCCCCGGAACTCCGGCGCAAGCAGCCGCCAGCTGAGGCGGCCTGCAGACCCGCCGAGTGCGCGATATTCTGCGCCAGCGCCGCCAACGCTTCGACGTGGCGGCCTTCGTAGAGATGCTGGTCCGCCTCAACAAAAATGCCGGCGCCAATGAATATGCGAATGTTGGAATCGGACCACTAGAATAATGTCCTTGAACATGACGTCCATCATATGAGCCAGCCGTTTCTTGTCGGCGGCATCGACCTCGACCGCAAATCAGGCAGTGTCCAGAAGTGTACCCAGCGCCCCGGCGCGCCGCCGGATGTTAAGCCCATCAAAGATGCATCCGCCGGGAACGTGACGCAGCTCCATTCATTGGTTCACGTGCGCTGGAGCTGACGATGTGTTGGAAGTGCGAGCAAATCGACAAGGAGATCAAACACTATCGCGGCCTTTGCGCCCGCGTCACCGATGAGGGGAGCGTCAAAAGCCTGGACATCCTGATCGCGCAACTGGAGTCTGATAAGACAGCGCAGCACATCGTGATATTCAGTCCCCCGGCGAAAACGGCTCCTCCGCGCTGAGAACGCGGCGGAGCCGTCACCCCAATCGTTCGGCCTGCACCTTGGATTGAGGAGATGAAATGCTATTGGATCATTTCATAAAAAAATCGATACGCCGGTACACCGGAGCGTGGCGCGGCGTTAACTCTACTGCGCTGCCAGACGATTATTTCGCCCTTGTGTTCACTTGTGCGCTTTCACCGACCGGTTAAGGGCGCATGATCGGCCGGCCACCGCCGGTGGCTTCACTTCGTGAGGCGAGCGCCGGTGGGTCACGCCAGACATCGACAGGGGGTAACGCCATGTTACGGCGGCGTATCAAGCAAACCAGTTCCTTGCAGGATCGTCTGCTCTCATTCGCCAACGAGGTGCGACACAAGGCTTCACTGCTGCCTCCGGGCGAAGAGCAGGATGCCCTGCTTGAAAAGGCGCGTCAGGCCGAGGCAGCGTTGCGTCTCAGCAACTGGGCCAATTCCGCAGAATTAAAGCCGCCGGAATAAACGGCGAAAGGTCGCGGCCGCGCCGCCGACCGCCAAGTGCCGTCAGAAATGCCGGCTCAGCTTCACCAGGCCGGTCTGGTCGTTATAGCCCGCTCCAAACCGCCCTTGATATTCAAGGCGCAGGTCCAGGCCCGGTATCCGCGCCACCCCGAAGATGTCGATGCCGGCCGAGACCTTCCACAGCGTTTGCGGAAGTGAGGTCAGCGTCGTGAACGGCGTTACACCCGCGGGCGCGCTCTCGAACGTCGAGTTCACGCCCCACGTATTGTTGGACAGCCAGGTGGCGCCGCCCTGAATGAACGGCCGCAGCGCCGGACCGCTGGCGAGGAAATAGGTCTGCCCCAGTTCGACCATCGGCGTAGCCGCAAAAGCCACCTTGTTGGATGACGCGACAGCGAGATTTAGCGAACCGGCGCCCGCCTCGCTGAATCCCGGCAGCGCCGTATAGATGACGTCAAGGTCGAGCGACGGCTTGATATAGGCGCTGCCGAACTCGGCGACGTAGGCGGCGCGGAACCGCGAATCCAGCCGCCATACGCTCGGCGTGCTGGTCGCCGACTGCACACCGCCGAAATCGATCGAGCGCGTGGTGTTGAGCGCATCGTACCCGAGATCGAGCGCGGCCGCGAACAGCCACGGCCCGATCTGGTGCTTCAGCGCCGCGCCAAAGTCATAGCGGTCGGCGAGCGTGGTGGAGAAATTGCCGGTGGTTCGGCCGGCTTCGTAGCCGACGGCGAATTCGCCAAACCAGTCGGGCGCAAGCTGGATTTGCCGCCCGGCCTGAAGACGCGCGGCCTGATCGTGGAATCCGGAAGAACCCGACGAGCCGACCTGGCTGGCGAAGCTGCCGGTCAGCTTGGCCCATTCGCAGGGCACTTCAGTCAGCGGCGCATAGGGACCAGCCGCAAGATGACAGCTCAACATGCTGTCGACGAAGCCGAGCCCGGTAAATGTCGAGATCGCCGGCTGCGCGAGATAAGCCGCCGGGTGCAAACGATCGAGCACCTGGGCGTAGGATTGAGGATCGCTCAGGTTCGCCAGAGCGGCAAATACCGGCCCGATGCCGGGCGTTGCGCCGGCATTCCAGATATTCTGCAGCTGGTTGGCGACCGACAATTCATTCGGCGTGAGTGAAGCGGAAAGCGCGGAGCTGACGAATTGCGCCTGTGTCGCGACGAGCTGGAGGGAGTTGCCGACGAACTGGACGCCGTACGTCACCGTCGGCGAATTGGTCGCCGTCACGTCATTGACGCCGATGAAGCCGCCAGTGGCCGTGAGGACGGTCGCGGGCGTGTTGGGCAGCAACGAGAGCAGATTGGGAAGGATCGTGCCGCGAACATTGGCAATTCCGTTCACTGCGAGCAGATCCGACGTGCCGCCGAAGCGGACGTCGGGCACATAGGTGCCCGCCGTGGTCTGAACGAACGCGCCCTTCAGCGCCGTCGTGATGACGTTGTTGACGCCGCCGATGTCGAGCCGGCCGGCATTGACCAGCGCGCCCGAACCGAGATTGAGCACCGTGCCGGTGACGAAGGTCCCGCCCGCGAGATTGTTGACCTGGCCCATTCCGCTGCCGAGATCCACATTGCCGACGATGCCGCCGGAATTGTTGACCGTGGTGTTGCCGATCACACGCGCCACGCCGCTCGCATCGACGCCGTCGGTCGCCTGGATGGCGACGCCGGACTGCGCCGTCACCACCGCGCCGTATGAAATATTGACGGCGTTGGTGGCGCCGCCGTCGATGTAGACGCCGGCCGCGTTGCCGGTGCCGCCGCTGATCGTGCCGCCATGCAGGTTGATGGTGATGTTGCCGCCGCCGGTCCCGCCGACGCTTTGCGCAAAGATCGCGTGCGAATCCATGCCGCTGGCGGTGACGTTGCCGGTTTGATCGATGGTGATGGCGCCGCCGCTGCCGGCGCCGCCGTTCGAACCGGCGAACGCGATCGTGCCACCGCTTGCATCGCCACTACCGCCGATGCCGCCGCCACCGCCGACGCTTTGCGCCAGGATGCCGTAGGCGGCGATACCGCTGGTCGTGATCGGACCGGTACTGCTGATCGTGACCCCCTCACCATCACCCGCCTCACCGGCAGCGCCACCAACGCCGACGCCGACCGTTATCGCGCGGCTGCCGAGATGAGGGTTGGAGCCTGCCGCGTCTCCGCCGAGGCCACCGCCGCCGCCGATGCTTTGCGCCAGGATGCCGTCGGCGCCATTGCCGTAGGTTGTGATGCCACCGGTATCGGTGACCTGGACCGTACCCCCGGCACCACCGGGGCCGCCGCTACCACCGACGACGACCGCGCCAAGATTGATTCCGTCGCCGGTACCGCCAACGCCGCCGCCGCCGCCGACACTCTGCGCCAGGATGCCGTAGGCGCGATCGCCGATCGTCGTGATGGTGCCGGTCTGCGAGACGATGATGTTGCCACCGGCACCGGAGCTTCCCGTCGTGCCGCCGATAGCGACCGCGACGCCCTTGGGATTGAGACCGACATGGCCGTCTCCGATCAGCGCGAGGCCACCACCGCCGCCTATGCTCTGCGCAAAGATGGCGGTGGCATCGTCGCCCCAGGTGGCAATGGTGCCGGTGTTGGTGACGTTGATGTTTCCGCCCATTCCCGCGCCGCCGCCATTGCCAGCGATTCCGACTCCGACGGCGATCCCGCCCGAACTCTGCGCGCTGCCGCCGCCAGCCGTTCCGCCGCCGCCGCCGATGCTCTGGGTGAAGATGCCTTGCGAGGCGTATCCGTAGGTAACGATGTTGCCATCGTTGGTGACCAGGATGTCGCCGCCGACGCCTGCCGCACCGCCGCTGCCGCCGATACCGACCGAAAGCGCAATCTTGGTGCCTTCTTCGGCGCCGTTGGCGAGTTGCTCCAGTTTCGAGCGATCGGTCGAATTCGGCACGTCAGGATCCGGTGGCGGCGTGCTCGGATTCGGACTGAAGATGTTGCCGGGCGTGAAGTTATTGATGTTGCCGACCGTGTCGGAAGAGGCAACCCCCGCGCCGCCCATGCCGCCGCCGCCGCCGACGCTTTGTGCGACGATCGCCGGTGCCAAGTCGCCAAACGTGAATATCTTGCCGACGTTATTCACCGTCACGGTGTTACCCTTGCCGCCGGCACCGCCGCTGCCGCCGATGCTGAGCGCCAGCGAAATGTTCTTCGCGGTCCCTTCGTTGACGGACGTCGAAGTTGCGGAGGCGTCACCGCCATTGCCGCCACCGCCACCGACGCTCTGCGCGAAGATGCCGGCCGAGCCAGCGCCGCCGGTCCCGATCCAGCCTGCGTTGGAAACGTTGACCGTACCGCCGTCGCCAGCGGCGCCACCGCTACCGCCGAACGAGAAGTCCAACGAAATCGTAGGCGGACCGCTGCCAGGGGGGTTCTTAGGGTCCGAGCCTTTGTTGGGCGCGAAGAGCACCGTGGCGGTCCGGGAGGCACTGCTGCCCCCGTTGCCGCCACCGCCGCCAATGCTGTAGGCGGTGATGGCGTTTGAATTGATGCCGGTGGTGACGATCGCGCCGGTTTGATCGACCTTGACGGTGCCGCCTCCGCCGGCCGACCCGCCGGCGCCGCCGACCGAAATGCCGACGTTGAACACGCCGCCGCCATATCCGTAACCGGCTCCACCGGTGCCGCCGCCGCCACCAACGCTTTGCGCGAGGATCGCGGTCGAAAGGTCGCCCGATGTGGTGAGCGAACCGGAATTGGTGACATCGACCTCACCGCCCGCGCCCGACACGCCGCCCTTGCCGCCCACCGCATATGTTACGACGCAAGCGCATTCATCCGTGCCGTCACCGCCGTTACCACCACCGCCGCCAAGGCTTTGCGCGAAGATCGCATTTGAGCGAAAGCCCGACACCTGGATCGTACCGCTATTCTGGACGAAAACCTGTTCGCCGTTGCCCGCAACGCCGCCGCTGCCACCGATCCCGACGCTGACTATCGCCGCGAAGGACGTTCCGGACCCGCCGTCGCCGCCGCCGCCGCCGACGCTCTGCGCGAAGATGCCGTTGCCGCCGAGGCCCGTCGTGCCGATCGTCCCGTAAT
>NZ_JBAVCF010000606.1:0-2793 GCF_049586575.1 Bradyrhizobium sp.
CGCGGGTGAACACCTGAACGTCGAAATGGAGGTGACGGGTAGTGCCGTTGGGACGGTCGAGATAGTTGGAAACGACGCCGATTTTCTCGCCTTCCTCGACATAACGGCCATTCAGAACACCATCGGCATCCATGGCTGAAGGGTCCATGTGCATATAGCGGAAGCGAATATGCTCGTTTCGGGTGTTGATCTGAAGGGTTGCCGCCTGCTGCTTCGGCTCGCGGATCAGCATGGCGTCGCGCGCAGCAACGACCACCTGCTGTTTGCGATCGCAATGCTCCGGCCCTTCCTCATGCGTGGGGCAGGGGGCGGGCCGCATATCTTGACCCTGATGGCCGAATCCGCTCGGACATTGGCCGACGCCGAAGCTGCGGACCTCGCAAAAATTGTCCTGCCAAGGATAACTGGTCGGCCCAAATTCATCGAACCTGTCGTTTTTGCGCAAGCCGAACGATTGAGAGTGGGCAAAAGCCGGCGCTTTCTGCAATGGAAAACGGATTTGCGAGTAGACGGTGTAGTCAATTCGGCCGTTCCGCTTGCGCGAACCGCTTCTGGCAATGAGGTCGCCGGGCGGGCGATAGGTAAAATCCGAGGACGCAACGGAAGGGCGCCCAACGGCTTCCGATGCGATATCGGACCGTGGCCGCGATGGCAGGCCGCCCGCCACGCGGAGCGCCTTCAGGAATCGCTCGGCAACAGGATAGGCCTCGCGACAGGCGAGCCGTCGTGGCCTTGGCACGCTGTCGAGGCACTGGATCGAGACGACGTAGGGGACGCCGAAGCGCGTGAAGGCATAGCGCACATAGCCTTCGCGGATGAAGCGGCGCAGGTCGGGAAACTGCGCGGCGAGCGACTTGACCGGTTCACCTCTGCCGCCCAAGGGATCGTTGAGATCGTAGGTCAGAAGCGAGCCCGTGATCTGGACTTCCACGGGTTTCGCGAAAATCCGCTGCGGCAGGCCGTTGCCGGCGCCGGGCGCGAGCGAAAAAACCGCGTCGTAGCCGGCAGGACCTGCATCGAACAGGTCGGCGGTACGAAAGTCGGCTTCAAAGCGCGGGATCGCGAGGCTTTCGGGCGTGGCGAACCATCGGGCTTCGAGATAGGCCGCGGCGTCGAAGGGCAGCAGCACCGGCACCGGGCTGCGGCCGATGCCGGTGAATATCTGGGACGTCGTGGCGTTGAGTTGCACGAGCGCCGGCATCGAGCGCGGATCGGAGGCGGCCAGTCGGGACCGGCCCACAAAAGTGAACGTGGAAGCAACTGACGGCTGGACACCGACCTCGGTGCGGAGTTGATCAAGCGCGGCGCGCCAATCCACACGCGCGACGGAAATGGTCGGGCTTCTGAATTCGTCGGCGGCGAGCGGGGTCGCGCCGGCGCCGAGCAGAAGTAAGGCTAGCTGCAGACGCGCAAAGAGATTGGCGGCCCCCGACCTCACTGTTGTTACGCCCCCGGCGCTGTTTTCCCCGCACGCGAGATATTAGTCCTTTGCGCGTTCGACGTAAGACCCATCTTCCGTCATCACCACAATCCGCGTGCCGGCGGCGACGTGCGGCGGTACGGCGGTGCGGACGCCGTTGGAAAGGACGGCGGGCTTGTAAGAGGACGACGCCGTTTGTCCCTTGGTGACCGGCTCAGTTTCCACAACTTCCAGCGTCGCGCGCTGCGGTAACTGGATCGAGACCGGATTACCGTCGTGAAGCGACAGCTTCACGGTCATGTTCTCTTGCAAATAAGGCGCCGAAGAACCGACGATTTCCTTTGAGACCTGGACCTGGTCGTAATTCTCGGCGTTCATGAAGTGAAAGCCGTCGGCGTCCTCATAGAGATAGTTGAAATTGTGGTCCTCCACCGTCGCCTTTTCCACCTGATCGGTGGTCTTATAACGCTCGGATATCTTCACCCCGTCGCCGATACGGCGCATTTCGATCTGGCTGACCGGCGTTCCCTTGCCGGGGTGGATGTTTTCAGCGGTGAGGACCACGTAAAGCTTGCCATCTTGCTCGATGATGTTGCCTTTGCGAATGGAACTGGCGATGACTTTCAAGGCTGTTTTTCCTGATATTGTGGCCCAAGACCTTGCCGGACAGGTGCATTCCGGGGCCAATTGAGGCGGTTTCGGCCTGCAACATACTGATTTTGTGCTTGGAAGCTAGCGTTTTGGGGCGGTTGATTGATGGTTGCGGACAATAAGGCTTCGCCATGGTGGTCTGCCGGTCGATACACCGACATCAGGCCGTTTTTAGCCGCCAGGAATGCGATCACACGGGCGACCCGGGCCTGGTTCGAGGAACAAGGCTTTACGGAGATAGAAACCGCTGTTTTGCAGGTGTCGCCGGGCAACGAAACCCATCTGCATGCGCCGCGCACGGAACTCACGGCCAGTGATAACGGGCGCATGACGCGGTATTTGCGGACTTCGCCGGAATTTGCCTGCAAGAAGCTGCTTGCCGCCGGCGAGACCAGGATATTTGAATTTGCGCGAGTGTTCCGCGACCGCGAGCGCAGCCGCTTGCATTTGCCTGAATTCACCATGCTGGAATGGTACCGGGCGAACGAGGCTTACGAAGCCGTCATGGCCGACAGCGTTGTCCTGATCGCGCATGCCGCGCAGGCAACCGGGATCGGGCAGTTTTCGTTTCGCGGGCGAGTGGCGGATCCCTTTGCCGAGCCCGAGATGTTGACGGTCGCTTGGGCATTTGAGCGCTTCGCGGGTATCGATCTGCTCGCCACCATTGAAGGCGGCGAAGGCGACCGGACAATGCTCGCGGCTGCCGCCGGTACGAAGATTCG
>NZ_JBAVCF010000607.1:0-6455 GCF_049586575.1 Bradyrhizobium sp.
GCCTACCGGTCCTATCTGGAAATTTATCCGCTTGGCCCTCACACCGCTGAAGCAAACCGCCTTCTGACACAGCTGGGAGCAGCGACCACGTCGACTTCAAAGTTCGTACGGATGGATTACGACGTACCGCCCCCATTGCCGGACGAACTGGAATATGTCCAGCGTCCAGCACTGTTTTTGGATGATCCAGCATTCGGATTCGAACCGCCGCCGCCGACTCCGGCTAATTTTCTGCAGCCGCCGCCAAAAGAAATTCTGAACCTGCAGTCGCCGGCTCCGTCCTCTGCCGGCCATGCACTTCCAGTCCTAAACCTGCCTTTACAGACTTCTCTCCGCATTACACCGGAAGTAAAGGCATTACCAAATCCATCCACTAACGTGCGCGAAGCTTGGGTTATAAGGCCGGCAATCGACGTGCCAGGCAGCCCAGCAAGGCGGGCTGAAACGTCGCCCTCGATTTCGATTTCCGGCGATGTTGGCGGTACGCATGATCTTGCGAATGAAGCGCGGTCCTCAAGTCGGATAGCTGACGAGGCACCACTAGGAAAAAACAAGGGCGCAATAAGTGAGAATCGGGAGACTGCTGGCGAAAGCACGTCGCGTTTTGCGGACGCTCCGCGGGCAGTACCGGCGAGGCCACAGTGGTTCAGTGACATTGTAGCGGCCACAACACGAGCCGGCCTCTCGCAAACCTCTATCGCGGATAGCAAAGTAGGGTCGTTGGGGGCTCCTTCAATGTTCACGCTGGCGTCAGCGGGCCTGACGTTTCAAACTTGGCACTACGCAAGCTATGTTCGAACCCCAGTGCAAACCGCTCCTCCGGCGGCAGCACTCGCGCGGCCGCGAGCCGGTTTGCCAGGGCAAGCCCCTTCTACGGCTAGTCCAGTACCGCAGACGACGGCCACTGTTCCATCGACGACACGATTGGCGCCGCACGTGCCTCGCGTTGGCGGCAGTTCCTCTAGGCTGAATACAGACGTAGCCCTGCCTCTGGCGACGGCGGTTGATCGGACGAAGCCGCGTAAGAAGCCTGCAGCCAAGCCGGTGCAATCGACGCCGGGAGCAAGCACTTCTAATGAGGTTTTGCAGGAGTCGACGACAAATCCTCAATGAATGACCGCGATCGTCCCGATTTCATCTCTCGCGCAGACTCTCTTGCTTATATCTGACCAGCGGCGAGAGCAGGTAGCTGATGATCCTCCGCGATCCTGTCTTGATTTCAGCGGTTACAGCCATTCCGGGTGAAAGGTTTACCTTCTTGTCCTCAACCTGCATTTGTGTGCGGTCGACTGAAATTCTTGCCGCATAGGTCAATTCTTGTCCGTTGAGGTCGCTGGTGGTGGTCGTCGAACCGGCCTGCTTTTCATTCGATTTGTCGTTAGGATTATCGCGAACGATGGCATCCGAAGAAATGTTCAGTACCCGACCATGCAGCAATCCATATCGAGTGAAGTCAAAAGTATCGACCTTGACTTCTACTTCGTCACCTGCGTGAACGAAACCAACATCGCGGTTACTTACCATCGCTTCGATTTCGAGCTTGCTGTCACTTGGCACGACGACCGCGAGGGATTGCGCCGGCGTCACGACTCCCCCGACGGTGTGGATGGACAACTGTTGGACCACCCCCGAGACTGGTGCGGTCAGTTGCTGAAGTTTGGTGCGCTGTTCTGCTTTTGACAGATCTGCTGCGAGGCCACCAGCCTTTCGCTCGGCCTCGGTCAGCTCCCCGAAAAGTGTCCGGCGGTACTCGGCGTTGGTCTGGCCCCGCGTCTCGATAATGGCCGCGACCGCCGCCTTCGCTTCCTTTAGGTGACTCTTCTGGACCAATCGCTCCTGCTGGCTTTCGGTCAGCTGCTGCAGGATTTCGTAGTATTGCAGCCGAGACGAGTATTCGCTCAACGCCTTGCGGATATTGACGCGCTCCTCAATGGTAGGGATGACTGCCTCGAGCTTGTCGACCGTCGCGGAAATGGTGCCAAGTTCGGCTTCCTTTTGAGCCCGCTGTCCATCCAGGGCCGCGATCTTTGCCCGGTGCTCGGAAACTTGGGCGACCAAAAATTGGCGCTGCATCGCAACGAGAGCCGGATCAGCTCCTTCCGGTGGATGGAAGGCAGCAAGCGGATCGTCGGTATCGGTTAGCGCGGCACGAAGGCGAGCAATGTCAAGCTGCGCCGATTGCAAGTCACTCCTGAGGTGATTGATCTCGCCTTCATTGATGGTGGAGTCGAGTTCGATCAACACGTCTCCTTCTTTTACGTTCTGGCCGTTCGCTACCAAAATGGCGCGCACGACGCCGGTCTCGAAGGGTTGAATCACCTTGCTGTAGCCGTTTGGAATAATTTTCCCGGGCGCGGTGGCGACGATATCTACGTGCCCGATACTGGCCCAGCCCAGGGCCAGCACAAATAGGCCTATAATGGTAACGCCGATTGCCCGACCGAGGGGGGAGGGCGGCGTTTCAACGATTTCCAGTGCAGCCGGCAGAAACTCAAGCTCCTCGCGGTCCCGCGGCTTGGGACCGGTTCGGAAAGGCAAAATCTTCTTCTCCGCGTTCATGAAATCCTACCTAAAACGTCAAGCTATCGCCCCTTTTTGAGGCGATGAGGTTAAACAACCGGAAGATCAGGGCTTTAGTTGGCCCAAACGAGCATATCCCCGAACCACTCTTGATTGTGTAGTCTTACGATTGTATCCAAGGGTAGGCAGTTGCGTGGGGCGACAAACGAAATCCAGTAGCTTGAAAGTTCCGCTTAAACTATGGCTAAGGGGTTTAGAAGTATAGAAAATATTGCTAGCAATTTAAAATCCACCGGGGCGTCGTTGTGGTGGATCAGGGGAAAGTCAAAGTCGGAATGACGGTACGTTCGGAAACACCCGGGCCGAATGATCCAGGTCTCACGGCCCTCGTCATGCTGCTGCGTTTTCACGGGGTGGGTGCAGATCCCGCGCAAGTTCGGCACCAGTCGGGGACCGATACGATCGGCACCGCCGAGATGGTCCGATGCGCCAGGGAATTTGGTCTCAAAGCACGCGAGGTGAAAACAAACTGGGAGCGCCTCGCGAAAACCCCACTGCCGGCCATTGCGGTGCTCAAGGACGGCGGGTTTCTCCTGCTAGGCAAGGTTGGCGACGATAAGGTCGTCGTGCAGTCGACGAAGACGCCGCGCCCGGAATTGATGACCAGGGGCGATCTTGAGGCCATCTGGGATGGCCGCCTAATTCTAATGACCCGGCGCGCCAATTTAGCTGAGCTTACGCGCCGTTTCGACGTCACCTGGTTTTTGGGCGCGATCCACAAATATCGGCACCAACTGGGCGAGGTGCTGGTCGCGTCGTTCTTCCTACAGCTGTTTGCTCTCGCTTCGCCATTATTTTTTCAGGTCGTCATCGACAAGGTCCTGGTCCATCGCAGCGTCGGTACGCTCGATGTGCTGGTGATCGGATTGCTCGGTATTGGGCTTTTTGAGACCATTCTTGGCATTCTGAGGACATACCTGTTCTCGCACGCAACCAACCGCATCGACGTCGAACTCGGCGCGCGGCTTTTCCAACACCTGCTGGCTTTGCCCACCGCCTATTTTCAGACCCGCCGGGTCGGCGATTCGGTCGCGCGCGTGCGTGAACTGGAAAGCATCAGGACGTTCTTGACCAGTTCGGCGTTGACGCTGGTTATCGACCTATTCTTCACCTTCGTCTTCCTCGGCGTGATGCTTGTTTACTCGCCGTTGTTGACCTTCGTCGTCCTTGCTGGTTTTCCGTTTTACGTGGGGATTTCTGCCGGCGCGACTCCGCGGTTTCGCCAACTTCTCGATGAGAAGTTCAAGCGCGGTGCCGAAAACCAGGCATTTCTGGTGGAAAGCGTCACCGGCGTTGAGACGCTCAAGGCCATGGCGGTGGAACCGCAAATGCAGCGACGCTGGGAAGAGCAGCTTGCCGGCTATGTGGCTGCGAGCTTTCGTGTCCTGCGGCTCGGCAATACCGCCAGCAACAGCGTGCAATTCGTCAACAAGGCGGTCATGGCGGGGATCCTGTATTTCGGAGCCCGCCTGGTCATTTCCGGCGAGCTGACGGTGGGTGAGCTTGTGGCCTTCAACATGCTGGCAGGCCGAGTAAGCCAGCCGGTGCTGCGGCTCGCCCAGATCTGGCAGGATTTTCATCAGGCAAGGCTTTCGGTGGAACGGCTTGGCGATATCCTCAATACGGCGCCGGAGCCCAGATTCAATCCGGCACGCGCCGCGCTACCCGCTATTCGCGGCGACGTTACCTTCGACCACGTCGTGTTTCGGTATCGCATCGACGGGCCGGAAATTCTGCACGACGTCAGCTTCAGCGTTTCGGCCGGGCAGGTCATCGGTATCGTCGGTCCTTCGGGTTCGGGCAAGAGCACGGTGGCCAAGCTCATTCAGCGACTTTACATCCCCGAACGCGGTCGCGTGCTGGTTGACGGGGTTGACTTGGCGATGGTCGACACGTCATGGCTGCGCCGCCAGGTTGGTGCGGTGCTACAGGAGAACGTGCTGTTCAACCAGTCAATCCGCGACAACATTGCGCTGCCCGATCCGGCGATGCCGATTGAGCGGGTGGTCGAAGCGGCGAAGCTAGCCGGCGCGCACGATTTCATATTGGAGCTCCCGGAAGGCTATGACACCGTCGTGGGTGAACGCGGCGCCAGCCTTTCAGGCGGCCAGCGTCAGCGTATTGCTATCGCCCGGGCACTGGTGACCAATCCTCGCATTTTGATCTTCGATGAGGCCACCAGCGCGCTCGACTACGAAAGTGAGCGTATCATTCAGGACAATATGCAGCGTATTGCTCAGGGGCGAACGGTGTTTGTCATCGCCCATCGTCTGTCGACCGTACGGCGCAGCGATCGCATCATTACCATCGACCGTGGCCGCCTGGTGGAGGACGGGACGCACGAAGAGCTGATCAGTAAGGGTGGACGCTACGCAACGCTACACCGCGTGCAGGCGGGCGACGCCCACGGGGTACGTTAGAGCTCGACAAGGCAGCTCCACCTCTCAGGTCTTTTTGTAGGTTGCGCGTAGGCTCTTTGACCTTCTGCAGCTAAACGGCCGTCAGCGTGCGGCATGATGGGGTCTTGAGGGCTCGGCCTCTGTAAGCGGCAACGATTGTGACGGCCTTTCAATCAGGAAATGCCGCATGATAATTCCGGCAAAATAGCCGCATTGCAGGCAAATCGCTGCTACGCCCGCCATCTTGACGATCCACCAAGCGGATTGTGGATGAGTCCACCCGGCTCCAACCGAAAGGACCATCACGACAGCCATGGCCGGTACAAGAACGAGCACCGTAAATCGCTGACCAAGCACGGCCCCAAACAGCAAACAGATCATCGAGATTGCCAGCATCGCGGAGCCCCTTCGCAGCTAAAGTCCTGCTTCACCTCTTAATTTTTCATGAAGCTGATAGCTGCTTCCCAGATTATTGCGGTGCAGTACAAAGGTGCCCACCTCTGCAGCCGCTTGTGTTATCCTGCCCGGCGCTTCCGGCAGAATTCGGGTCGCAGCTAGGCGAGTTTGTGAATCCGGTGGTTAATAATAAAGTGGAGTGGCTCGCACTCCACGGGCTGATTTGGATCGGGCTCTTTGGCTTTGAGCTGTCGGTGCCGACAATCGAACGGTCATCGGATGCGCCTGGAAAAGGGACCGGCGGCAGTACGAAGATCGAAAATGCGCTTCATGGGAGCGAGGCCGCGTCCAGCCCCTCCAACTTCAGATCATTCGATAATTGGTATTTGATCCCTGCTTAGTCATGGCGTTGATCAACAGTTTCCTGCCGCCTTCGACGCCCTCCATCATTCCATCAGTTGGGGGCGTCTTCCTTGTGAAGATTTTTCCAGCCGTCCGACATACTCACGCAGTCGAAGCAATTCCGCATACCTTGCGCGGAGCACTTCAATGCAGTTCTCGTTTGGCGGCGATAGCATGGTCTTCCTCTGGTCATCTTCTGAGTTCAGTTCAAGGTAGTCCGCTAAGTTCGCGGCGTCTGTGAACCAGGTAACACTTGGGGCGGGTAAGGTTGACCGGTTAGCTTAACCGAAGGACCTAATTGCGCGGGCAGAGGCCGAGCTCTATCTACCGGCGGAGCATTGAATTTTTCAGATCGTTCGAACACCGGAAAACCGACCTTTTGCCAGTACCGCTTCGGAATCGCGAGTTCTGCTGTGCCCCGGATCAAAGCCCATGAGCAACCGAACGATACAACCAAAACGGGATATGGCACATCAAGCCGGAACGGCATCTAACGAAACCGAAAAGGCATTCAACGACAATGCCCCGTCCAAACCGGGGACGGATAGACGATTCCGTAGCGGGCTATCATGGGCGTGGATTGCCTTGAGCGGGATGGCTACCTGTTTGTGGCTAGTTGGGGTCGGCTGGATAGCCGTCAAATTCTTTCGATGGCTCGTCTACTAGGATTTGTCCGGC
>NZ_JBAVCF010000608.1:0-5218 GCF_049586575.1 Bradyrhizobium sp.
GCGCAGCGCCCGCCGATCCGGCGTTCCCCAACCCCGGTCAAGCCGCGGCGCCTCAACGCTGACGGCCCGCACTGCACAACAGGCGCAAATTGCCCGATTGTGCTGCCAGCCCGAGGTGCATAGATTGGAATGATCGCTCTGTTGCGCGTGGCCACAAGCTCGACGCATGGCCGTGCGGACGTTTGAACAGCCACGCTAGCGGCCCGTAAGCCCGAAGGCACTTGATGACTGTAGCCCTGTCTCCCTCGCCCGCGTCGCTGTTGGGCCCGATGACCGATCCTTTCGGCCGGACGATCACGTACCTGCGTGTCTCTGTCACCGATCGCTGCGACCTGCGCTGCTTCTATTGCATGTCCGAGGACATGACCTTCCTGCCGAAGGCCGATCTCCTGACGCTGGAAGAACTCGACCGGCTCTGCTCGGCTTTTATCGCCAAGGGCGTGCGAAAGCTGCGGTTGACCGGCGGCGAGCCGCTGGTCCGGCGCAACGTGATATCGCTGGTGCGTTCGCTGTCGCGCCATCTCGGCTCGGGCGCGCTTGACGAACTGACGCTGACGACCAACGGGTCGCAGCTCGCCCGTTTTGCCGGCGAACTCGCCGATTGCGGCGTTCGCCGCATCAACGTGTCGCTGGATACGCTCGATCCCGCCAAGTTCCGCGCCATCACCCGCTGGGGCGATCTGGATAAGGTTCTGGCCGGCATCGAAGCGGCGCGCGCCGCCGGTCTTGCGGTCAAAATCAATGCCGTTGCCCTGAAAGGGTTGAACGAGGACGAAATCCCCTCGTTGATGGAATGGGCGCACGGCAAGGGCATGGGACTGACGCTGATCGAGGTGATGCCGATGGGCGACATCGGCGTCGGGCGGATCGATCAGTATGTGCCGCTGTCGCTGGTGCGCGCGCGTCTTGCGCAGCGGTACACGATGAGCGACCTCGACGAGACATCAGGTGGACCGGCGCGCTATGTGCGGATCCACGAGACCGGCGGCAAACTCGGTTTCATCACGCCGATGACGCACAATTTCTGCGAGGCGTGCAACCGCGTGCGCATCACCTGCACCGGAACGCTGCATACCTGCCTCGGACATGAGGACGCGTCCGATCTGCGCAAGCCGCTTCGCGCTTCCGCCGACAACACCCTTCTCGCGGCGGCAATCGACCGCGCCATCGGGACCAAGCCGAAGGGCCACGATTTCATCATCGACCGCCGGCACAACCGGCCCAGCGTCGGCAGGCATATGAGCGTTACCGGCGGTTGAAACGGCAGCGCCGTTCGTCCCGCAAGCGCTTGATGTTTCGTCAATTTGCCGATTTTCCAATTGACGGCGCCATGACACGCTGAAATGGTGCGGCCGGCTTCGCGCTTCGAAAGACCGCAGCTCCCATTGGCGAGCGAAGACGGCTGAAGCGCGGTTTTGGGGGAGTATTGTCGTTGCGATCGCTTGTACGCGGAATCAATTTGACCTCTGCAAAGGTGCCGAGCGAAGTTTGATGGCCACCGGGGGGAGCGTGATGCGTCCATTGCTGGCACTGAGCAACGCGATCGACGCCATCAACGAGAAGATCGGATACATCTGCAATTTTCTGGTGCTTGCCGCCGTCGTTGTGAGCGCTGGCAACGCCATGATCCGCTACGCCTTCGATTACAGCTCGAACGGCTGGCTCGAGCTGCAGTGGTACATGTTTGCGATTCTGGTCATGTTCGGCGCGTCCTACACGTTCAAGCGCAACGAGCACGTTCGGGTCGAGATCTTCTATCTGTTTCTCTCCGAGCGCGGTCAGCTCTGGCTCGACCTGATCGGCACGCTGTTCTTCCTGATACCGTCCTGCCTGCTGCTCGCTTATCTGTCCTGGCCGTTCTTCATGCAGGCCTATGCGGTGGGTGAAATGTCCGGCAATGCCGGCGGGCTTGTTCGCTGGCCCATCAAGTTCGTGATCCCGTCCGGCTTCGCGATGCTCGCGCTGCAAGGCGTCTCGGAGGTCATCAAGCGCATCGCCGCGCTGCGTGGCGAGGTCACGATCGACGCGAAATACGAGAGGCCGACACAATGATTACGCTGGAGATGATGCCGCCGCTGATGTTCAGCGGCCTGGTAGTCGCCATGCTGATCGGATTCCCGGTCGCGTTCACGCTGGCCGCCGTCGGGCTGTCGTTCGGCTTTCTCGCCATTCATCTCGGCTTTTTCGACCTGAACTTCCTGCAGGCGATTCCCGGCCGCGTGTTCGGCAGCGTTCTCTCCAACGAGCTGCTGCTCGCCATCCCCTTCTTCACCTTCATGGGCTCGGTTCTGGAGCGATGCGGGCTCGCCGAGGACATGCTCGACTCGATGGGGCAGTTGTTCGGCCCAATTCGCGGCGGTCTCGGCTACTCCGTGATCATCGTCGGCTTCATCCTTGGCGCCATCACCGGCACCGTGGCGGCGCAGGTCATCGCCATGGCGCTGATCTCGATGCCGGTCATGATGCGCTACGGCTACAACATGCGCTACATCACCGGCGTGCTCGCGGCATCCGGCACCATCACCCAGCTGGTGCCGCCCTCGCTGGTGCTGATCGTGCTCGCCGACCAGCTCGGCAAGTCGGTCGGCGACATGTATCTCGGCGCCTGGGGCCCCTCGGTGTTCCAGATCATGCTGTTTGCCGGCTACACGTTCGTGCTCGGCCTGATCAAGCCGGATCACGTGCCGCCGGTGCCAAAGGAAGCGCGCACGCTGACCGGCTGGGCGCTGTGGAAGAAGTGCCTGATGGGCATCATCCCCTCCGCCGTGCTGATCTTCGTGGTGCTCGGCACCATGATGATGGGCCTGGCGACGCCGACGGAAGCCGGCGCTATGGGCGCGGTCGGCGCGATCGTGCTCGCCGCGATCCATCACAAGGAATTTTCGACAGCCGGCAACAAGATCACCATCATCGGCATCATTGCCGGCGGCATCGGCACCATCATCGGAATCTTCATTACCGAAGGCCTTTTCTTCAAGCTCGCCTTCGCCATCACCTATCTTGCGGTGCTCTGGATTTGCCTCGAGGCCGTGCGCATTCCCGAACTGCGGGACCTGATCAAGCAGGGCTACCAGACCACCATGCGCATCACCTGCATGGTCACCTTCATCCTGATCGGCTCGACCTGTTTCTCGGTGGTGTTTCTCGGGGTTTCCGGCGGCGTCTGGCTTGAGCATCTGCTCACCTCATTGCCGGGCGGTGTCTGGGGATTCCTGATCTTCATCAACCTCTTCATTTTCTTCCTGGCGTTCTTCCTGGATTTCTTCGAGATCGCCTTCATCATCCTGCCGATGATCGCGCCGGTCGCGCAGAAGGTTCTGGCGCCAGTGGTGGGCGCTGACGCAGCCCTGATCTGGTTCGGCGTCATGCTGTGCGTGAACATGCAGACCTCGTTCCTGCATCCGCCGTTCGGCTTCGCGCTGTTCTACCTGCGCGGCGTGGCGCCCAAGGAAGTCAAGAGCTCCGACATCTATTGGGGCGCGATGCCATGGATCGGCTTGCAGGCGATCATGGTGGCGCTTGTGATTGCTTTCCCGGTCACCGTGACCGGCCTGCTCGACAAGCCGCTCAATGTCGATCTGAACAAGATCAAGATCGAGATTCCGCAGATCGACCTGCCGCCGCTCGACTTCGGCCCGGCGCGAAAGCAATAGCGCTCGATGCAAAATGCGAAACCCCGAAGCATCGCTTCGGGGTTTTTACTGTTTTGTCCAACTGCATCCTGAGCGGCGCTAGCTCTGCGAATGCCGCGCCATGAAATTGTCGTAGCCGACTTCGGCGACCTGGAACCACTGATACCCGCTATTCGTAAACGACATCAGCGATTCGTACATCTTCTTGAAATTGGCATTCGTCGCGGCGACCTCGCTGTGCAGTTCCTTGGCCGCTTTGAAGGAGGCTTCCATCACCGGCTGCGGAAATGGATGCAGCTTGGTGCCGTTCGCCAACAGCTTGCGCAAGGCGGTCGGATTCTGCGCGTCGTATTTTGCCATCATCCAGTTGTTGGCGTAATGGCCCGCCTGCTCGAGGATGGCCTGATAGTATTTCGGCAGTGCGTTCCATTTTTCGAGATTGACGATCGCCAGCAACATCGGACCGCCCTCCCACCATCCCGGGAAGTAGTAATGCGGAGCGACCTTGTAGAAGCCGAGCCTCTCGTCGTCATAGGGGCCGACCCATTCGGCGGCATCGATGGTGCCCTTCTCCAGTGCCGGATAGATGTCGCCGCCCGCAAGCTGCTGCGGCACGCAGCCAAGCTTCTGCATGACGCGTCCCGCAAAGCCTCCGATGCGGAACTTCAACCCTTGCAGGTCGGCAACGGACGTGACTTCCTTGCGGAACCAGCCGCCCATTTGGCACCCGGTGTTTCCGGCGAGCAGCGAGGTAAAGTTATAGTTCTTGTAGAACTCGTTGAGGATCTCCTTGCCGCCGCCAAACATGAACCACGCCTGATTGAGGCGTGAATTCGGTCCGAAGGGAATCGACGAGCCGAAGGTGAAAGCCGCATCCTTGCCGAAGTAATAATAGGACGCGGTGTGGCCCATCTCGACGGTGCCGTTCTGCACGGCATCGAGTACCTGCAAGCCCGGCACGATTTCACCGGCCGCAAAAGTCTGAATCTGAAATTTGTTGTCGGTGGCCTCGCCAACGACCTTCGCCATGATCTCGGCCCCGCCATGCAGCGTGTCGAGCGATTTCGGCCAGCTCGTCGTCATCCGCCATTTCAGCTCCGGCATCGATTGCGCAATGGCAGGAGCTGCAATGCTCGCCGCTGCCGCGGCGCCTAACCCGGTGACCTTGATAAACTCACGACGTTTCATTGAATGCCCTTCCCCTTTTTGATGATGTGTGCCGGCCTTCGTAGCGAGGCCTTTGGCCGCCAAAGCATGAAACATCCGGCTTCGGATTTCCATGCCGATCTCATTTCGCAACGCAAAAAGCCCGGCGTCTTGCGACGCCGGGCCTCTAGGCACGCTTAAATGGACAATTAGCCGCGGGTGCGCGAGCGGATCATGAAGCTGTCGAAGGTATATTCGGCGACCTGCCACCACAGATACTGATCGGAGCGGTAGGCCTGCATCGAATCGATCGATTTCTTGAAGTCGGCATTCTTCGCGGAAATTTCCGCCCACAATTCATTGGTCGCCTTCAGGCAGGCTTCCAGCACTTCGTTGGTGAAGGGCCGAAGCTGGGTACCGCCCGCGACCAGACGTTTCAA
>NZ_JBAVCF010000609.1:0-4512 GCF_049586575.1 Bradyrhizobium sp.
TCACAAAACCGTCGCGGTTCTTCGAGAACGGTCGTACGGCAGCGTGCGGCGGGTCGTTATGGGTCGACAGCGCCGATAACAGCGAAAAACGCACAAGCGCTTCCGGGTTGACCGAGCCGTCGGTGGCGACGCAAAGCGTGGCGTCGGCCTCGCCGCGCCGGATCGCCTCGACGCCGAGCTGGATGGCGGTAGCGCCCGAGGCGCAGGCGGTGGACAACGAGATCGGTGAACCCTTGGTGCCGAACGCTTCAGCAAGATGATCTGCGACGGAGCCGAACAGAAATCGCGGATGATAAGCCGTGTAGCGGCCGCCGCCACTGACCCGCAGCATGGCGTCGTAGTCGACTTCGGTGGAAGGCCCGATCGCGCGCCCGAGCTCCTGGCGCTGCGGCCATTCGACCTCAACCGGGGCGACCGCGAGGAACAGCGGCCCGGGAAAATCGCCTTTGCTTCCGATGCTGGCCTGGGCCACAGCCTCTTCGGCGGCGAGTTCGCCGAGCCGTTCCGAAAGATCGGTGGAAGAAAACGGCTCGATCGGAATGAAATCGACCGCGCCGGCCATGGTCGTCTTCAGTCCGTCGGTCGGAAAGCGGGTGATGGTGCGAATGCCGGACTCGCCCGCCGTGAGCTTTTTCCAGTTATCTTCCTTGCCAGCACCAAGTGAGGTGACAACGCCCATGCCGGTTACGACGACAATCGGCCTGCCGAACTTATCGTGTGTAGCTGTCATGTTTTCCCCCGCGTAAGTTCACTTGGCCGCTTCGACCAGCGCCATGCCTTCGCCGCGCCAGTGACCGACCCCGATCACGACAATCTGGGTTGGGCGTTCGGACATTTCAACCTCGAACGGGGAGGCGCTGTTGGGCGGAAACAATGCGCCGCGCGACAATGACAATGCCGCCAGCGCCAATCCCAACGGAAATTGTGCTTCCATGGTGTGGCCAAACACCGTTCCGGCCGCGCGCACAGGAAGCTTCCCGTGGGTCTTGAGGAATGCACGCTCTTCGGAGGTGGCGGGTTCGACGCCGGTTGCACCGGTAATGATCGCGGCCTTGTCGCCGACCTTGCCGAGCTTGGCCCACAGCCTATCCAGCGTCGACGTCACATCGCCCGCCTGTTTGCGGCGCGCCATGTCAGCGACGACGTTGACGAGTCGCGCAAACGGTTTGGCGCCGCGTGCTTCAGCGTGGGCTTTCGATTCGATGACGAGAAATGCGCCGCCCGATCCCAGGGCGAAGCCACCGGATTCGCCGCGCTCCCAGACGGGTGCGAATTTGTTCTTCAGGTTGAAGCCGCCGAATTCGTAGAGAACCAGCAAATCCTTGCGCTCTCCGTTTTGCGAACCGCCGATCAACGCGATGTCGCTTTGGCCGGCGGCGATACGGGCAAGCGCGATCCTCGCAGCGTCGACGCCGGACGCTTCCTCACCCATGAAGGTGCGGGACGACCCGGTGACGCCGTGCACGATGGCGATATTTCCGGCCAAGAGATTGGATAGCTGCGCCAGAAAAAGCGTCGGGCGCAGGTCGCTCATCAGCCGTTCGTTGAGAAAGCCGGGCGCCGAATTGCCCTTCGCTTCCAGGTTCAGGATATTGGAATCCACGGCAAGGTCGCGTTCGCCGCCACCGGCAGCGACGACCATGTCCATGCGCGCGAGGATTTCGACGTTGCCCTTGACGCCAGCGGATTCCAGCGCCAATCCCGCCGCATAGGTGCCGATTCGCTGCCAGGCTTCCATCTGGCGCTGATCGCCCTTCTTCGGAATCTGGGCGTCGAGGTTGATCTGCGCCAGCGGATGAACCACGCAAGGCGCAAAACCCTTTTCGTCGACATTGATGCGATGCTGATTGAGCGCGTCCCAATGGGCATCCAGGCCTTCGCCGAGCGAAGTCGCAAGACCTATGCCGGTGATCCAGACCTCGGTTGCAGGCTTTGTTTCAGTCATGGGGTGTTGGCCTGCTGCGGAAATCCGACACGCTGGGCCACCGCCTCCATGTATCCGCGCATATCCGGGTTGGGGAAGGGGATCAGTGTGAAGGTAAGTGCTGAGTTTGCGCGCAGCTTCCCGCCAACCCGGATATTCGCTTCGGTCATTGCGTAACCCGAGCCTTCATGAGCGAGACTTGCCTCGATAGTGATGAGATCGCCCGGGAAAACCGAGCCGCGCACTTTGGCCTCTTTCACGGCGGCGAGAATCGGCATCCGCTCGAATTTAAGCAACCCGAGCAGAAGCCAGCCGGAGGCCTGCGCCATGGATTCGATCAGTAGCACGCCCGGCATCAGCGGGTAGCCGGGAAAATGTCCTTCGAAGATCGTGCTTTCCTTTGGAACCGTCGCTTCGACGATAATCTTCTTCTCGTCGATCTTGAGGTCGACGATGCGATCAATGAGGTGGAAATATTCGAGTTGCATCGTCGCGCGATTAGGCGCTTGCGCCCTTGGCCGCAACCAATTCGTCGATCCGGGCGCTCAGATTTTTCAGGACGAAGTATTGTTCGGTCGTCGCCTTGCCGTCGTTGACTTCCTGGGTCCACTTTTCCAGCGGGAGCTTGATCCCGAATGCCTTGTCGATCGCAAAGGCGATGTCGAGGAAATCGAGGCTGTCGATCCCCAGATCGTCGATCGCGTGGCTTTCCGGCGTGATCGTGTCGCGCGGTATGTCGCAGGTTTCAGCGATAATCGTTGCCACTTGATCGAATGTAGAGGACATCACTAAACCTTTGATATATTGAAGATAAATTCCGGAGATATAGGACGGCGGTCGGCGGCCCCGGGGCCGGCCCTGTCCACCACCCGGAGCCGAAAGCCCGTATATCGGAGCGCAGCCCTGAGTTCAATGGAGGTGGTCATCGCCTGTGGTGGCTGATTTCCCGGGGCAGAGGCGCCTTTTGCTGAGTATTGCCGACGTGGCAAGTTCGCCCAGCCCGGTCACTGCTAGTTTTGTGGCACGGTAATCTGGACGCAATCGTGGCGGCCCATCAGGACACAATCCTGGGTTCGCCGCAGGTGGGCAATGCTCACGGTCAGCCAGATGCCGATCGCCAGCAGCGCCATGGTGAAGGCGAAAGCGGCCACATTTGCCAGCATCCGCTGTCGATAATCGTTGCCGTCTTCGTGGTCGAGCTCATAGCGCGACAGATCGTTGGCGACTTCGAGCCGATGGACAAACGAAGGATGGCTTCCGCGCTGAGCCAAGGGAGACCCGGGGCGCGGCCGGAATTCGAGCACGCGGTGCTCATCTTCCGACGGGACCGATACGATGGGTCGCTGGGGTCTCACGGGTGCCAGCTCCGGCATGACTTTGCTTACTTTAGCACGCCTGCGTAGTTTCCCGAAGAAGAAATAGGAATTAGCCGGATAAGCGGAAAATTCATTCGTCTAAAGTGTGATGGAACTTGCCGTAGTCGATTCGAATCCGGCCGTCCTCGAGGTTTTCAAGGATATCGGCATAGCGCTGGCCGAACCGGATGTCGGTATGATCGTAAGATTTGCGGGCATGGATGGTTTGTGCCGCAACAACGTCATATCCGGATACGACGACCACGAGCATGATGTTGGCCGCTTTCAGGTCTTCGGCGCCGAGATTGAAGAGCTCACTCTGTTCGTCAAGGACATGATAGAGCGTCCAGCTCAATGCGAGCGCGGGGTGCTCGTTCTTCAAAAGGGAAAGCTCGTTGAAGCGCCGGATAGCCCGGCCCTCCTTGGTGATCGTATTCTTGAGCACCCACAGCCGTGCGGTCGCATTGCCGATGATGTTGTGGCGTTCGTTGGCAAGACGAACCATCAACGTCGGCTTTCCGTCCTGGGTTGCGATCACCGGATTGTTGACAAACAGCAACCGGGCGCTTGGCCGCGAAAACCGGGCAAAGATCAGCCCGGTCATCAGCGACATTGAAAAGATGCCTGTCAAAAGCTCGACCGCCGAGACGAAGTGACCGTAGTGGGTCTGCGGATGCATGTCGCCGTAACCGGCGGTCGAAAGCGTTTCGATGCTGAAATAGAGGTAGTCGAGATAGTCGTTGCGGGCGACGTTCGAGACCGGCTCGTCTCCAAGCCAGTAGAGCAGGCCGAAGGCCGCGTTGAAGACAATAAAGACAACCACGACGCCCGCGATGAACGATGGCCATGACGCCGTCATGCAACGATGACTGATGTCGGCCCAGAAGCTGAGATCAAGCCCCTCGGTGATGATTTCGCGGTCGCCAAACGCGATGACTCGCGACTTCGATATGCGCTCCTTCAGCTTTTCCAGCATCACCCGTCATGCCATAGTCGAACGAACCTAGACGGCATATTTCACAATCCGGCAGGGGGATGTCCAGTCATGTCGAACGTGCGCGAACCGCTGATCCACCCGATTCCAATTCTTTCGCTTCGCCCGACCCAGATGACCGTCGGGATGCGCGAGGTAAAGGAAAAGCGCAAGCGCTTTCGCGAAAAGAAGAAGCAGGCGGAGACACTCGGTAAACACATGATCCCGGTAGTTAAAGGACCCGACAAGCGATACTACGT
>NZ_JBAVCF010000610.1:0-2820 GCF_049586575.1 Bradyrhizobium sp.
AGCGGCCACTTTTTTGCGAATGTTAGAATCGTAGGATCACTACATTCGCTTTCCGGACTCGCCGCGAGGGAGAGCGAATGTCAAATCCACTCCCCTAGTTCTCAAGATAGCTGAGAAAGCGAAAATACCCATGCCGACCGCCCAACCCGACCACCGCCCTCTTGAAGTCGATGCACGCTGCGTGCGGCTGAATGCCAAGGCCGAGACGCCGGCGGCGGTGGCGCCGGTTGTTGAGCAGCGGCCGTTATCGCGTGCCGACAACGAGGTGCTGATCGAGATCAAGGCGGCAGCCGTCAATCCTTCCGACATCAAGGCTGCCACCGGATTGATGCCGTACGCGGTGTTTCCGCGTACCTCGGGCCGCGACTACGCAGGCGTCGTGATTGACGGGCCGGCCGCCATGATCGGCCGCGAAGTGTTCGGCTCGTCCGGCGACCTCGGCATCCGGCGCGACGGCACCCATGCCACCTATCTCGCCGTCGAGGCTGAGGCGGTCGTTGACAAGCCGAAGAACCTGTCATGGGCGGAAGCGGCCGGGATCGGCGTGCCCTTTGTCACGGCGATTGAAGGCTTTCGCCGCGCGGGGCTGCCGGAAAGGCACGAGACGGTGCTGATATTCGGCGTGACCGGCAAGGTCGGCCAGGCCGCGGTGCAAATCGCGAGTTGGCGTGGCGCGCGCGTGATCGGCGTGACCCGCAAGCAGGAGGCCTACACAGGACATACCAATGGACCCGTCGAAATAATCGACTCATCGGCAACCGATGTGGCGGCACGCGCTCGCGAACTGACCGACGGGAAGGGCGTCAACATCGTGTTCAATACCGTGGGCGATCCGTATTTCGAGGCGGCGCACAAATCGCTTGCGCTACGCGGTCGGCAGATCCTGATCTCCGCGATCGACCCCATTGTGCAGTTCAACATCCTGGAATTTTACCGCGGCCAGCACTCCTACGTCGGCATTGACTCGCTCGGCCTGCCGTCGATCGCGACCGGCGCGGTGCTTCGCGAGATATCGCCGGGCTTTGTCAGCGGACATCTCAAGCCGTTCCCGATCAAGCCGAATGCCATCTATCCGCTGGAGGAGGCGAAGGCCGCGTTTATCGCGGTCGCGGGCTCCTCGCGCGATCGCGTCATCCTGCGGCCATAGGAAAACGTCGGTGCCCCCGGATTTCAACGTCGTCACTGGCGCAGGCCTGCTGATTGGCATTGCTTATGGCATGGTCGGACTGCTGAGCGGCTTTTGCCTGCTGAGCAGCCTTCGCGGCTGGTGGGCGGAGGGCGATAGCCGCCTGATCCGGACCTTTGCACTGGCGCTCGCGGTCGCGCTTGTGATGACACAACTTCTGGCAGGATACGGCGCCGTTGATCTCACCAAGTCGGTCTATCTCCAGCCGTCGTTCTCGGCGCCGCTGATGTTTGCCGGCGGTCTGTTGTTCGGCTACGGCATGGTGCTTGCGAATGGCTGCGGCTCGCGCGCGCTGGTGCTTCTCGGCTGCGGCAATCTGCGTTCGTTCGTCGTGGTGATCGTGCTCGGCATCTCCGCACAGATGACGCTGCGAGGGCTGATTGCACCGACGCGCCTCGTGCTCTTGAATGTCTCGACGATCAAGCCGGTTCATCTTTCCTTGCCCGAGCTGTTGCGGCCTCTGGGTGTCGGCGAGATTTCCGCGCGGATGGTTGTGGCCTTGGTGATCTCAGCCGCTCTGGTCATTTTTGCGTTTGCCCATGCGCCGTTCCGCCGTGCCGGTTGGCAGATCGCTGCCGGATTGGCCGTAGGTCTGCTCGTCGCCGCGGGCTGGTTTGCGACCGGCTATCTGGGCGCCGATGATTTCAACCCGGCCGCCGTCACTTCGCTCACCTTCATCGCGCCGGTCGCCGATACTGTGCAATATGTGATGCTGTCGACAGGGCTGACGCTCAATTTGGGCGTCGCCATGGTGGCTGGCGTCGTTGGAGGCAGTTTGCTTACGGCACTGGCGACGCGCCGCTTCCTTGTGGAGGGCTACACGTCGCCACGACACATGCTTCGTTCGATGGTCGGGGCGGCGCTAATGGGATCGGGAGGCGCGATGACGCTGGGATGCTCGATCGGGCAGGGCCTGACTGGTATTTCGACGCTGGCGATTTCTTCCTTCGTGGCAGTCGCCGGAATCCTGCTGGGTACAGCGGCGGGTCTGCGCGGCATGCTTCGCGTTCTGCCGCTGGAAGCGCCAAAGACTGCGCGCTAGTGGCGCGGATTTGACATTCGCTATCGACCTGACCGCGAACTCGCAATTCGAATGTCAGTCCGCTTCGCGGCTGAGTATTCGGACTTCGGAGGTCAGCGTGTGGTGCACCGGGCATTTGTCGGCGATTTCCATCAGCCGCTTGCGCTGATCGGCATCGAGCGGCCCTTCCATGGCGATGACTCGATCGATCTGATCGAGCATGCCGGCCTTGGTTTCGCATTCGGCGCAATCTTCCGCGTGAATCTTGCTGTGCCTCAGCGTCACCGTGGTTCGCTCCAGCGGCAGCGACTTGCGGTCGGCGTAAAGCCGCATAGTCATTGAGGTGCAGGTGCCGAGTCCCGCCAGCAGGAAATCATAAGGACCGAGCCCGGTATCGTCACCGCCCGATGCGATTGGTTCATCGGCAAGCATCTGGTGGGGCCCGACGGTTACGGTTTGCTGGAATTTGCCGTTTCGGGTCTCCCGAACCACGACGTCGCGTGGCCCGGCTTGGTCGCCGGAGGCTTCTGTCGATGCGGCTGTATCGAGATAACGTCCCGTCCATGCCGCGATGACATCGGCGACGTAGAGAGCGTCCTGGCGGTTGCTCAAC
>NZ_JBAVCF010000611.1:0-26304 GCF_049586575.1 Bradyrhizobium sp.
GCCTTCGGCATCAACGTGCCGCGAATGATCACACTGACCTATGGCCTTGGCGTCGGTCTCGCCGCGCTCGCCGGCGTGTTGTCGGCGCCGATCAATCAGGTCCGGCCTTTGATGGGCGAGAACATCATCATCGTGGTGTTTGCAGTCGTGGTGATCGGCGGCATGGGCTCGATCATGGGCTCGGTCATCACCGGCTTTGCGCTCGGCGTGATCGAAGGCTTGACGAAATACTTCTATCCGGAAGCATCCAACACCGTCGTATTCGCTCTCATGGTGCTGGTGCTGCTGGTGAAACCCACAGGGCTGACGGGGCGGGCGACGTAAGATGACGGCGATGACCGACGATACCGTACCGGCAAACCCGCGTGCGATCCGCGATGAGATGATCGCGTTCGCGGTCATGACGTTGCTGCTGTTGATCGTGCCGCTGACCGACCTCTATCCTTTCTTCGTGATGCAGGCGCTGTGTTTTGCGCTGTTGGCCTGCGCCTTCAATCTCCTGATCGGTTATGGCGGCTTGCTGTCATTCGGTCATGCGATGTTTCTGGGGACCGGCGGTTACGTCACCGCCCATGCCCTCAAGGTGTGGGGGTTGCCGCCCGAACTGGGAATTCTCGTCGGCATAGCCGCATCGGCGGGGCTCGGCGTCATCACGGGTATCGTCGCGATCCGGCGCCAAGGCATCTATTTTGCCATGATCACGCTGGCATTGTCGCAACTGGTCTATTTCATCTATCTGCAAGCACCGTTTACGCATGGTGAAGACGGCATCCAGGGTATCCCGCAAGGCCATTTGTTTGGGATCCTCGATCTCTCGAAACCGACGGTGCTCTATTACGTCATCGTCGCGGGTTTCCTGTTCGGCTTTCTCGTCATCTTCCGTGCGATCAACTCGCCGTTCGGCGAGGTGCTGAAATCGATCCGTGAGAACGAACAGCGCGCGATTTCGCTGGGCTACAAGACCGACCAGTACAAGTTGGTTGCCTTTATCCTGTCGGGGGCGCTGGCGGGATTTGCCGGCTCGCTGAAGGTGTTCGTCGTTCAGAATGCCTCGCTGTCCGACGTCGAGGTCGCGATGTCCGGGCTGATCGTTTTGATGACGCTGGTCGGAGGGCTCGGCACGGTATTCGGGCCGGTGATCGGCGCGTTCATCATCGTCGCAACCCAGCAATATCTCGCCGGATACGGCTCGTGGGTGACGGTGATCCAGGGCTCCATTTTCGTCGCTTGCGTGCTGACGTTCCGGCGCGGAATCGTAGGCGAAATAGCCAGTTATTTCCGGCGCTCACTCTAGTCAGGGGCGGGTTTTTACCCGCCGTCCGGGCGTCACAAAGCCGTGGATGACCGGGTTCCACAGGTCCGCTGCCGCGCGGACTTCTGGAAAATGGTCTATGACAGATTTACGACGGGTCGCTCTGACCGGTCTATTCGGCAATTTTGGATAAAATACCAATGTTGATGCGGTGGTTTCGCGCCTTCCTTCCGAAGGAAGAACGCTTTTTCGATCTTTTTGCCAGGCACTCGCAGGCCGTGCAGCAGGGCGCGCTCGCACTGCAAGGCATGCTTCAGGGCGGCGAGGAAACCCCGGTTTTTTGCCAACGCGTCAATCAATTCGAGAACGATGCCGACAATATCACACGCGAGGTGCTGACTGCGGTGCGTCGCACGTTCATCACGCCGTTCGATCGCGGTGACATCAAGAACCTGATCACGGCAATGGACGATGCCATCGACCAGATGCAGCAAACCGCGAAAGCCGTCGTGCTGTTTGAAGTCCGTACCTTCGAGCCGCCGATGCGCGAAATGGGGACGCTTCTCGTCGAGTGCTCCAACCTTGTCAGCCGTGCCTTGCCGCTGCTTCAGGCGATCGGCAATAACGTCTCGATGCTGACGGCGATTACCGAAGAACTGACCAAGCTTGAGGGGCGTGTCGATGACCTCCACGATATCGGCCTGAAGGAACTTTTCCTCAAGCACCGCCACGCCAGCGTTATGGACTTCATTGTCGGCGTGGAAATCTACGACCATCTGGAGAAGGTGGCCGATCGTTTCGACGATGTGGCCAATGAGATCAACAGCATCGTGATCGAACAGGTATAGGGCGGGGCCGTCAGGTGGATGCTGCGCTTGGTCTTCCGGTTCTGGTCGGGTTGATCGCTGTCGCGTTGCTGTTCGACTTTCTCAACGGATTGCATGATGCGGCCAACTCGATCGCAACGATCGTATCGACCCGCGTGCTGCGGCCGCAATATGCTGTGTTCTGGGCGGCGTTCTTCAACTTCGTGGCCTTTTCGGTGTTCGGGCTCAATGTCGCCCATACCATCGGCACCGGCATCATCGATCCAAGCGTCATCGACGTGGCCGTTATCTTTGCTGCCCTTGTCGGAGCTATCGTCTGGAACCTGATCACCTGGGCGTTGGGCATTCCGTCATCGAGCTCGCATGCGTTGATTGGCGGGCTCGTCGGCGGCGGCATGGCGAAAGCCGGGCTTTCTGCGGCGGTCTGGAGCGGCTTGATTAAAACGCTGCTGGCGATCGTACTGTCGCCATTGATCGGATTCTTGCTGGCGCTTGTGCTGGTCGTGATCGTGTCCTGGGCTTCGGTCCGGTCGACGCCGTTCGCGGTCGACCGCGCATTCCGGATCTTGCAGTTTGCCTCCGCCTCGCTGTATTCGCTCGGCCACGGCGGCAATGATGCACAAAAAACGATGGGTATCATTGCGGTGCTGTTGTTTTCGCAAGGGCAGCTCGGCGCGGAATTTTACATCCCGTTTTGGGTCGTGCTGGCCTGTCAGGCTGCGATGGCGCTGGGAACGTTGATGGGCGGTTGGCGGATCGTCCGCACCATGGGCCTGAGAATCACCAAACTAACGCCGATGCAGGGGTTTTGCGCCGAGACCGGTGGTGCGGCGACGCTGTTCCTTGCCACCTTCCTCGGGGTTCCCGTGTCGACCACCCACACCATCACCGGCGCCATCGTCGGCGTTGGCGCTGCGAGGCGAATGTCGGCCGTGAGGTGGAACGTGGCGAGTTCGATCGTTTATGCCTGGGTCATCACCATTCCGGCTGCTGCCGGGGTCGCCGCCGCGGCCTACTGGCTGGTGATATTGATGCGTTAATCGGACGACCCAGACTGGAGCCAGGCTGCACCATCCCTATATGGATTGGTGCCGGCCCTGCTTGATCCGGTCCGGTTTCCCTGCCAAACGCTTTGCCCCATGTCCGACGTTGCCCTCAGCGCTGATTCTTCATCCCCGTCGCCGCTCGCCAGCGAAGTAGCGCGCCGGCGGACCTTTGCCATCATCTCGCACCCCGACGCCGGCAAGACCACGCTGACGGAAAAGCTTCTGCTGTTCGGCGGCGCCATCAACCTGGCGGGGCAGGTCAAGGCCAAGGGCGAACGGCGCAATACCCGTTCCGACTGGATGAAGATCGAGCGCGAGCGTGGCATCTCCGTGGTGACGTCGGTGATGACGTTCGAATTCGATGGCCTCGTGTTCAACCTTCTGGATACGCCGGGGCACGAGGATTTTTCCGAAGACACCTATCGCACGCTGACGGCCGTCGATTCCGCGGTCATGGTGATCGACGCCGCCAAGGGCATCGAGGCGCGCACGCGCAAGCTGTTCGAAGTGTGCCGGCTTCGTGATATTCCGATTATCACCTTTATCAACAAGATGGACCGCGAGAGCCGCGACACGTTCGAACTCCTGGACGAGATCGAGAAGACGCTGGCGCTCGACACCACGCCGATGACCTGGCCGGTTGGCCGCGGACGCGATTTCCTCGGCACCTACGATCTCGCCAGCGGCGGCGTGCGCCTTCTGGAGGGCGGCGGCGCCAAGACCGGCGCGGCGCAGCAGATCGATATCGCCGAATTGGCTGGCCGCAATGCCAATCTCGATGTCGCCGAGGTCAAGGACGAGCTCGCGCTGGTTTCGGAAGCCTGCAAGCCGTTCGAACTCGATGCGTTTCGCGAAGGCCACCTGACGCCGGTCTATTTCGGCAGCGCCCTGCGAAATTTCGGAGTGGGCGATCTCCTTGAGGGCCTCGGTCGCTTTGCGCCGCCGCCGCGGGCGCAGGAAAGCAATTTGCGCAGGGTGGAAGCCGCCGAACCGCGCATGAGCGCTTTCGTGTTCAAGATCCAGGCTAATATGGATCCCAATCACCGCGACCGCATCGCGTTTGCACGGCTTTGCTCGGGCAAACTGACCCGTGGCATGAAAGCGAAGCTGGTGCGCACCGGCAAGAACATGTCGCTTTCGAGCCCGCAGTTCTTTTTCGCGCAGGACCGCGCACTGGCTGACGAAGCCTTTGCCGGCGATGTCGTCGGGATTCCCAACCACGGTACTTTGCGGATCGGCGATACCCTGACCGAGGGCGAAGAACTTACTTTCGTTGGCGTCCCGAGTTTCGCGCCGGAAATCGTCCGCCGCGTACGGCTGACGGATGCCATGAAGGCCAAGAAGCTCAAGGAAGCGTTGCAGCAGATGTCGGAGGAGGGCGTCGTCCAGGTATTCCGGCCGCGCGACGGCGCCCCGGCTCTGGTGGGCGTGGTCGGCCCGCTGCAACTCGATGTGCTGAAGGCGCGGTTGGAAGCTGAATACGCATTGCCGGTGGAATTTGAAGTGTCAGAGTTCCAGCTGGCGCGCTGGATTTCGTCCGACGATCGCAAGAAGCTCGATGCGTTTATTGCGGCCAATGGTTCAGGCGTTGCCGACGATGTCGACGGCGACCCGGTGTTTCTCGCCAAGAACGAGTTCTATCTCGGTTACACCAAAGAACGCGCCGAGGGCATCGTCTTCTCGAGCATCAAGGACGTGAAAAAGAAGGCATAGCGGTTTCCGTCATCGTGGCCGGCCACACGCGAGGATGTGAACAGCCTGGCGGCGACAACCCCAATCCTTCCTCTCGTTTTCGCGTTACAATATGGGCTGCTTCCGAGGGCCCTGCGCATGCTCCGTCGCACCGCTATCGTTTTCGTTGTTGCTGCTGCAGGACTTGCCATTTCGGGCAGCGCCGACGCGAGACGCTGGCACCGGATCAATGCCACGCCTTTTTTTCACGAGCCTTGCAGCGTTCTGTCCCATCGGCCATGCACGCCGTCCTTTTGCAGCGTGCTCAATCACGGTCCCTGCATTCCCGAAATTTACTATCCTTATGGTGAGAACCTCCAGCTGACGGTCGAGAGCAAGCCGCAGGAGGAAGACGCGTCGCGATATCAAAAGCCCGACCACGACCTCGACAATATCGGCGATCTCTTCGCAGCTCTACGTTCATGCTGGACGCCCCCACCGGCAGAATCGGCGAAAGAAGGCATGCAAATGACCGTGCGTTTCAGCTTCAAGCGGTCAGGCGATCTGATCGGGCCGCCACGTCTGACGTTCGCCACCCAGGGCACGCCATCTGAGGTTCGTAATACCTATCTCAAGGCGATCAACGATTCCATCGGCGCCTGCGTGCCGCTCAAATTCACCGGCAATCTCGGGGGAGCCCTGGCCGGGCGGCCGATCGCCATTCGCTACGTCGACAACCGCGATATCGACAAGCAGAAGGCGACGCCATAGCCGCGCCCACGCCGCCCCGCGACCTGCCAAAACGGCCCTCCGTCTCGATCTCGCGCATTGCCGTTTGGCCCCCGAACGTGTAGGCGATGCCCGAAAGGAACCATCCGGAGCGATACGGCATCATGGGACTGGCGGTGATGATCCTGGGGCTCGTCCTGTTTCTCGGCGTGCATACCTTGCCGGCCCGGCGCGAGGTTCGTGGACGTGCCATTTCCGCCATGGGCGAGGGTGGCTACAAGCTCGCTTACGTGCTCGTCTCCGTGCTTGGGATCGCGCTGATCGCCTGGGGTTTTGCGCATTATCGCGCAGCCGGAATGATTGATGTCTGGGAGGGGTTGGTTCCCGCCAAAGCGCTGGTCGTTCTCAAGCACATCGCGATCGCCTTGATGTTGCCGGCGGTCATTCTGGTGGTCGCTGCTTTCATGCGCGGCCACATCTACACCGCGCTCAAGCACCCGATGCTGGCCGGCGTCAAGTTGTGGGCGGCCGCGCACTTGCTCGCCAACGGCGACCTGGGTTCGATCATCCTGTTTGGCTCATTCCTGGGCTGGGCGGTGTTTGACCGTATCTCGCTGAAACGCCGATCCGACGCCGGAGGCCCGCCAATCCCGGTTGGCGGCTGGGGCAACGACATGATTGCGGTCGCGGTTGGTATCGTCGTCTATCTGGCGCTGGCTTTCGCATTCCATCCCGTCGTCATCGGCGTTCCCGTCGTAGGAGTTTAAAATGTCAGTTCAGGCCGCGATCAAGCGCAAAACCGCACCCGATATCCGCGCGCGCAAGAATGGCGAACCGATCGTGATGCTGACCTCGTACCACGCCCATACCGCAGCGCTGGTCGACCGCTATTGCGACGTCATTCTGGTCGGCGATTCCCTTGGGAACGTCATGCACGGCTTTGAAACTACCGTGCCGGTGACGCTCGACATGATGATCCTGCAGGGACATGCAGTCATGCGCGGCTCGCAGCATGCGCTTGTCGTCGTCGACATGCCCTTCGGCTCCTACGAGGCCTCGAAGGAGCAGGCGTTTCATTCGGCGGTGAGAATCCTGAAGGAGACCCATTGCGGCGCGATCAAGCTCGAGGGTGGCGCACGGATGGCGGAGACGATCGCGTTTCTGGCGGAGCGCGGCATACCCGTGATGGGCCATATTGGGCTAACGCCGCAGTCGATCAATACGCTCGGTTCGTTCCGTGCCCAGGGGCGCGAGGAAGGAAGCTGGGAGCCGATCGAAAACGATGCCGTTGCGGTCGCGCAAGCCGGCGCGTTTTCGGTCGTGGTCGAAGCGGTCGCAGAACCCCTGGCCCGCAAGATCACCGGGACGATCGACATTCCGACCATCGGCATCGGCGCCAGCGCAGCCTGTGATGGTCAGGTCCTGGTGTTGGAGGACATGCTGGGACTGTCGCCGCGGGCCCCGAAATTTGTCCGCCGTTACGGTAACCTCGGTCCGATGATTGAAGCGGCGATCCAGGGCTATGCGGCTGATGTCCGGTCGCGCGCGTTTCCGGGTCCCGAGCATGTTTACGGCATGAAGGCGAAGCCCTGAGACCGGTTGCCGGGGGCCGACGGTGGATGACCGCGCAGCGTAGTGGTTCAGAAGTCCGCACTGCGGGAATCGAGACGGCGAGCGGCACCGTTAACGCTTTGGCTGGGCTGGCTTTGCCTTGCCACCGCCACATCACTAAGGTAACGCGGCCTCCATCAGGGAACAGATTAATGGCGTCGGGGGTTCCGGACGCGCGTGGCCGGGGATGGGGTATCTCTAAGTGTCTGAATTATTTGACGAAGTTGACGAGGAAGTCCGCCGTGAACAGCTCAAGAAGCTGTGGGACCAGTACTCGATCTACATCATTGCGGGTGCGATCCTGATCGTCGCCGCCGTCGGCGGCTGGCGCGGCTATCAATATCTGGAAGCCCAGAAGGCGGCTGTGGCCGGAGCGGCCTTTGATGCCGCCATCGTCCTGTCTGATCAGAACAAGCATGCCGAGGCAGAGGCGGCGTTCGACAAGATCGCGGCGACAGCTCCGTCGGGATACCGCATGTTGGCGCGGTTGCGCGCGGCGGCCGAGGTCGCAACGCGTGATCCGAAGGCCGGGGCCAAACTATACGATGAGATCGCGGCCGATCGCAGTGTCGGCACTGAGCAACAGGACCTGGCGCGGATTCGCGCCGCGGGGCTGCTACTGGATAGCGATAGCTATCAGAACATGTTGCAGCGGCTGGAAGCTGCTACCAGGCCGGACTCAACCTTTCGCCATAGCGCGCGTGAACTGCTCGCCTTGTCGGCCTGGCGTGCCAACGACACGGCCGCGACGCGACAATGGCTTGATATGATTGCCAACGATGGTGAGACGCCGTCTGGCCTGCGCTCGAGAGCCGAGGCGCTCCAGGCGTTGCTTCCACCGGTCGCCAAGAGCTGACGACAGGAAAACGTGTTGAACGAGAAATCGACCATGCGTCGCCCGCAACGCCTCATCGCCGCTTCCGTGCTGGTCGCGCTATGCTGCGCGCTGGTCGGCTGCTCGAGTAATATCAGCAGCTTCGACCCGATGGATTGGCTTGATTGGATCGACACCAAGAAAAAGCTGCCGGGTGAACGCAAGCCCGTATTCCCCGATGGCGTACCCGGTCTCGAACAGGGCGTTCCGAAATCGCTGTACAAGGGTGCTCAGGAAGGCGATCAGAACGCACAGGAGGCTGTGGCCGTTCCAACGCCGCCACCTCCCGAAACCAAGCCGAAAAAGACTGCCAAGAAGAAACCAGCGGCGGCAACCGCGAGCACAGACCCTGCGGCTGCGCCGGAGGAAGATTCTACCGCAGCGGCACCGCCGGCACCGAAGAAGAAAATCGTTCGTCAGCGCACCACTGCGCCGCCGCCCGATCAGCCGGCCAACGTGCAACAATCTGGCGCTCAGCCGGCACAATCCGCGCCACCGGCTCAACAATCAGGCGCGGCATTCCCGGCGCCGCTGCCCGGCGGCACGTTCACGCGCTAACCGGCTATTTCATTGCTTACGGTCGGAGCGATGGGCTATTCCCGCACGGATGCCCCGTCTGTTGCGAGAATATGCTCTAGTTCGACTTCCTCCCATTCCTGGTCGCTGATGCCCTTTACGATCGCCATTATCGGCCGGCCCAACGTCGGGAAGTCGACGCTGTTCAACCGTCTGGTCGGGCAGAAGCTGGCGCTGGTCGACGATGCGCCGGGCGTCACCCGGGACCGGCGTGAGGGCGAAGCTCGGCTCGGCGATCTCCAGTTCACAGTGATCGATACCGCCGGGCTCGATGAGGGCGCGAAGGGGTCACTGACCGCGCGGATGCAGGAGCAGACTGAAGCGGCGATCGGGCTCGCGGATGCATTGATGTTCGTGATCGACGCCCGCGCTGGGCTGACACCAAGCGACCGTGCTTTTGCCGACTATGCGCGCCGCGCCAACAAGCCGGTTATTCTGCTCGCCAACAAAAGCGAGGGCAAACACGGAGAGATTGGCGCGATGGAGGCCTACGCCTTGGGCCTCGGAGATCCCGTCCAGGTTTCGGCCGAGCACGGCGAGGGTATGGGCGAGCTTTACGACGCGCTGCGCGCCTTGATGCCGGAGCCTTCAGAGGAGGACGAAGAGTTCGACGATGACGACATCATCGAATCCGACGAGGATATCGCCAAACGGCCCATTCGGGTGGCCGTCGTGGGCCGCCCCAATGCCGGCAAATCCACGCTGATCAATCGCCTGCTTGGCGAGGAGCGGCTGTTGACCAGCGCCGAGGCCGGGACCACGCGCGATTCCATTGCCGTGGAATTCACATGGAATGGCCGGGATTTTCGTGTGTTCGATACCGCAGGGCTTCGACGTCGGTCGCGTATCGAGGAAAAACTGGAAAAGCTGTCGGTCGCGGATGCCTTGCGCGCGGTGCGCTTTGCCGAGGTCGTCGTGCTGATGATGGATACGCAAAACAAGTTCGAGGAACAGGATTTGCGCATTGCGGATCTGATCGAACGCGAGGGCCGCGCGCTCGTGATTGCGGTCAACAAATGGGACTTGATGGAAACAAGATCGGGCGCGATTTCCGCGCTGCGCGCTGAGGCCGATCGCCTGCTGCCGCAGGTCAGGGGCGCGCCCTTGGTTACGGTGTCGGGCTTGATGGGCGAGGGCATCGACCACCTGATGCGCGCCATCGAAGACGCTTATGCCGTGTGGAATCGGCGAGTGGCGACGGCGGCCCTTAATCGCTGGTTCGAGCAGGCGGTGGACGCTAATCCGCCGCCGGCGGTTTCCGGCCGCCGGTTGAAGTTGAATTACATTACGCAGGCCAAGGCGCGGCCGCCGAGCTTCGTGCTGTTTTGCTCGCGCGCCGATGCCGTGCCGCAATCCTATTTGCGTTACCTCGTCAATTCCTTGCGCGAATATTTTGAATTACCGGGTACGCCGGTGCGAATTTCGCTGCGCGAGAAGGCCAATCCGTTTGCGCATAAACGGAAGCGGCCGTCATGAGCGGCACGCCGCCGGCAGCGCCCGCCCGCGGTGCCGCGGTGGCCTTCATTTTTGTCACGATCCTGCTCGACATGTTCGCGCTCGGCCTGATCATGCCGATCCTGCCAAAACTCGTTGAGAGCTTCGTCGACAACGATACCGCGCGCGCGGCCCGTATTTTTGGCGCGTTCGGAACGGCCTGGGCGTTGATGCAGTTTTTCTTCTCGCCAATCCTCGGTAGCCTGTCGGACAGGTTTGGCCGCAGGCCGGTGGTGCTGCTGTCGAATTTCGGGCTGGGGCTCGACTACGTCCTGATGGCGCTGGCGCCGTCCTTGATCTGGCTGTTTGTCGGCCGGGTGATCTCGGGCATCACTTCGGCCAGCGTTTCAACTGCCTTCGCCTACATCGCGGATATCACGCCTGCTGAAAAGCGGGCTGCCGTATTCGGCAAGGTCGGTGCAGCGTTTGGCGCCGGATTCATCGTGGGTCCGGCCGTCGGCGGGTTGCTCGGCGATGCCGATCCCCGGCTGCCGTTTTGGGTGGCGGCGGGCTTGAGCTTAGCCAACACGATCTATGGCCTGTTGATGTTGCCGGAGTCGCTGCCGCGAGATCGCCGCGCTTCGTTCCGCTGGAAAAGCGCCAATCCGATAGGCGCGCTGAATCTGCTGCGCTCGAAACGCATTCTTGCCGGATTATCGCTGGTGAATTTTTTTACCCAGTTGGCGCATGCGGTATTGCCGTCGACCTTTGTGCTCTATGCCACCTATCGGTATGGCTGGGACTCAAAGACGGTTGGTATCACGCTGGCAATGGTCGGTGTCTGCGCCATGCTGGTGCAAGGGGCCGGCATCGGACCGATCATCCGGCTTTTCGGCGAGCGTCTTGCACTGCTTCTGGGTTTGGTCTGTGGCGCTGCCGGTTTTCTGATCTTTGCCGTTGCCCCTACCGGACCTTTGTCCTGGCTCGGAATTCCCGTGATGTCGCTATGGGGCGTTTCGGGAGCGGCGATCCAGTCCTTGATGACCAAGGAAGTTGCGGCGGACCAGCAGGGTCAGTTGCAGGGCGCCTCATCGAGCGTGCAAAGTGTCTCCCAGTTGTTGGGACCGTTCCTGTTCACGCTGACCTTTGCCTATTTCATCGGCGCGCAGGCGCCGATGCAATTGCCGGGCGCGCCGTTCTTCCTCGCATCGGCGCTGGTGCTGCTGGCGGTCGCCGTTGCAGCCGGCACGCTCTCGAGAACGAAACCTCGCGGCGTCAAGACGGCCTAGTGGTCCGATTCTAACATTCGCTCCCCTCTCAGCGGGCACTTTTGCGAATGTTAGAATCACAGGACCACTAGCAATTATAGGTTTTCTAGTGGAGTTTCGGATTTGACATTCGCCTTACGAACTCGCGGCTGGTTGGGTAGCGAATGTCAAATCCACTCCACTAGCGCAGCCTCGGTCAGGCGGGGCTGCGAAAGCTCATCAGCGTGCGGGTCTGGTAGTCGTAGAACCGGCCGGTCTCATTCCATGACGGCAGGCACATCGGCACGATGAATTCGGCGGCCTGCTCCGGCGTGTCGAGCGTCATTGGGTCTTCGCCAGGGAAGACGGTCGCGCGCATACGGGTGCGGAGAGGGCCTGGATTGAACAGGCTGATCCGCAGCCGCGTCGATACCGTCTCATTGGCCCATACCCGCGCCAACGTCTCCAGCGCCGCTTTAGAGGCCGCATAAGGGCCGAGATAGGCGGAGGCCTTGTTGGCCGCGCCCGACGTGATGAACACGGCGCGGCCGGCGTCGGAATTCTTGAGCAGCGGTTCCATGCAGCGGATCAGCTGAAAATTGGCGGATAGGTTGACCGAGATCACGTCGTTCCACGGCTTCATGTCGATATGGCCGAGCGGCGAAGAGGGACCGGCGACGCCGGCATTGCCGATGAGGATGTCGAGTTTGCCGTGGCGCTCATGCAGCGCCGCGCCAAGGCGCGCAATACCATCGACGTCCGTCAGGTTCAGCGGCACCAGCGTGGCGCTGCCGCCGTCTTTTCGGATGTCGTCGTCCAGTTCTTCCAGGCCCCCTTGCGTGCGCGCCACGGCCACAATATGCGCGCCGGCCTTGGCGAGCGCGCGTGCTGTGGCATAGCCGATGCCGCGTGAAGCGCCGGTGACAAGGGCGATGCGGTCGGCAAGGGGGAGGGTCATAATCTCAATCCACGTTTGCGGCGGGTTTTACAGACGTGGATGGCCGGGACAAGCCCGGTCATGACCAATTTTTGTCCTCTTAGCTCTTAGCTGAAGCCGCCTGACTGGATGTTGTCGCTATTCGTTCCGTTTCCGGAGCCATCGGGTGTCACCTTCATGCCCTGCCGACGAATGGCTGCATCTCACGCCTTGTGTCAGCTTGCTTCCGCCAGCAGCGACAATTGCCGCGGCTGCGGCTCGACCTGGTCGTGGTCGGTGAGGCTGGTCGGATAGGCCCCGGTAAAGCAATGGTCGGAGAATTTCGGATTGGCGGCGTCGCGGCCGGGAAAGCCCATGGCGCGATACATGCCGTCAACCGTCAGGAAGGCCAGCGTATCGGCGCCGATGAGTTCGCGCATTTCCTCCAGATTATGGGTCGCCGCCAACAAGCCGCCGCGGTCAGGCAGATCGATGCCGTAATAATCGGGATACACGATCGGCGGGGAGGCGAGACGGAAGTGAACTTCACGGGCGCCGGCATCGCGCATCATGCGGACGATCTTCTTCGAGGTAGTGCCGCGCACCAGCGAGTCGTCGATCAGGACGATGCGCTTGCCCTCGATGGCGGCCCGGTTGGCGTTGTGCTTCATCTTCACGCCGGATTCGCGAATGCTCTGGGTCGGCTGGATGAAGGTGCGGCCGACATAGTGGTTGCGGATGATGCCAAGCTCGAATGGAACGCCCGAAAACTGGCTGTAGCCGACGGCGGCGGGTACGCCGGAATCCGGCACCGGCACCACGACATCCACCGGCACATGGCTTTCGCGCGCCAATTGAGCGCCGAAGGCTTTGCGGACGTCGTACACCGATCGACCACCGACAATGGAATCCGGCCGCGAGAAGTAGATATATTCGAAAATGCACGGACGGGGCGGCTTCGGCGGGAACGGCTTGTGGCTTTGCGCGCCGCGCTCGTCAAACACGACGATCTCCCCGGGTTCGACGTCACGGACATATTTGGCGCCGATGATATCGAGCGCGCAGGTCTCGGACGCCAGGATTGGGCAGCCGTCAAATTCGCCAAGCACCAGCGGCCGGATGCCGAGCGGGTCGCGTGCGCCGATAAGCTTCTTGTTGGTCAGCGACACCAGCGAATAGGCGCCCTCGATCGCCCGTAGCGCCTCGATGAAACGGTCGATGAAATGGTTGCGCTTGGACTGCGCAACGAGGTGCAGGATGACCTCGGTATCGGTGGTCGACTGCATCATGGCGCCGCCACGCACCAGTTCGCGGCGCAGCGTCAGTCCGTTGGTGAGATTGCCGTTGTGGCCGACCGCAAACCCGCCGGCGTTGAGCTCGGCGAACAACGGCTGCACATTGCGCAGAATGGTCTCGCCGGTGGTCGAATATCGGACATGGCCGATCGCGGCATTACCGGGCAGGCGCTCGATCACTTCGCGCCGGGAAAACGTGTCGCCGACCAGGCCAAGCCGGCGTTCGGAATGGAACCGGGTCCCGTCGAATGAGACGATGCCGGCGGCCTCCTGGCCGCGGTGCTGAAGCGCATGTAACCCGAGGGCAGTGATGGCTGCCGCTTCGGGGTGCCCAAAAATGCCGAACACGCCGCATTCCTCACGCAGCGTGTCGCCTTCCAGGTCGGAATCTTCCAGATAGAGCGGGCCGTTGTTCGGCCCCGGAGCTTTGGCGTCGTCTGAAGAGCTCTGTTGACCGTCCATCGCGCCTCTCTTTCGACCAGATATTACCGCGCTGCAGGCTTTTCAATCAGCTTTTTAAGGCTGTCGCGGGCGGGTTTACTATAACCATCGCCCGAGGCCGGCGTCGCCTGGTCGGCGTCAGTTTGCTCATCTTCAGGTTTATTCTTCTTGAATCTCTTCAAGATGGTGTTCTCCGGGTCATCCGGCAAGAGCGCCATCAACCAATCCCCGGTTCCTTGCAGGACAACCCGGGATTTTGCCCCGGTCACCCAGTCCGGCCGCTGTTTGTCAGGAACCAGCCAGGTAAAGAACAGGAAGGCCACGACGACGATAAGCAGGCCGCGCGCCAATCCGAACAGGAAACCAAGCGTGCGATCGAGCGCCCCGATCCTCGAATCCAGGATCATGTCGGAGATCCGGACGGTGATGACGGAAACCACGATCAACGTTCCAACGAAGACGCCGGCGACCACGACAATGCTCGCCACGGTATCGTTGTTGAAATAGGTCTTCGCGGTCGGCAGCAGTTTGGAGAAGGAATAGAGCGTTACCAGTGCCGCGGCGCCCCAAGCGGCGATCGACAGGATTTCGCGCATGAAGCCGCGTACCATCGCGAGCAGGCCGGAGATCAGCATCACACCAAGCAGAACGAGATCGAGAATTGTAATTGGCATCGGCTTGTCAGTTCCGCATCTAGCTCAAACCGCGAATCGCCGTCTTTAGGCTGGCGGTCCGATAGGGCACTCGGCAAGGCCGGAAATCGCGCCATCCAGCCTCGCGCGCGATGTATAGCGGCGAGGGTGGGGGACGTCACCTGCGGCTAGCCTTCCTGACGCCGGAATCTCGCAGGTGTGGTATTTTTTTCAGGCGCCGCACCGTCTCTGTTCCCTCTGGGTGACCCGCGCGCGGCGATTTCCGCCACCAGGCTGGTCAATCCTCCCACCGGGTTCAACGAAAGTCCTGAATCGCCGCCAGCCTCGCCGCGAGCCGATTCGGGCAAGACGGCGCGGCCGAAGCCAAGCTTGGCGGCCTCCTTAAGCCTGGCTGCAGTCTGCGCCACCGGCCGGACCGCGCCGGACAGCGAAATTTCGCCGAAATAGACCGCGTCGGCGGGGAGTTGTGCGTTGACCAACGAGGACACCAGCGCGGCAGCCGCAGCGAGGTCCGCGGCCGGTTCCTGGATGCGCAAACCACCGGCAACATTCAGATAGACGTCATGGCCCGACAGTTTGACCCCGCAATGGGCCTCCAATACCGCCAGCACCATCGAGAGCCGGCTTGGGTCCCAGCCGACCACCGCGCGGCGGGGCGTGCCGAGCGAAGTGGGCGCCACCAGAGCCTGCAACTCCACCAGTACCGGGCGGGTGCCCTCGATGCCGGCGAACACGGCCGTCCCAGGACTGCCGAGATCGCGCTCGGACAGGAACAGCTCGGAAGGATTGGAGACCTCGCGAAGGCCAAGCCCCGTCATTTCGAATACGCCGATTTCATCGGTCGGGCCGAAGCGGTTTTTCACCGCCCTCAAGATACGGAATTGCTGCGAGCCTTCGCCCTCGAACGACAGCACGGCGTCCACCATGTGTTCGACTACACGGGGCCCGGCGATCTGACCGTCCTTGGTGACATGCCCGACCAGAATGATCGCCGCGCCGGACTTCTTGGCAAAGCGAATGAGCGCCTGCGCCGAAGCGCGCACCTGGGTCACCGTGCCCGGGGCGGATTCCACCGTGTCGGTCCACATGGTCTGGATCGAGTCGATCACGATCAGGCGCGGCACGGCGCCTTCGGAAAGGGTTGAGACGATGTCTTCAACGGATGTCTCGGCGGCCAATTGTACCGGCGCGTCCGCCAATCCCAGGCGCTCGGCACGGAGCCGCACCTGCGCCACGGCTTCCTCGCCAGAGATATAGACGGCGCGGTGGCCGGCGCGGGCAAGCAGGCTCGTCGCCTGCGTCAACAGCGTCGACTTACCGATGCCGGGATCGCCGCCGACCAGAAGCACCGAGCCGCGCACAAATCCGCCGCCGGTGACACGGTCGAGTTCGGCCATGCCGGAAGGAAGGCGCGGGGCATCCTGGCTTTTGCCGGTCAGGCTCTCCAGCGCGAACTGGCGGCCTTTGCGCTTGCTGCGGATCGAGACCGGCATCGTGGTCGCGCCGGTGACATCCTCCTCGACCAGGGTGTTCCACTCGCCGCAGGAGTCGCACTTGCCCTGCCAGCGGTTGTAGGCCGCGCCGCAGTTTTGGCAGACAAAGGAAAGTGTGTTCTTGGCCATCGAGGTCTAAGCCGCCACTTACTGGGATTGCATGGCGTTCCATAGCATGGAAAAGCCAGCCGCGAGCATGATGCCGTCCATCAGTAGGCGGAATGCCTCGGGTTTCAAATGCAGCACAAAGCGCTTGGCGATGAAGGCGCCGAACATCAGTGAGGAGCCCGCGATCAGGCCTTGCAGCGCGACCTCCGGCGTCAGGGCGCCAAAGCGCTGAAAGGTCACGGATTTGCTCACATACATGCCGAGCGAGCTTGCCGCCTCGGTCGCGAGAAAGGCGCCCTTGGTCAGGCCGTAGAATAGAAATAGCGGCACGCTCAAGGGGCCAGTCGAAACGACAATCCCTGTGAGATAGCCGATTCCCGCGCCGCCGATGGCGAGATGCCAGAGCGAAAGCTTCAGGCTGTGCCTGGCGAGCCAGTGCCGCGCGGGCACCATCGCGATCAGGAACAGGCCTATGGAAATATCGACGACGCGCGACGGTAGCACCAGCAAAGTGCGCGCACCAAGCGCTGCGGCTGGGATCGCGGGAATGGAATAGGCGGCACAGGCCCGCCAGTCGACGTCACGGTACCAGGCGAGGATGCGCGACAGGTTGGACATCACGGCGGCGACGGCCATGATCGGTACGGCCTGTTTCGGTCCGTATTGATAGATCAGGACCGGCATCAGCATGATCGAGGATCCGGTGCCGACGATGCCGGAGATCGTGCCCGCGACGAGGCCAACAGCGAGGACGAAAAGGAAATTCAAGCGATGGGCCTCCTGCCGAATCGGCTGCGTCGGCTTTCTCTCCAGAGCGATGCTCTTCGCGCCACGTCATGACGAGTGGGATATAGACGGCTGCAATGCGGGGGGCTAGCCTGCTTGCCAAGCACTGGGCGGTTGAAAACGCCCAAAGGCTAGGGAGGGCTGTTGATGAACAAGTCCGCCGATCGCATCGCAAGAGAACGCGATGCAGGAAAGCAAGCTTTGGAGGCCGTGGCCGGCAACGGCTTGATTGATCGTCGCGCGCTATTGGGGCGCGGCGTGATGCTGGCGGGCGCCATGGGGGCGGGCATAGCGCCATCGGCCGCCGGCGCCGAGCCACTCACCGACGATCGATGGAGCCTTGAGATCGGCGAGGCGACGCTCCCTTACCAACCGCGCTCGAAGTTCGAGGCCAAGGTTGCGCGCACGCTCCGTCGAACAACCTGCGATGAGCATGTATGAATCGCGGACCTATTCGCAGATATTGCCGGACGGAAAGGCCTACCGCTTCTACTTTCTGCAAGAGGTCAAATCTTTCATCACCAGCCCGTCGCACGGCATGGCGCTGAAGGGGAGTGGTCTCTATGAAGTTTCCGGCATCGCTTATTCCGGTGCAGGACGGATCGAGAAGGTGATGGTTTCGGCCGATGGCAGGAAAGAGCTGGGGCCAAGCCGCGCTTCAGGAGCCGGTCTTGAGCAAGGCCTTCACCCGCTTCCGCATGCCGTGGCGCTGGGACGCGGACCTGCGACATTACAGAGCAGGGCATGGGACGAAGCGGGTAACGTGCAGCCGACCCGCGCCGAATTCGTTGCCGTTCGCGGCGAGCTGACGAAGCCGCCACCGATACTGAGTTTTCCAAATCAGCATTGCAACTCGATCACAAGCTGGGGCATCGCAAGCAACGGCGAGGTCAAGCATTACGCCTAAGCGCATTCTCTTCGTTTCCTCGTTGCTGCTTGCAACGACCGCCGGCGTATCGTTGGCTGAGACGCCGCATCTCGGCAAGCCGCTCGATGAAGCTGCGATCGCCAATTGGGACATCAGCATCCTGCCTGACGGGACCGGATTGCCGAAAGCGGCGGCACGTCCGCGGGGGGCCGTTATCTTTGCCGAGAAATGTTCGGCCTGCCATGGCGACAACGCCAAGGGTGGTGTTGCCGTGGCTTTGGTGAATGACCGCAAGCTTGACGGCATCTCGGCCTCGCAGAAGACCATCAAGAATTTCTGGCCCTACGCCACGACGATCTTCGACTTCATCCGCAGCGCGATGCCGTTCACCGCGTCACGTTCGCTCAGCGATGATGAAGTCTACGCGCTCACGGCCTATATTCTTGCCGAGAACAAGCTGATCGATGCCAAGGATACGATAAATGCGGAAACGCTGCCGAAGGTAAAAATGCCGAACCGCGACAATTTCATCATTCGCTTTCCGGATCGGATCTAAGGTAGCAGGGAAGATTCGCCAGAAGAACGTTTCGCGTCACGCCACGAGCGCGACGTTGCGAAACGCCTTGACGAGCGGCATCTCGAGCTTGCCGTCCATATCGCATAAAACCTTGTAGGCGTCTTGCCGCGACATCGGCTCTCGGTACGGCCGTGATTCAATCAGTGCCGCGAAAATATCCGAGATGGTGAGCAATCTCACCAGATCCGAAATATGTCCGGCCGGGAGGTGGTCGGGATAGCCCGAGCCGTCGAGATATTCGTGATGGTGCCTGACGCCATCAAGGATCTCCGGGTTGATGCCCGGAATATCCTTCAACAATTCATATCCGATCACCGGATGACGTTTCATGATTTCGTCTTCGTCCGGATCGAGGCGGTCTGGCTTGTCGAGGATGGACAACGGAATACGGGCCTTGCCGATATCGTGCAAGGTGGCGGCAATTCCCAGCCGTTTGACGTCGATATCGATAAACCCTGCTTCCAGCGCAAATCCCACCGCGATGCCCGTCACCAGCAGACAATGCTGGAAGGTGCCCTGATGATAGCGGCGAACATCATCGAGCCAGGTGCTTAAGCCGTTTCGCTCGATGCTGTTGACGATGTGTGATGTGACGCCTTCAGCTTCCGAAAGGTTGATCGGCTTGCCGTGTTTGATCGCGGAAAAGATCGAGACGAAGGCTTGGGCGCAGTCGATGGTTTGGGCTGCAACGGCGGAGGGCCCGTTTCCGGTGGCTTTTGCTCTGGCTTCAATCTGCGCGAGCTTGGGGCCGAGCTCGTGGGTGTTGCGAACGACCGACGTGGCGCCGAGTGCAAAAGCCTGCGCGACCATGTGATGGAGGTGTTGCTGGACGACAAACAGCTTTTCGGTAACCATATGCAGCTCGCCCAGGGCCTGCTTGATTTGTTCCACACGAACCATTTCGCGCAGGTCGGCGTCCACCATGAGGACGCCACCGGTGCCGCTGGCAGCCTCGTCCCCCAGCAATCTGGCCACCACATAGTGGTGCGGTTCCAGCATCGCGCGGACGGCAGGTATCTTCCCGGGTTCATCGGTGAGATAACAAACGAGCATTTTTTCCTGGCCGGAACGACGAAAAAGGTGGAGGCTCAATTCCAATGCGAAAGCCGCAATAACAGGGCATCGTAGCGGGGCTTCATTAAACAAGACCTAAGCGAATCAAGCCGATTCATTGGCCTTTGGTTAGGAACCGCGCCTGATTTAGCGTTAGCCACGCCGGCGCATGGTCGCTCGCGCTTGCCTCACCGCGCACCAGACGGTCGACGCCCGCCTTCTTCAACCGCGGCGCAAGCGCGGGGCTTAGCAGGAGATGATCAAGCCTCAGACCGGCATCACGCGGCCAGCGGTTGCGTTTGTAGTCCCAGAACGTGAACATCGGTTTTGAAGGATGAAGCGTGCGGATCGCGTCGGTCCAGCCTTGTCGCGTCAAGGCCTGGAATGCGGCGCGGCTCTTCGGCTGGATCAGCGCATCCTTGTCCCAGGATTTCGTCGGGTAGATATCGAGTGCAGTGGGGGCGACGTTGTAGTCGCCGGCGAGCACCACGGGAACGTCCTGCTTGATGAATTTGGCGGCGTGTGTCCGCAGCCTTTTGAACCAATCGAGCTTGTAATCGAATTTCGGTCCTGGCTGCGGATTCCCGTTCGGAAGATAGAGGCTTGTCACGATGATGCCTTTGACGGCGGCCTCGATATAGCGCGCCTCGGCGTCGCTGGCGTCACCGGGGAGGGCGCTGCGGATCAACACCGGGTCGGCGTTTCGCGCCAGGATCGCCACACCGTTCCAGGTCTTTTGTCCGCGCCACACCGCGCCATAGCCGGCCTTCTCGATGGCCGCATGCGGAAAACCATCGTCGGTCGTTTTCAATTCCTGCAGGGCGACGATGTCGGGTTTGGCTCGTCTTAGCCACATCAGGAGATTCGGCAGGCGCCGATTGATATTGTTGATGTTGAAAGTCGCGATTTTCATCGGATCGGTAAAGTGTCCTTCAAGTGTAGCATCTTCTTAGCCGCGTTACCGCAATCCCCGACGCATCGACGAGAGGCTGCGCTGCTGACACTGCGTTGGCAACAGGGTTCGTTTAGTGGTTGCGCTGTTCTTATGTTGAGAAGGAGAGTTCATGACGATCAAGGGAAGCTGCCATTGCGGCGATACGCAATTCGAAGTGAGTGAGGCCCCGACCAGCGTTACGCGCTGCACTTGTTCGCTCTGCTCGAAGCGTGGCGCGTTGTGGGCCTACTATACGCCGGCGCAATTCAACCTCGTCCAGCCGCCGAAGCAGGCCGCTACGTATCGATGGGGCAGCCGTACGGTCAAACATCATTTTTGTGCGAATTGCGGCTGCGGCACCTATTCCGAGTCGCCCGACCGGTCGAGCGGAAAGCCGGACTTCAACAATCCGCGTGTCGGGGTCAATTCCAGACTGTTCGACGAATTCGATCTCGATGCCGTGCCGGTCATGGTGGTCGACGGCAAAAATCTATGGTGAGGAGGCGCTGGTCGCCTCGTCAGTTTTGAGGTCCGCCTTGTAGACCCGCGCGTAACGCCGGCCGAGGCTCGTGAGAACCTCATAACCGATGGTGCCGAAGTGATGAGCGAGTTCATCAACCGTGATGCCTTCGCCAATCAGCGTCACCAGATGGCCGCGGCGCACGGCGTTTTTTTCCAGATCGGTGACGTCAACAGCCATCAGGTCCATCGAGATACGGCCGGCGACCGGGCAGCGCTTGCCGGCGACCATCACCTCGGCGCCGCGCGTGCCATCATTGCTGCTGCCGGCACGGAAATAGCCGTCGGCATAACCGGCAGAGAGGACGGCAAGCCGCGTCGGCCGCCGGGCGGTCCAGTTCCCGCCGTATCCGACGCTTTCGCCGCGTTCGACGTCGCGGATCTGCAGGACGCGGGCCTTCAATTCGACGACCGGCAGCACCGGGTTGTCGGCTTCCGGCGTCGGATTGACGCCGTAGAGGGCCGCGCCCGGCCGTACCATTTCGAACAGAAAGGAGCCTCCCAGGAAGATACCGGACGAGTTCGAAAGTGAGGCAGGCACGCCGGAAAACTCGCTGGCAATCGCACGGAAGGCGGCCAACTGGCGAGCGTTCATCGGGTGGTTGAGGCTTTCGGCGCAGGCGAGGTGGCTCATCACGAGCGATATGCCGTGATCGCCGGCGTGGATCCTCGGGATGAGGCCCTGCGCCTCGGCAATGGTGAGGCCGAGCCGATGCATGCCGGTGTCGATGTGGATGGCCGCGCCGCCGGCCCAGCCGGTGCGGCGGCAAAAGACATCCCATTCGGCGAGCTCGTTGAGGTCTCCGATGACAGGCCTTGCGTCAATCCTGGCATAGGCATCGCCGGTGTTCTGGATGAAGCCGTTGAGCACGTAAATGACGGCCGAAGGCGCCGCTGCCCGTGCCGCGGCCGCTTCGTCCGGGGTCGCAACGAAGAAGGTCTTGCAGCCGGCCTTGGCGAGGGCCTGTGCGACCGGCTCAGTTCCGCAGCCGTAGGCGTTGGCCTTGATCACGGCCGAGCATTCGGCAGGCACTGCGGTTTTCTCGAGCTTGCGCCAATTGGCGACCAGCGCATCGAGATCGATGGTCAGAATGCCGCTGGCGGCAGCCAGTGCCGCCGCCCTGTTGGCTTCCGGCGAGAGAACAGAATCGGCCGGCAGCGACTTTGGATCGGAGGCGATGTTCATGCCGTATTTTATGCGCGCGCTGGCGGCCGTTCAACCCGAGAGAGGTCCCGCTTTAGTAGGTCCGGTCCGGCAAATGGTTGTCGGGAGTGAGATCGCCGAAACGGGTTACGCTCGCCTCGAACTGAAGTTCGACGGTGCCGGTCGGGCCGTGGCGCTGTTTGCCGATGATCACCTCGGCCTTGCCGTGCACGAGCGACATGTCGAGCATCCACTTCTCGTATTCCGGAGTACCCGCGCGTGGCTCCTTGTTGGCGAGATAATATTCTTCACGATAGACGAACATCACGACGTCGGCGTCCTGCTCGATCGAGCCGGATTCGCGCAAGTCGGACAATTGCGGACGCTTGTCGTCGCGGTTTTCGACCTGGCGCGACAGCTGCGACAGCGCGATCACGGGAACGTTGAGTTCCTTGGCGAGCGCCTTCAGGCTGGTAGTGATTTCGGTGACTTCCTGAACGCGGTTGTCGTTGCCGCGCTTGCCCGATCCCTGCAGCAGCTGGATGTAGTCGACCACGATCACATCGAGGCCCTTTTGCCGCTTGAGCCTGCGCGCGCGCGCCGTCAACTGCGAGATCGACAGTCCGCCTGTTTCGTCGACATAAAACGGCAGTGATTGCAGCTCGATCGAATAGTCGCGGATCTTCTCGAAATCGGCCTCGGTGATACCGCCGCGGCGGATATTGCTGGACGGAATTCCGGTGCGCTCGGCGATGATACGCGTCGCGAGCTGTTCGGCCGACATTTCGCAGGAGAAGAAGCCGACGATGCCGCCGTTCACCGACTTCATGGTGCCGTCGGCCTGAACTTCGGCGCGATGTGCCTTCGCCACGTTGTAGGCGATGTTGGTGGCGAGCGCGGTCTTGCCCATGCCGGGACGGCCCGCCAGGACGATCAAGTCAGACGATTGCAGCCCGCCCATCTTGATGTCGAGATCGCGAAGGCCCGTCGCGATGCCCGACAGTTTGCCGTCACGCTGGAAGGCCTTGGCCGCCATATCGACGGCGACCGTGAGCGCCTGCGAAAAGCGCTGGAACCCACCGTCATAACGTCCGGATTCCGCCAGTTCGTAGAGCCGCCGCTCGGCATCCTCGATCTGGGCGCGCGGCGCAAAGTCGACCGGTGCGTCGAAGGCGACATTGACCATATCCTCGCCGATCCGGATCAGATCGCGGCGCAGCGACAGCTCATAGATCGTGCGCCCGTAGTCCTGCGCATTGATGATGGTGGTGGCTTCGGCGGCAAGGCGTGCCAGGTACTGACCAACCGTCATCCCGCCGATGTCGACATCAGCCGGCAGAAAGGTCTTCAGCGTGACCGGAGTTGCCACCTTGCCCATCCGGATCAGGCTGCTGGAAGTCTCAAAAATGGTCTGGTGGATCGGCTCAAGGAAGTGCTTGGGCTCGAGAAAATCCGAAACCCGATAGAACGCGTCGTTGTTGACCAGGATCGCGCCCAAAAGGCTCTGCTCCGCCTCGATATTGTGAGGGGCGCTGCGGAAAGCAGGGGTTCCCGCCTCGGGGGCGAGCTTCAGGACGTTCGAATCAAGCGAGGGCATGAGGCTCAGTGTTCGCGGAACTTTGGCGGAATTTGGCGGACAAGGGGCAGCGATAAAGCGCCTCTCTCGCATCAAGCGGAAGCGGCAACTGGCCTTATGCCCGATTCACACAATTGAGGTTGGGAAATCGGCAAGGTTATCGGGTTGGTGCTTGACGCGATTTGGCATCGCCGGGGAACGGCTAAGGCGTGTCGAGAGTTTCACAACCCGGTGAACCTTATCGGGCAACGCACATACTCAACCCATATTGGGGTCGGGCAGCGTAGGTGCCGAAAAGCCGTTAGATCAGTGAGATAGACCAGCGCGACGAGAGCGGCGCCAACAGCTATCAAAATCAAGGCGTAGTCGGTTTGGATAACCGAAGGCCTGCCGCGCAACGGTTGATCGGTTTTCTGAGCCATTCTGGAGATTTAGGGCAAGGCCCGTAAGTCCTTTGTGACAGATCACAGTGGTCCGAATTTTCTTCGGACATGTCGGATTGGAACAGGGCGGGTGGCGTTGGAATTATTGATCGAGGCCTTTTCGAGGGCTGAGAAGGATGGAGCGGCGATGAGCCAACAACTTCCGTCATGGCGGACCGGAAAAGGTCAGACCGTGTGGCTGTCGAGGTTGATTGAGGCGATGGAGAAATTTTCCCGCGCCGAGTGGCGCTCGCGCCCGGTAGACCGGCTTGAACTCGCCGCCGTGCGCGCCCGGCTGGCCCAGCCCGCGATGGCCTATTCCCGTTATGCCTCTCGCTTCGGCCTGCCGAACTGAGAAAGGACGCCAACGACAGTCTATTCGCCGGCCATTTGGAGGCGCGGCTGCTTGCTAAGCTCCGCGCGCCGCAGCTTGGCTTCTTCCAGTGCCAGATAGTCGCGCGTCATCGGCACCACGCCCTGGCGCTTGGTAAGCTGAACCTGGAAGTTCATCAGGTTCTGCTTGCGGAAAGCCATTTCCGAACAGGCGAGATAGAATTCCCACATCCGCGCGAAGCGCTCGTCGTAGAGCTGGACCGCTTCCTCCCGGCGCGCCATGAAGCGCTCTCGCCAGGCTTTCAACGTTTCCGCATAGTGAAGCCGCAGGATCTCGATATCACAGACCAGAAGTCCCGCGCGCTCGATCGAAGGCATGACCTCGGAGAGCGCGGGGATGTAGCCGCCCGGGAAGATGTACTTTGCGATCCAGGGATTGGTGACGTCGGGCCCCTCCGAACGGCCGATCGAGTGGAGCAGCATCACGCCGTCATCGGTCAGCAGTTCGGCGCAACGCTCGAAGTAGGTGTCGTAGAAGTCGACGCCGACATGTTCGAACATGCCCACCGAGACGATGCGGTCGAACGGACCCGGAATGTCGCGGTAATCTTCGAGCAGAAACTTGACTGAGCCGGTCAGATTTTTCTCGGCTGCGCGGGCATTCGAAACTTGCAACTGCTCGGTCGACAGCGTCACGCCGGTTACATGGGCGCCGGTTGTCTCGGCGATATAGAGGCCGAGGCCGCCCCAACCACAGCCGATATCGAGCACGCGATCGGCAGGCCTGACCAGAAGCTTCGCGGTGACATGCCGCTTCTTGGCCAACTGGGCGTCGTCCAGCGTCGTACCTGGCTGCTCGAAATAGGCGCAGCTATATTGCTTGTCGGCGTCCAGGAAGAGCGAATAGAGCCTGCCGTCGAGATCGTAGTGATGGGCGACGTTATTTTTGGAGCGGCCGCGCCAATTGAACTGGCGCAGATGCCGGCCAAGATAGCGCAGGCACCATTGCAGCTTGGCCCAGCGGGGCAACACTTCCGGCTGATCCATCAGGATGGCGAGCGCATCGGCAATGGAGCCGTTTTCGACGACAAAGTGGCCGTCCATGTAGATCTCGCCAAGCGCCAGTTCCGGGTTGCGCAGTACCCTTCGCTCGGCGTCGGTGGTCATGAAGCGAGCAAAGACAGGGGATCCCGTCCCGTCGCCGCAGGTGAATTTTTCTCCGTTGGCAGCGGTAAAGGTTATCGCACCGCGGCGAATGAACCGCTGCAGGAAGTAACGCAACAAACGTTCCATTGAACCACCAAGACGAGCAATCCCCGAACGAGCGATCCCAAAGATGTCAAAAGCGCAGGGAACAAAATAGTTCCTGCGAAGCTAATTGACAACTATGAGAGCGGTTTCAGTCCGTGCCACTAATGTATTGTATACAAAGCAGATATTCCGATGGCCCGCGGTCACGCGGTTTCGTCACTAGTGCGCTTCCATTCGCGGGATAATCGGCTAAAAGGTGACGCCACCAGCCTTTCGAGAAGTGAGCGCTGGAAGCGTTTTCCGCATCTGGAGAATAGGGAATGTCGAGCCGAGCGCGCATTTTTGCGACGGTCACGCTTTTGATCAGTTGTCTCGGGGGCCCGGCCACGTGGGCGCAGGCGCAAAACCTCGAAGCCGGCAAAAGCGCTTCCCAACTCTTTGCCGGCACCTGCAACGCCTGCCACAAGAGTCCGCGCGGTTTATTGAAAACAGTCTCGCCCGGTTCGCTCGCTGGCTTCCTCCGCGAGCTTTACACGACGAGCGGCGATATGGCTTCGCAGCTTGCTACCTACCTGATCTCCAATGGCGCGAGCGACAGCCGGCAGGTGAAGCAGGGTGCCGACAAGCAGGGCGCAGATAAGGATAAACAGGGCGGCAATGAACCGTCC
>NZ_JBAVCF010000612.1:0-2884 GCF_049586575.1 Bradyrhizobium sp.
AGTCAATACTGATTACATACACTTTTCAAAGTGCACCTCTCTTTCGGTGGCTTACGGGCCCCTAGAATAGCTTAGATGCTGGATTTCTAGGCAAAGACTGTGGTAGTTTTCAGACGAAGTGTATACACATTTATTGTTGGACACCTCTCGCGATGGCCGACTTGATCGATCCGACGACCGACGAATCTGCGGGCGTAACGCGCGCCGGCAACCGTGCGCTGTCGGTCATGGACCGCGTGCGGGAAGCCATTCTCGGTGGCGCGGTCAGCGCCGGCGAACGGCTCAACGAGGTCCAGCTCTCAAAGGCGCTTTCGGTATCACGCACCCCGGTGCGCGCAGCCCTGCAGGCCCTCGCCGGTGAAGGACTATTGGACTACGCGCCGAACCGCGGCTTCACCGTACGCGAATTTCCCCTCCCCGCCATTGTCGATGCCTACGACATCCGAGCCGCACTGGAAGGTGTCGCCGTACGCTTTGCGGCCGAGCGCGGGCTTGGCGACCAGGAAAGAAAAATCATCGAGCGGGCCTTGGCCTCCGGCGACAAATTGCTCGAGCGCGGCTCGTTCGCGGCGGGCGACCTCACGATCTACCGCGATATCAACGGCGATTTTCACGATGCGCTACTGGCAGCGGCAGGCAATCGCATGCTGAGCGAAATGATCCGGATCTGCCACCATGTGCCGGTGTCGTCGACCCGCAACATCGTGGTGTTTGAATATCACGACGTCCGCCGCCGGCACGACGATCATCACCGCATCTTCGAAGCCGTCGTCGCGCGAGAACCCTGGCGCGCGGAAATGCTGATGCGCGAACACGTCGCCAGCATCAAGACATCGCTGGTCGGCTATCTGAGCGAGCGCAGGAAAGATCATCCAGGCGATTATTCTTGATCTTGAATTCCAGCCCGCTATATCGACATTTTCCGCACTTTCCCGTGAGCCAAGAGCATGACGACCATCGACCCCCCTGTTGAAGCGCAGCCATTTCAGGCCGAGGTTTCCGAACTCCTGAACCTGATGGTGCATTCGGTTTATTCGGAAACCGATATTTTCCTGCGCGAGCTGATTTCGAATGCATCGGACGCCTGCGACAAGTTGCGTTATGAAGCGATCGCCAATCCTGCGCTGATCGGCGATGGGCAGCTGCCGAAAATCCGCATCTTTCCGGACAAGAACGCCAATACGCTGACCATTGCCGATACCGGCATCGGCATGGACCGGCAGGAACTGATCGACAATCTCGGCACCATCGCCCGCTCCGGCACCAAATCCTTCGTGTCGCGCCTGAAGGAAGCCAAGGACGGCATCGGCCTGATCGGACAGTTCGGTGTGGGCTTCTATTCGGCCTTCATGGTCGCCGAGCGCATCGTTGTCACAAGCCGCCGCGCCGGCAGCGACGAGGCGTGGACATGGTCCTCTGAGGGTGGATCGGGTTTTGAAATTGCGCCGGCCGGCAAGGACGATGCGCAAGCGCCCGAGCGCGGAACGCGTATCGTCCTGCGCCTGAAGAAGGATGCGGCGAAATATCTCGAGGCTTACGAAATCGAACGCATCGTTCGCGCCTATTCCGACAATATCCAGTTTCCGATCGAACTGGTCGACGACAAGGGCGAGTCCAAACAGATCAACTCGGCAAGTGCGCTCTGGCAGCGGCCGAAATCCGAACTCAAGCCGGAAGATTACAAGGAAGCCTACAAGTCGATCGCTGGCGCCTTCGACGAACCGGCGATGACACTGCACTACCGCGCAGAAGGACGCTATTCCTACGCGGTCCTGCTGTTTGCGCCCTCGACCAAGCCGTTCGACCTGTTCGACCCCGCGCGCAAGGGAAAGGTGAAGCTTTATGTCCGGCGGGTGTTCATCACCGACGATGCCGACCTGTTGCCGGCCTATTTGCGCTTTATCCGCGGCGTCATCGACAGCGAGGACCTGCCGCTCAACCTCTCGCGCGAGATGTTGCAGAACAATCCGCAACTGGTGCAGATCCGAAAAGCCGTCACCGGTCGCATCGTCAGCGAACTCGAGACGCTCGCCGACAAGCAGCCGGAGGAGTTTACCAAGGTCTGGGACGCCTTCGGTTCTGTTATCAAGGAAGGTATTTATGAGGATTTCGAGCGCCGTGAAAAACTCCTGGCCTTGTCGCGGTTCACCACCACGTCGGGCGAAAAGCGCACCCTCAAGCAATATGTCGCGGACCTCAAACCGAACCAGACCGAGATTTACTTGCTGGCCGGCGACAGCATCGAGCGATTGAAGAGTAATCCCAAGCTGGAATCGGCAACCGCGCGCGGCATCGAGGTTCTGCTCCTGACCGATCCGGTCGATGCTTTCTGGACGTCGGCACGGTTCGATTTCGACGGCAAGCCGCTGAAGTCGCTGAGCCAGGGCGACGTCGACTTCTCCCTGATCCCACTACTCGACGACAGCAAGAAGGACGAGGGAAAGCCTGCGGCGGATGAAGCCAACATCATCGCTGCGATCAAGCTTCACCTTGGCGATCGCGTCGCCGACGTCCGCGCCTCGCAGCGCCTGACCGCGAGCGCGTCCTGTCTGGTCGCCGGCAGCCACGGTCCCGATCGCGAGCTTGAACGGTTATTGGCGCAGCAAAACCGCGGCGTCGATACCAAGCCCATTCTCGAAATCAACCTTCGCCATCCACTGGTCGCGGCGATCCCGCAGGCCGGCGAGAACGCCGCCGACCTGTCTTTCCTTCTTCTCGAACAGGCGCAGATTCTGGACGGCGAGTTGCCGGAAGATCCGGCGGCGTTTGCGAACCGCTTGAATCGCCTCGTTGTGGGCGGTTTTTCGAAGGGGTGAAAATTGGTGGCGGACAGAGGTGTTGGCGCGGGACGCGGCGCTGCCGTACGATGCACTCACGCTAGTGG
>NZ_JBAVCF010000613.1:0-2710 GCF_049586575.1 Bradyrhizobium sp.
CCAAAGATCACGAAGCCGAGTAACGTGACCCAGAGCAGCTGGATATAGGAAAAGGGCGCCAGCACGGATGCGTCCGCGTAGCGAAAAGCGAGCACGACGATCCACTGCCCCGTCGTCGATGCCACGCCGATAATAAGCCCGAGCAGGATATCGTGCCAGGTTGGCGTAACCCAGACCAAGGGAACCATTGCGCAGAGAACCGCAAAGCCCACGATCGACGAATAGGTCATCGTGACGACAGTGCGCTCCTGTCCGCTCATCTTGCGCGTCAGGATCAGCGTGCAGGCCCAGGCGAACGCTGAGACGACCGGGAAGAACGCGGCGGGATGAAACGCACTGGTGCCGGGACGCAGGACGATCAGCACCCCCAGCAGTCCCACCGCCGTCGCGAGCCAACGCCGCAGGCCGACTTTCTCGCTGAGAAAAAAGATCGAGAGCGCGGTAACAAACAGAGGTGAGACGAAACTGGTGGCGGAAGCCTCAGCGATGGGAAGAAACCGCAAGCCCGTGATGAATAGCAACGATGAACCGAGCAGCGCCATGCCACGCGTGACCTGAAGCATCGGCCGCTGGGTCCGCAACGCAAAAAGCGGCGAGCCTGGCAGCATCGCCGGAACCATGATCACCGCGAATACCAGAAACCTGATCCAGGCGATCTCAATCGACGGCAATGTTATCGAGAGATATTTGGACGTCGCATCCGAGGTGCCGAGAAAAATACTCGATACCAGAAGCAGCGCGATGCCGCGATGCGGCCGGTCGGCGCGCGCGGTCGCAACCGGGGCGGCCTTCTCAGGCAATGGCAGCGGAGCGCGGTCGCGTGTTACAGCTGCGGCGGATCGGGTCACGGATTTGAACTCGCAGGTCGAAAAAAGCGAAGCTAGTGGAGTGGATTTGACATTCGCTACTGAGAAGGGATGCGAATGTTAGAATCGGACCACTAGCGAGCGTTCAAATAAGCGTCATTGCGTGAGAGCGACAATACCCGAAAACTGGCAGCGGATATGCGCTGCCGCCGAACAGCCGTGGCAGCAGGTTTAAAGCATTGGCAGGCTTCGCGGTTTCGACCCGCGTGGGAATGCCTTGTCGAGCGCGGCGATTTCGTCCGCGCCGAGCACGAGATCGCCGGCGGCCGCGTTCTCGGCGGCGTGTTCGGCGGTCGACGCTTTCGGAATCGTAAACAGGTGCGGCTCGCGTGCGAGAAAAGCCAGCGCGACCTGGCGTGCTGAAGCGCCATGACGCTTGGCGACGATCTGCAATACCTCGCCGCCTTTGCTGTTCGGTCGCGGAAAATCGTTGTGACCGAACGGCGAATAGGCCACCACCGCGACGCCGTGCTTTAAGCACCACGGGATCACCGCGTGCTCGATCGCCCGCTCCTGCAAGTGATAGAGCACCTGGTTGCAGGCGATCTTCCCCTCACCCGCGACGTCCAGAAGTTCGTCGAGATCGTCGGCATCGAAATTGGAAACGCCCCAGGAGCGGATTTTGCCTGATCTGACCAGTTGCTCGAAGGCGTCAACCGTTTCGGTCAGCGGAAAATTGCCCCGCCAATGCAACAGGTAACAATCGAGTCGATCGGTTTTGAGTCTCTTCAAGGAGCATTCACACGCTTCGATCGTGCCGCGCCGGGATGCATGGCTCGGCAACACTTTTGAAACGAGATAGGTTTCGTCGCGGCGTCCGGCGATAGCCTCGGCAATGACAAGCTCCGCATCGCCGTACATTTCGGCGGTATCGATGTGAGTCATGCCGAGATCGACGCCACGGCGCAACGCGGCAATCGCCTGATTGCGATCGCCGTGATCGATATACCAGGTGCCCTGCCCGATGACGGATACGCTGTGGCCGGTCGTGCCGAATTTTTTCTGTTTCATGTCTTCACCTATGGCGCAAAAGCGGGCGCACCATAGTTCAGAGAACGTCCGGCGTCGATCAGCTTGCCGCGACCAACTTCCCGTGTTCAGGGTCGGCGGTTACCGATTGCGCGATCAGGCGCTTGAGTTCGGGAATGCACGAACCGCAATTGGTCCCTGCCTTGAGCCGCATGCCAATTTCGGTGGCCGAGCGTGCGCCTGCGGCAATCGCATCGCAGATCGTGGTGCGGCCGACGCCAAAGCAGGCGCAGACCACCGGCCCCGTGCTCGCAAGTCCCTGCGCCGGTTTGCCGGACAACAACATCCGCCGCTGATCGCCGGTCAGCGTGTCAGCAGCGAATAGTTCCTTCGCAATATCCCAGTCGCCGGCGTCTCCCGCCGGCCCGAGAAACAGGCATGTCTTGATGGCGTCGCCGGTGAACGAGGCCGCGCGATAAACGCCGCCGCCGAAGTCGCTGTATTCGGCAAGTTGGTCGCCTGCCACGGCGCGTAGCCATGACGACCAGCCCTTCATGTCCGCATTATCGGCGATGAGGTACCCCGAACCGCCGCTGATCGCAGCGCGGGCCCACCAGGCATGATCGGGCAACTTCAACGGCGTGCGCGAAAGGACAAACCCGCGGAAGACATATTCATAAGGCGCGATCGACGCCGGCGTCGCCTTTGATTCCGGCTGGCCGGAGAAGGAATCGGTTATCGGCGCCACCAGAGCACCGACGCGCGCGGCCGACGCATTGGCTTCACTCCAGTGGATCGGCCCGAACAGCATGCCGCGCTGTTGCCCGCTGCTTACCACGACCTTGAGCGTACATTGACCATGGTCGGTCGTGACG
>NZ_JBAVCF010000614.1:0-6993 GCF_049586575.1 Bradyrhizobium sp.
CAGCTGCCCTGTGCCGAAAAGGCCGAGCACCGCGGCAAGCAGCAAGGCGACGCCACCCGCGATCGCTATCCTGGACGCCAGAATGAACTTCCGGCATCTTTCAGCGATCTCGGCAAGCGCCTCGATACGCTCTTCGATCGCTGAGATTTCGTCGGTAGGCTCGTCTTCGTCGGTCATCGGACTCAAGTGTGCCAAATCCGTCGCCACCGTTCCGAATTTGACTGGTCATTCCTCACAACGGCAAATTGTCGTGCTTCTTCACCGGCATCTCGACCTTCTTGTCGCGCAGCATGGCCAGCGCCCGCGCAATCCGCCGCCGGGTCGAGTGCGGCATGATGACGTCATCGAGGTAGCCGCGCTCGGCCGCGATGAACGGCGATAAAAATCGATCTTCATATTCCTTGGTGCGCTCGGCGATCTTGCTCGCGTCGTTCATGTCGGCGCGGAAGATGATCTCGACTGCGCCCTTGGCGCCCATCACCGCGATCTGCGCGGTCGGCCAGGCGTAGTTCATGTCGGCGCCGATTTCCTTGGACGCCATGACGTCGAAGGCGCCGCCATAGGCCTTGCGCGTGATCACCGTCACCAGCGGCACCGTGCATTGCGAATAGGCGAACAGGAGTTTTGCGCCGTGCTTGATCAGCCCACCATATTCCTGGCTCGTGCCGGGCAGGAATCCGGGTACGTCGACAAAGGTGACGATCGGGATATTGAAGGCATCGCAAAAACGCACGAAACGCGCCGCCTTTCGCGAGGCGTCAGAGTCGAGCACGCCCGCGAGCACCATCGGCTGGTTGGCGACAAAGCCGACCGTGCGGCCGGCGATGCGGCCGAAGCCGGTGACGATGTTTTTCGCAAAGGCTTCCGAGATTTCGAAGAAATCCCCCTCGTCCACGACCTTCAGGATCAACTCCTTCATGTCGTAGGGCTTGTTGGGATTGTCGGGGATCAGCGTGTCGAGCGAGAGGTCGACACGCTCGATGTCGTCGAAGCTGGGCCATTCCGGCACGCCGTCGGTATTGTTCGAGGGCAGGAAGTCGATCAGACGCCGCATCTGCAACAGCGTCTCGACGTCGTTCTCGAAAGCGCCGTCGGCGATCGAGGAGCGCGTGGCGTGAACGGACGCGCCGCCGAGTTCTTCCGCCGTGACGACCTCGTTGGTGACGGTCTTCACCACGTCGGGGCCGGTGACGAACATGTAGCTCGTGTTCTTCACCATGAAGATGAAGTCGGTCATCGCGGGCGAATAGACGTCGCCACCGGCGCAAGGGCCCATGATGACGGAGATCTGCGGGATCACGCCTGAGGCGATGACGTTGCGGCGGAACACGTAGGAATAACCGGCCAGTGCTGCGACGCCTTCCTGGATGCGCGCGCCGCCCGCATCGTAAAGCCCGATGATTGGCGCCCTCGCCTTCATCGCCATGTCCTGAAGCTTGGTGATCTTCAGCGCGTGGGTCTCGGACAGCGAGCCACCGAACACGGTAAAATCCTTGGCGAATACGAAGGTCTTGCGGCCGTTAACGGTGCCCCAGCCGGTGACGACGCCATCGCCGGGCACTTTGGTCTTTTCCATGCCGAACTCGGTCGAGCGATGTTCGACAAACATGTCGAACTCCTCGAAGCTGCCCTTGTCGAGCAGGAGGTCGATCCGCTCCCGCGCCGTCAGCTTGCCGCGCGCGTGCTGTGCGGCGATGCGCTTCTCGCCGCCGCCGAGCCTTGCGCCCGCGCGACGTTCTTCAAGGGTGTCCAGAATGTCTTTCATGTCGTTTCCAGCCCGATTTTCATATTCGTTCTAACAGGCCTTTTGCGGTGAGGAAATGTCCCAAGGGGCCAGCCCGCCGTTGTCCGATAAGCAGCGCTTTTCGGCAGCCGCCGGCGCACCTAATATCCGGCGTCTCAAACCGGGGGGATAGCGATGACGGAGAGCGCGAGCCAGAAGATGACCGGAACAGAGGCGACCGGCGCCGTATCGGGCGGCGTGCGCGCCCTGCTGCGGCTGGAGGGGTTGACGCTGCTGGCCGGAATGACGCTGCTTTACGGGCTCTGGGGCGGGCCCTGGTGGCTCTACGCCGTGCTGTTTCTGGCGCCCGACCTGAGCTTCCTGGGCTACCTCGCAGGTCCGCGCGTGGGCGCCATCGTCTACAACGCCGCCCACAGCCATATCGTGCCACTGGCGATGATAATGGCCGGTTTTGGCTTCGCCCCGCCGCTACTGCTTTCCGTCGCGATGATCTGGCTCGCGCATATCGGCTTCGACCGCGCGCTCGGCTATGGGTTGAAATATTCCGCCGGCTTCGGCTTCACCCATCTCGGCCGGATCGGCAGGGGCGCCGACGCGAAGGTTTGAGGCGTCGGCTTCGTTGCGTTGGTCCAGTTGGGGGCAACAATCAGAATTGGTTCGATACCCGCCGCGATATTGGTGGGCTCCCTCTCCCCTTGCGGGAGAGGTTAGAAAGAGGCTCACTACTCGTCGGCCTTGAACGGCGGCTCCTTGCCGGGCGGCACGGTCTCTTCCGACATCGCCAGCACCATCGCGACCATCACGTAATTGCCGGCGACCGCCGTGAGATCGACAATCTGCTGATCGTTGAACACTTTCTTCGCACGCGTATAGGTTTCATCGGAAACCTTCCGCGTGGTGGTGAGCTCGGTGACGAAGTCGTAGACGACTGCCTCGTCCTCGGCCATTTTCGACGGCCGTTTGCCTTCCTTCAATTCGGCGATGATGTCGGTGGAAAGACCCGCCTTCGCCGCGAGTGGCGCATGCGCAAACCATTCGACCTGCGAGCGCCATTGACGCCCGATGATCAGGATCGCAAGCTCATTGAGCTTGATCGGAACCGACGTTTCCCAGCGCAGATAATGAAACAGATCGAACAGCCGCTGGCCAAGCACGGGGCTGCGCATCAGAGGATTGTAGGGCCCGCCGATCCCGACGCTCGAGATCTTCATGATCTGCTCGCCAAGCGGCTTCTGTGCGTCGGTGAGCTGATCCATGTTGAGTTGCGGGAAGCGCGGTTCCTTGCCGGTGGCGGGCGGCGCAAACATCGTGGCGGCAAGCCAGCCGCTGGCGGTAGCCAACATCAGCGATGACATGAAGATGGCAGATTTCACGGTTTCCTCCGGTTTGTTCTTAACGATTTCGGGGCGCGCCAGGGGCGGCCAGATCGAAGCTTCAGCCATGGGCCAGAACTTCTCTGCGGACCTGTCGCTATCGACACGAGGAAACCGGCAATTCGTATTGCTTCGCCCGCGCGGCACGAACATCGCCGAAGTGTCGTTGGAGCTGAATCGGCGATAATCAGCGAACGCGGCCCGACAGCCGCAACACGAAGATCAGGACTTCGGCGACCGCCTTGTAGAGTTCGGCCGGGATTTCCTCGCCGAGTTCGACGTTGGAAAGCGCGCCTGCCAGCACTTCGTTCTCTTCGATCGGAATATTGTTGGCTTTGGCGACCTCGATGATCTTCTCGCCGATCGTGCCTTTGCCCTTGGCGACGACGCGCGGCGCGCCGGTGCGATCGTAATGCAGGGCGACGGCGAGCTGGCTCTTTTTGTCCATGCTCATGACGCCCGATCCAGAAAATGCCCGGCCAGTGCCGCCGCCGGTTGCGACGGCGCGCCGTCGCGGATCACGATATCGCCGGGCTTTAATTCCGCACGGCTCAAGGCTTGAGAGAGTTGCGAAACCCCCGCCCGCAATTGCGAGGCCGTGGAAGGCCGCTCCGCCCACATCCGCACCGAAGTGCGATCGCCATTCAGCGAAACCAGCGCATGAACGGGCCCGGCGGGTTCGACATTCAGCGAGAAACGCGCGCGCCACGTTGCCTTGGCGGCAGCGGTTGCAGTCTCACCCCCGCCATCGCGCGAAATCTCGAACTGCGCCATCGCCGTGCCCTGCGGCGTCGCGAGCGGGATTTCGAAATTCCAGCGCGGCGCGGCGGTATCGATACGCGAGGTGGAAGCATCGACCTGGCCGGGCAATGAGGCAATCTGCAACAGTGTTTGCCGCGCGATCGCGCCATCGGTGCCGTCGAGCAGATGCTGCAATGCTGTATTGAGGGGCATGTGCGCCGAGAGCGTCGCCGAAGCGACCGGCTGCGCCGCGGGCAGCGCGCCGTTGATCGGCGGCGGCGGCAAATTGGTGCGAGCGAATTCGGCGTCATCGGGCGTGCGCGCACCCGACACAACGGGCAACAACGCCAACGCCTGGCCGTTCTCGGATACGAACTGCGACGGGTTGGTGACGGCTAGCGGCGAGGCCTGAAGCACCTCCTGCAACAGGTTGAGCGCCACGCTGGTAGCCGTCGCACGCGCCGCGGCCGCGGGCACAACGGCGACGGGGCTTTGGCTACCGGCCACAAGATCGGCAATTTCGGCAAGCGTCGCCTGGGCTACGGTCTGCGTTGAGGCGGCTGCCGTGGCCGTTGCCGGCACGAGCAAACCCGCACCCACGAGGCCTTCCGTCACCTGCCCCTGGCTTTCGGTTCCAGCCAGGATTGTCGCCACGATTGCGGAAGATTCCACGGCGGCCTGTTCGGCTGGCACGGAGGCTGCGGCGAGCGCCGTTGTTGCCTGCTGGATCACACCGGCCGAGGCCCGCGACGAGACCGAAGCAGCGGCGGCGGGATCGGAGGCCGCTGCAGCCGATGGCGTCACCTCCTCCGCCGACATAGCGGCTTGCAGCAAGCCCGGTTGAGATATCGAGGCGGCAGCCGGCGCGGTCGTAGTGGCCGCTGTGGTTACATCCGCCAGCGATGCCGTCAGCGCCTGACGCAGCACGATCAAAGCCGCCTTGAGATCGGGTACGCCACTCGACAAAGGCGCCGATCCCGACGCGAGCGAGGTTTCCAAGAGCAATCCGGAGGTTTGAAACGCCTGCTTGACGGCACCGGCCGTCAGATTCTGGTCGAGATTGGTCTGCTGCGCCAACACCTGCGCAACTGCTTGCTGGACCTGCGGCGGCAGGTTCGGCAATCCGCTGGCGGCATTCAGATCGGCAAACAGCGGTGCGAGCGAGGTCTGCTGGGTTGCCGCCGTCTGCGCCGCGATCGAGACCGCCAAGGTCTCGAGCGGCGTCAATGGACTGGCCGGGCTCGCCGCATCCGGCGTCAGATTGCTCGCAAGGCTCGCGGCGAGCGCAGGCGAAAGCGTCAAGACGGGATCGGACGTCGCGGCCGCACCGCTCGCAGTCTGACCTGGGCTGGTGCCCGGCGGATTGACGATCGCAAGCCCAATTCCGCTTGGGGTTTGCGAGACCTGCAATTGGAGCGTCTGGCCGGCCTGAAGCGGCACCTGCGTTGCCGCCTCGATCGTCTGGTTGCCGATGGCGATTTGCACCTGGTCGTTGCCCAGGACCTGCACGACCTGCGCCGTGATCACCTGCCCCGCTTGCAGCACGATTCCGCTCGCGGGCGAACTTGGCGCCGCCGCCGTGGAGGTCTGAATATTCGGAATGATCGTGATCGCCATGACTCACCGGGGTGATCGTCCCGGCGAAGCTAGCCGCGTGTCGTAAACCTCTCGTTAACCGAGGCAAAGACAGGTGCCGGCTACTTCCGACCGAGCGCCTTAAGAACGGCCGTGACCGCGTTGAAATCGACCAGTTTAGCGGCCTTTCGCGCCGCCACTTCCTCGTCCACGCCCCATTTCTCGGCGTTCCAGTCCTCATCGACATGCGCCGCTGCCCAAGCCTGGTCCGGATCGATCATGCCATGGAACAGCGCGAGCGCCAAAAGCGCCGATCCGGTCAGCGTCGTAATCACATGTAGCGCCGCGATCGCCCAGGCATCGGAGGGCAAGGCGGCGCGCGCCGCCGTGACGGCCGGTTCGGGCTGGCGGACATGTATCACGCCTTCGGCGAGTATGAAGTGCGCGCCCAGCGCGTCCTTGGCCCAGAACAGGATTGGGTCCCAATGGCTGGCCTCGCGCGCTACCAGCCCCTCGGGATGACCGGCCCGGTAAAACAGCAAATCGGACTCGAAATATTTTGCGACATCGTCGGTAACCGCTGCGGCGTTATCGGTCACCCCCTGCACCACGCTGTTGGCAAAGCGCGTGACCGGCATCGTCAGGGGCTCGATGAATTCGCCTTGGGCGTTCCACTCCGCCGCGATCGTCTCCGCCAGCGAACGCACCGGCACGATCACGGTGCGCCCCGACGGCGTCCTGACCGGCTTGCCGTCGAGCGTGACCGTGAAGCCGCCACCGCTCTCGCCAATGCCGGCATTCGCATAGAAGCGCTTGCGCTGGACCGCGCGCGCCGAGCGCCGTGCCGCTTCCATCGGATTGACCTCGGATTGGCCTGCCATTTCGTCGAACAGTTCTCGCATTGTCGCCCGGGCTTCGCTGGTGGAGTGGATTTGACATTCGCTGCCCATCTAACCGCAAGTTCGTAAAGCGAATGTCAAACCCCAAACTCCCCTAGAATCATCAATTTGCTGGTGGTCCTTTGGTTCTCGCATTCGCAAAAGTGCCCGCCGAGAAGAGATGCGAATGTTACAACCGGACCACCAAGGGTGATATCCTGCGCAAATTACGACAGGCACAGCCGCAATGAAAGCGAACAGGCACGCATGACCAAGGCAGCGGTCATACGCCTTTTAGGCGTCAGCGCTAGCCTATTGGCGCTTTGGGGCAGTTCAAGCGCACGCGCAGCAATTTTTCGATCCGAGCCTGCGGGACTCCTGGCGTTCGCAGCAAAGCGCCTTAGGACTTCCTCGTGCAAAGCGCGACGTGGAAGCTCGGGACCGTCTCGATTTCCATCCTGAGCCGGCAGTTCGACAAAACCTATGTGGCCACAAGCTCCGACAATCAGGGGCGGCGCGTGACGATGATTTTCATTCCGGTCAACGGTCTCGACGGCTGGGTGATCTACGATGTCGAAAGCCGGCGCGATTCCTTGCGCGCGTTTCTCGCGCAATATCGCAACCAGAGCGCTAGCGGCTGTTCGCACAGGCGCGCGAATAGGAATCACGATCACCGGGACCA
>NZ_JBAVCF010000615.1:0-7692 GCF_049586575.1 Bradyrhizobium sp.
TGCCGCAATCGCTTTATAGGAACTTCAAATTCAAGGCCGCACTAGAATCAATAAGTTACTAGAGCTCCTTTGATTCCGAAGCTCGCATCGGAGGTTGCCGCGATACCGTGCGAACTTCGGAATCGGAAGGACACTAGCAAAACTTATCGATCTAGTGGTACTTAGGTTCAGAAGTCCGCATAACGAACCCGCGGCGGCAATGATACTTCTGAACTGCCACACTGGGCTTCGTTAACAATCTGAAGCAGCGGGAGGCCGATGATGTCGGTGCAAGCGTTAGGATATGTCGGGTTCGGCTCATCCGCGCTGGAAGACTGGCAGAAGTTCGGAACTTCGCTGGTGGGCTGGCAGGCGATCGAGCGCGGCAATTCCATGCTCGCCTTCCGCATGGACGACCGCAAGCAGCGCGTCGTGATCGATCGCGCGATGGGAGACGGCGCGCGCTTCTTCGGCTGGGAAGTCGAAAACGGCGCTGAACTCGATGCGCTGGCTGCGAGGCTGGAGGCCGCCGGGGTGAAAGTCGTCGCGGAGCCACAAACGCTCGCGGATACACGACGGGTGCGCGCGCTGATTTCATTCCACGATCCTGCCGGCAACCGGCTTGAGGCCTTCCATGGGGCCGAAATCGACGACACACCATTTTCGCCGGGCCGTTCGATCTCCGGCTTTCGCACCGGCGCGCTCGGGCTCGGCCATGTCGTGCTGACGGTTGAACGCATCGACGAGATGATGCCGTTCTATCTCGACCTGCTCGGCTTCCATCTCTCCGACTATATCGAGAAGCCGTTCCGCGCCTATTTCTTCCACATCAACCCGCGTCATCACTCGCTCGCCCTGATCGAGACCGGCAAGAGCGGCGTGCACCATCTGATGGTGGAATTGTTCTCGCTCGATGACGTCGGGCAGGCCTACGATATCGCGCTCGCCGAGGAGTGCGTGAATGTCACGCTGGGACGCCACACCAACGATTTCATGACCTCGTTTTACGCCAGGACACCGTCGTCCTTCATGGTCGAGTGCGGCTGGGGCGCGCGCGAGATCGACCTCGCAACCTGGCAGCCGGTCGAGATGCATCATGGCCCCAGCCTGTGGGGCCATGAGCGGGTGTGGCTGTCGGAAAAGGACCGCGAAGCGGCGCGTCAAATGCGGATGCTCGCGGCTTCAGACGGTCTGCGTGCACCGGTCCAGGTGATGGAAGGCAATTACAAGCTGATGTCGGGCACGTGCGCGTGGTGGGACGGTGTGCGCGAGCGCACGCCTTGAGAATTCGCCACCCGGTCTCGATACCGGGCTATCGATAGCAACCGTGTTCGATTTCCTCGATCAGGCTCCGCGCCTTCGGCGCCCAGCCAAGCTGCCTCGCCTTGACCGCTCGTACCCTGCTGTTCGACGCCATCGTATCCTCGGCGACGCCCTCACCCCATTCGGCGGCTGCCTCCTCCATGGACATCGCTGACGGCGCAGCCTGATAGGCCAGCATGCGGTTGATGGCTTCACAAATTTCGCGCATCGAGTTTTCGCCGTTCTCGGCGAAGAAAAAGGCCCCGGCAGGCGCCTTCTCGATGACGAGCGCATAAAGCATCACCAGATCGTCGATATGCACGTTCGACCAGATGTTCTCGCCGGGCCCGGCATAGGCGGCGCAACCTCGTTTTCGGGCGAGGCGGATCAGGAGGGGCACCTGCATGCTGTGCGGCTCGACGCCACGGCCAAGACCGTAGATCAGGCTCGGGCAGATGATGACGGGACGGCATCCCCTGTCGCGGTAGGAAAGAATGAGATTGTTCAGCGCGACCCGGGCGGCACGCGCGGCTGAAGGGGCGATCGTCGAGCTTTCGTCGAAGATGGCATCGGATCGATGGCCGCGGGCGCGCGTGCCAACGATGCTCGATCCGGAAGTGTGGATGAATAGCTTGCCGCTGCCAGCGAGAGCGCCGAGCAACGCAGCCGCCGCGCCATGATGATCGGCATTCGCCGCATTGACGACGATGTCGGCGGCCTGCGCCGCTTGGGCGAGACGTTCCGCATCGTCCAGCGTTCCCAGCAACGGCTCGATACCCCTCGCGCGAACCGCATCGGCCTTTTCAGGGGTGCGAACGAGCCCCGTCACCTGATGTCCGCCGGCTACAAGATGAGCTGCCACCGATCCGCCGATATAGCCGGACGCGCCTGTGCAAAAAACCTTCATGCAAGCCCTTCAAGCGACCATGGCCGGACGCGGCGTGATTGATGCCCGTCGAGTCCTCTTCTCGCCGTCGGTTGATTATTACAGGCAGCCTATCCCAAGTGCTTGTGAAAGAATTCCGCCGCCCTGCCCCACGCAAGCTCCGCCGCCTTGCGGTCGTGCACCGACATGCGCTGTTCGTTGACGAAGGCGTGCTCAGCGTCATAACGGAACAGTTCGAGCGACTTGCCGGCCGCCTTCATTGCCTTCTCGAACGCATCGACGACTTGCGGCGTACACCAGTCGTCCTTGCTGGCGAAATGCGCCTGCAAGGGAATCTTCACGTCCGAAGGCTTGGCCGCGGCCTCCGGCGGAATGCCGTAGAACACCACGCCCGCGGTCAGTTCCGGAATTCTGGTGGCGCCGATAATCGTGACCGCACCGCCAAGGCAAAACCCGGTCAGACCGACCTTGGCGCCATTGCGCGCCAGATATTGTGCCGCGCCGCGGACGGTCTGCGTCGTCGCGTCCATGAAATCGAGCGAATTCATCTCTTTGCCGGCAGCATCGGTGTCGTGATACGGCACGACCTTGCCCTTGTAGAGGTCGGGTGCCAGCGCGTCGAAACCCGCCACCGCAAAGCGATCGCACAGCCCCTTGATCTGGTCCTGAAGTCCCCACCATTCCTGGATCACGACGACGCCCGGCGCATTCCCTTTCGCGGCATTGGCGAGATAACCGTGGGCTTCCTTGCCGTCGGGACGCTTGAAAGCAATGCTGGTGCCCATGTTTCCTCCTGCGGTTATGTTGCAACGGTTGGCCGCATTCTGTCCGCAGCGGCTGCCGGGCGCAATCGTCCACGATCAGTCAGCGGTCATCCCGCAGGGAGCGAGCGTTAAAAAGACCGTGAAGGCAACAAAAAAGCCCCCGAAATGGGGGCTTTTTCGAGAGCAGCGCCGACAGATCAGTGCGCGTCGGCCCAGACCTTCTTCTTGGTGAAGTACATCAGGAAGGCGAAGATGATCAGGAACACGAACACCTGCAGGCCGAGGTGCTTGCGTGCTTCCATCTTCGGCTCCGCCGTCCACATCAGGAAGGTCGCAACGTCGTGAGCATATTGCTGCACAGTGGCGGGGGAACCGTCATCGAAGGTCACCTGGCCGTCCGAGAGCGGCTTCGGCATCTTGATGGCGTGGCCGGGGTAGTACTTGTTGTAGTACGTGCCCTCGGGAACGGTGACGCCGGCCGGCGGTTTGTCCTCAAAGCCGATCAGGATGGCCTCGATATAGTTCGGGCCCTGCTCCTGAAACTGGGTGAAGAAGTCGAAGATGAATTTCGGAAAGCCGCGCTCGTAGGACCGAGCCTTCGCGATCAGCGAAAGATCCGGCGGCGCCTTGCCGCCGTTGGCGGCAGCAGCGGCCTGCTCGTTCGGGAACGGCGGAGGGAAATAGTCGGCAGGCCGGCCCGGCCGGTCGAACATGTCGCCGGAATCGTTCGGGCCATCCTTGATCTTGTATTCGGAGGCAAACGCAGCCGCCTGCGCCTCGGAATAACCGGGACCGCCGGGATCGGCGAGATTGCGGAAGGCGATATAGTTCAGCGAGTGGCAGTTGGAGCAGACTTCCTTGTAGATTTTCAATCCGCGCTGCAATGAGCCACGGTCGTATTTCCCGAACGGACCGGAAAAGGACCATTTCTGGGACGGCGGCGTGTCGTCCTCGGCACGCGCGCTCTGCACGCTGCCGGCTACGAGGCCGCCAGCGATGACAAAGGCGACCACGATCGAGGCTGCCCTCTTGCTGTACTTGGCCAGCACGTCGTCGGCGATCGAATTGGGGAGCGGCCGTGGCGTCTCGATGCGGCTAAGCAGCGGCAGCAGGATCAGGAAGTAGGAGAAATAGCAGACGGTGAGGATACGTCCGGCAATGACGTAGATGCCTTCCGGCGGCTGTGCGCCGAGATAGCCGAGCAGCACGCAGACCACGACAAAGATCCAGAAGAACTGCTTGGCCAGCGGGCGATACTTCGACGAACGTGTCTTCGCCGTATCGAGCCAGGGCAGGAATAGCAGCACGATGATCGCCGAGAACATCGCGGTCACGCCCGCAAGCTTGTTCGGGATCGAGCGCAGGATCGCGTAGAACGGCAGGTAATACCATTCAGGCACGATGTGCGCCGGCGTCACGCCGGGGTTTGCCGGAATGTAGTTGTCGGCGTCGCCGAGATAGTTCGGCATGTAGAAGATGAACCATGCGTAGAAGATCAGGAAGCAGGAGACGCCGAACATGTCCTTGATGGTCGCGTAAGGCGTGAACGCCACAACGTCCTTTTCCGTCTTCACTTCGACGCCGGCCGGATTGTTCTGACCCGCGACATGCAGCGCCCATACGTGCAGGACCACGACGCCCGCGATCACGAACGGCAGCAGGTAGTGCAGCGAGAAGAACCGGTTCAGTGTCGGGTTGCCGACGGAGTAACCGCCCCACAGCAGCGTCACGATGTCGTTGCCGATGCCGGGAATGGCGGAGAACAGGTTGGTGATGACGGTGGCGCCCCAGAAGCTCATCTGGCCCCACGGCAGCACGTAACCCATGAAACCCGTCGCCATCATCAGCAGGTAGATGATGACGCCGAGAATCCAGAGCACCTCGCGCGGCTCCTTGTATGAGCCGTAATACAGGCCGCGGAACATGTGGATGTAGACGGCGAAAAAGAACATCGACGCGCCGGCCGCATGCATGTTGCGCAACAGCCAGCCATAGTTCACGTCGCGGACGATGCTTTCGACCGAGCGGAAGGCGAGATCGGCGTTCGGCGTATAATGCATCGCCAGGATCACGCCGGTCACGATTTGCAGCGCCAGCATGATCGACAGGATGGCGCCGAACGTCCACCAGTAGTTGAGGTTGCGCGGCGTCGGATAGGCCACGAAGGAGGAATGGACGAGACCGAAAATTGGGAGGCGCCGTTCAATCCATTTGATGGCGGGATTGGTCGGCTGGTAGTCGGATGGTCCGCTCATGATGCGATCCCTAGGGAAGTAAGACGACGCGACAGGCGTAAGGTCCCGGACGTTTGGAGTCCGGGGTCTCAGCCGATCTGGATTTTAGTGTCGGAAACGAATTGATAGGGCGGGACGGCCAGATTGGCGGGCGCGGGCCCCTGGCGAATACGGCCGGAGGAGTCGTATTGCGAACCGTGGCATGGACAGAAGAAGCCGTCGTAATTGCCCTCATGGGCGATCGGGATGCAGCCGAGATGAGTGCAGATGCCGATCACGACGAGCCACTGGTCGTGACCCTCCTTGACCCGGGATTGGTCAGTTGCCGGATCGGGCAGGCTCGAGACCTGCACGCTGCGGGCCTCGTCGACCTGCTTCTTGGTGCGGTTCATGATGTAAATCGGCTTGCCCCGCCAGAACACCTTGATGTCCTGCCCCGAGGCGATCGGCTTCAGATCGACTTCGATCGGCGCGCCGGCCGCGATGGTTGAGGCGTCCGGATTCATCTGGGAAACGAACGGCCAGAGCGAGGCTACTCCACCCACAGCGGCGGCGGCCCCGGTTGCAACGAAGAGGAAATCACGGCGTGTCGGATGTTCCGCCGAAGACGCTGTCGTCACGATTCCAAACCCTTTCATAGCTTGCTGCCGGCGGAACCGCCCCGGAAGACTGACCGGGAGGCTGCCGGCGCCCGCGACCCCCGCGGCGGCAGTAAAGACCGCCCTTTGCGACCCCATCGGCAAAAGGAACAGTCCAGAATCGTTCTATTGGCACCCTTGCCGTAAGAGCGCAAGCCCGCTATCGGCTACCCCACGTGCAATGCACTAATTCCACGCAACAGGGCTATTTATCCGGATATTTCGGACAGCTGCCCCGTTGGGCCGTTGTCGTGAAATGGGGATGACAATCGCCGTCCACCTCGCCAAAGACTCATGGCGCGCCAGTTGAGGGAATCGGTGGAACAGCAGAATGCAGATCGCGCTTTATCAGCCTGACATCCCCCAGAACACAGGGACCATCCTCAGGCTGTGTGCCTGCATGGGGGTGGCGGCCCATATTATCGAGCCCGCCGGTTTTCCGATATCGGACCGGCATTTTCGCCGTGCCGGGATGGACTATCTCGACCAGGTCAACTGGACCCGCCACGATTCCTGGACAAAATTCGAGGAATGGCGAAGGCTCGGCGGGCATCGGCTACTCCTGCTCACCACCAAAGGCGCCACGCCATATCTTGATTTCCGATATCAGGCGTCGGACATCTTGTTGTTCGGGCGGGAAAGCGCAGGTGTCCCGCAAGCTGTCGCGGACGCCGCCGATGCGCGGCTCGTGATCCCGATCAGGCCGGGACTGCGTTCGCTCAATGTCGCCATGGCCGCCGCCGTGGCATTGGGGGAAGCACTTCGGCAAACCGGCAACGGCGAGGCAGCGCCAAATGACGTCAGTTGTTCCGGTTCAGGTATCGCCCATGGATGAGACCCTGCTCGAAGAACGCAAGGCACGCGCCAAGGCCTGGTTCGAATCGTTGCGCGATGAGATCTGCGCAGCGTTCGAGCGTCTGGAAGACGAGGCCCCGGCCGGCCTTTATCCGGGAACGGCCGGCCGATTCGAGCGAACTCCGTGGGATCGCACCGACCATACGGGCCGGCCGGGCGGTGGCGGCGTCATGAGCCTGATGCACGGACGGCTGTTTGAGAAAGTGGGCGTGCATTGTTCGACCGTGCACGGCGAATTCGCGCCTGAGTTCCGCACCCAGATTCCGGGCACCGATGACGATCCCGCCTTCTGGGCGTCCGGCATTTCGGTGATCGCCCATTTGCGCAATCCGCATATCCCCGCGGTCCATATGAACACGCGCTTTATCGTGACGACGAAAGCATGGTTCGGCGGCGGCTCGGACCTGACGCCAGTCCTGAACCGTCGGCGCACCCAGCAAGACCCCGATACGGTGGTCTTCCACGCCGCCATGAAAGCCGCCTGCAACGCCCATGCGGCCGTTGCGTCTTACGACAAATACAAAAAATGGTGCGATGAGTATTTCTACCTGCCCCATCGCAGGGAGCCCCGCGGCATCGGCGGCATCTTTTACGATCACCACGATTCCGGGGGCTGGGATGCCGATTTCGCCTTCACGCAGGATGTGGGCCGCGCCTTCCTGAAAATCTATCCGGACCTGGTTCGGCGCAATTTCGAAACGCCGTGGACGGCGGCCGACCGCGAGGAGCAGCTGATCCGGCGCGGCCGCTATGTCGAATTCAATCTGCTTTACGACCGCGGCACCATTTTCGGCCTGAAGACCGGCGGCAACGTCGATTCGATCCTGTCGTCGATGCCGCCCGAGGTGAAATGGCCTTGAGGCGGCATTTTTAAAATCGAACCAGATGCCGTAACGCTTCCGACATCATGACGAGTCTGCCGACGATCACGGCGGGGATTACAGTGACAGTGCATTTAATAGTCAGACGAAAGTAATAGTTCCTAACGGCGTTCTGACTCCTCAATTAAATGCACTGTCACCGTAACCCTGAAG
>NZ_JBAVCF010000616.1:0-5009 GCF_049586575.1 Bradyrhizobium sp.
CCGCTCTATCCACCGGTTGGCAAATAAGCCATTTTTCAGCGTTCTCTACGTCAAACTACGCTCGCCCTGAAGCGTCGTTTCGCGGTTCCGTCCTCGACTATTGCTTTTAGCCGCGGCGGTTCAATCACTTCGACCGGGATGCCACATGGGTACGCAACCGCCCGCACAGCAGGCAAGGCGTGATAAAATAGCGAAATCAAGAAGTTTCGCCAGATTCGTCACTTCCGCCGCCGCCGGGGCCTTTGCCTCGTCTGCATGACAAGCGCGGAGCCGAAGACAGCCGCCACATGGTAGGCTGAGACTAATCATGAGGGAGAGCGCGCCGGTGATTTTCCGCGGGGCAGAAACGCATTCAAGATCGGTTTTCAAGGCCATCAGCTGGCGAACCCTCGGAACCCTCGATACGTTCGCGATCAGCTGGTTCTTTACCGGGAGGGTCGAGATAGCAGGCTCGATCGCAGGCTTTGAGATCATAACCAAGATTGCGTGGTATTATCTTCACGAGCGGGTTTGGGCGGCTATTTCCTGGGGGCGCCGCAGGCTGGAATGATCTCGGGGCAAAGCGAAGAGCTGGAAAGAAGAAGGTCCCCCGATGAGTGACCTCAAGTCTGAAAATCCCAAACAAAGTCCAAAGCCTGAAAGGCGTGACCGCGAGGGAAACCGCACGCCGGCTATGGCGGGGTTGGCAATTGCGGTCGTGCTTTTGGTAGTGGGACTTTGGTTAGCGCGTGAATTGACTGCGGCGAGCAAGATGCAGGATTGCCTGATGTCCGGGCGCACCAATTGCAACGTCATTCAGCCGCAATAGTTAGCATAGGCAATCGGCCGCCAGCAGAAGGCCGATGTGAATAAGCATACGAGGAAGCATCAAGGAGTTTGCCATGAGTTTTGAATTTTTGGACGTGAAACGCAACGGTCGCGTCACCATCGTCACGCTCAACCGCCCCGCCGTGATGAATGCTCTGCACAAGCCTGCGCATTTCGAACTACACGAGGTGTTCAACGCGTTTGCGGCTGACCCCGATCAATGGGTGGCTATTATCACCGGCGCGGGCGAGCGGGCATTCTCAGCAGGTAACGACCTGAAATGGCAGGCTGAGGGCGGCGAGCGCGGCTGGAATTCCAGCGGCTTCGGCGGACTGACGCTTCGCTTTCACTGCGACAAGCCGATTATTGCCGCCGTCAACGGCGTAGCAATGGGCGGCGGCTTCGAGGTCGCTTTGGCCTGCGACCTTATCATTGCGTCGGAAAACGCAACTTTTGCACTTCCCGAGCCGCGCGTCGGCCTGGCAGCGTTGGCCGGCGGTCTGCAACGGCTGCCGCGTCAGATCGGGTTGAAGCGGGCGATGGGCATGATTCTGACCGGCCGGCACGTTTCCGCGCGCGAAGGTTTCGAACTCGGCTTTGTCAATGAGGTGGTGCCGGCGGGAGAATCGGTCCGTGCTGCCGAGCGCTGGGCGGAACAGATTTGCCAGAACAGCCCGATGTCGATCCGGGCGTCGAAACAGGCGGTGATGGAAGGATTGAACGTGTCGCTCCCCGAGGCATTGGTTGCGCAGCGGGAATATCCGGCAGTGCGAGAGATGGTCGCGTCGGCCGACTATGTCGAGGGTCCGAAGGCCTTTGCGGAAAAGCGACCGCCGCGCTGGCAGGGAAAATAGATTCTTCGCGCGTTTATCGGCGACATCTGAGCGCTTCAGTTCGACAGCAATCGCCGGCAGGCTTCCACGAAAACCTCCGCGCCCCTGACGATATCTGCATCGTCGGTGTTCTCGCTCCAGTGGTGGCTGATGCCGCCGATCGAGGGCACGAACAACATCCCCGCCGGCATGATCGTGGCGAGAACCTGGGCATCGTGGCCGGCGCCGCTCGGCATGCGGATGGATTTGCCGTCGGCGAAATCGGATGCGGCTTCCTCGATCGCACGCTGAAACTTCTCATTCATCATCGCGGGCCTGCCGGTGCGTATGCACTCGACTTCGACGCTGCAGTTGGTCGCGGCCGCCGTATCGCTTGCGATTTCGCGCAGCAGGGCTTCGAGCCGTTCGACGATGGCAGCGTTATCGTCGCGGACCTGGAACAGGATTTCCGCGCGGCCGGGAATGATGCTGGGCGCGCCGGGATCCAGCGTGATGCGACCGGTCGTCCAAACCGTTCGCGGGCCAGCGGCCGCCGGGAAACGATCGTCGATCGCAACGCACAACCTTGCAGCCGCAAGACCGGCATCTCTTCGATCTTTCATTCGCGTCGTGCCGGCGTGGTTTTGCTCGCCCGTAAAGATGATCCGATATTGCCAGATGCCGACGATGGAGGTGACAACCCCGATGCCGAGCCCGGAGCTTTCAAGTGTCTGTCCCTGCTCGATATGGGCTTCGACATATCCGATGTGCCGGCCACGCTCCGCGGTGATGCGCGGCCGCTCCGAAAGGCCGGCTGCCAGCAGCGCTTGGCGCATCGGGCGATTGTCGGTGCGATCGCACGCTGCGTCGATCTCCTGTTCGGTGACGTCGCCTGCAAAAGAGCGGCTGCCGAGAAAATGACCGAAATGTCCTTCCTCGTCGCACCATGACGCGACTTCCACAGCGCCCTTGACGGCTGGATCTGGATTGATCACGCGTGCGGCTTCCAGCGCGTAGACGACACCCAGCGGTCCATCGAGCCAGCCGGCGAAATTCTGGCTTTCCAGATGCGAGCCTGCGAGCAGCTTGGATCCCGACTTCGCGCTGATGCCGAGCACGTTGCCGATGCCGTCGATCTCGCCGGCGAGGTCCGCTTGCGGCAATTGATTAACCAGCCAGTCGAGCGATCTGAGATGCGGTTCGGAAAAGGTCGGCCGGTGCACGCCCGTCTTGTAGATGCCGATGGCGCGGAGCGCGTTGAGGTCCGCCAGCACCCGCGCGCCGTCGGCTTTGGAACGATGGTGGTTCATCGGTTCGAATCCGCCTGTCGATTATTGAACGACGGGTTGGGAGGGAGCCAGATAGGGCGAACAGATCGATGCGTCGCCTGATGTGTCATAGGAATCGACGACATCGCCGGCCATGACAACCCTGATACGACATTCCTGCATCGCTACGCCGACGTGCCAGTAGTAGACCTTTTGCCCATCGATGGTCGCCTGATCAGTCGGAAAACCGAGCCGCTCCGTGACCGCACTCAGCGGTTTACCCTTGAAATCGTTCCTCTCCTTGATGGACGGCAGACCGATATTGGGCATAGCGCCGCATCCTGCCAACAACAGAGTCGCCAGAATCGCCAAGCTGCGGGGTTCAAGAGCCATCCGTTCAAGCTGTCCTTGCACTGTCGATCATCGCCGCTCGGTAGCGGGGGCGGGGAACTAAAGTCAATAGGTCTGGCGATATCGGCGTCTGAATGGAGCGCGACGTTGAACGTCAGCCGCGCGGAACTTGAGGCAAGTCTCGTACAAATTTGCTCGATTTCACCGGTACAGATCTGCGCGGGTCGGCGGCAAACCAGAAGGGCCGCGCACACGGTTCGAGGCCAGTGTCTGGAAAATCCCAATCGTGCCTTGCGTGAAGGCGATCGAGACCACGGCGAGATAGGCGATCCACAGCCGGGTTTTCTCGCGGCCGACTTCACGTTCCGCGACTTCACGGTTGGCTGACAACCGATCATGCCAGAGCCGGGTGGTGCGCATGTAATGCTCGCGCCAGGCTTCGACGTCATGCACTTCAAAGTTATGCATCTCGAGATTGGCGATCGACATGCCGACGTGATCGAGCTCACCGCCAGGAAAGATGTAGCGGCCGATGGCCGTGGCCGCTGCCGCATCACGCCGGCGGCCGCGACGAAAGCGCTCAAAGCTTTTCGAGCGGAGGGCGATCGCATGGTGAAGGTACAGGCCGCCTGGCTTGAGCAGGCGGTTGATCGTCTTGAAGTAAGTCGGGTGGTTAGCGATACCGACATGTTCGAACATGCCGATCGAGGCGATCCTGTCGAAACGGCCTTCGAGCAGCGAATAATCCCGCAGCTCGAGCGTCACTCTTTCTTCGAGTCCAAGCCGGGCTACTTTTTCCTTGGCATAGGTGAATTGCTCCTCCGAGAGCGTCACGCCATGGGCGTGAACGCCGTAGTGCCTGGCGGCGTGGCAGACGAGGGCGCCCCAGCCGCAGCCGATGTCGAGGAAAGTATCTCCTGGCCTCAACCGCAATTTGCGGCAAATCATTTCGAGCTTGTCGGCCTGCGCGGTCGCAAGATCGTTGTTCCAATCTTTGAAGTAGGCGCAGGAGTAGACCATCTCGGGGTCGAGAAAGAGTTCATAGAACCGGTTGGACAGGTCATAGTGATAATGGATGTTCGTTTTGTTAGTCGCCGCAGTGCCATCCACCCGCACTTTGCCTCGGCGAGCAGCTTCCAGCGGCCAGGGCCCACCACGCGGCACGAACAAAAACCTTGTCAGGGTAACGGCCGCCAATCGCTTGTCGAAAGATTTCATCAGCGTCCGGGTGCGCGTCTTCGGCCGGCATGCCGCGAGATCGAAGAACGATCCGTTACGAAGATCGAATCGTGACGTGACCCACAGATTGAGGAACGTGTCGATGTTTGGCCGCCGCATCATGGCGGCAACGGCGCCCTCGTCGGCGATGACAAAGGCCAGCGCATCGGAGCGGAGATCGGCGGGTACCGTGGAGCCGTCCCACAGTACGAAGCCCAGATCGGGCAAGATAGACTGATGGATATGGGTGAGCAGGCGTCGGAAGCTATCGAGACGGCTCGTGGCTTTTCGACCTGTCGGGGCAACCATACTCATCTGATCAACGCGATTCGCTTCTGTGGGCTGATGGGAGGCGCCGCAATTTTCGGAAAAAGTCTCCCGGGTCGCCTTGAACTTGAGTGTGGCATATTAGGTCAGGCACTCGCAAAATGTGCCCACCGGATGGCCTGCGAAGAACCCTGCGAGCAAGCGGGCCATCGCGCCGCTTGCCCGGGCGCGCAAACGACACTATACGTTCGCGCGCCGGTCTTTAGCCGCATTCCTGGCCAGACCG
>NZ_JBAVCF010000617.1:0-1996 GCF_049586575.1 Bradyrhizobium sp.
GTCCAGAACCAGTACCCTATTTAGGAAGAAACTTCGCCCCGAAAAGAACCAAGAAGTGAATTAGCCTTTCAATTTTTCCACAAGGGTCTTTCCGAGCCTTGCCGGGGAGGGAGACACGGAAATTCCAGCCGATTCCATCGCCGCAGTCTTGGATCCGGCATCGCCCTTGCCACCGGAAATGATCGCGCCGGCATGGCCCATGCGCCGTCCGGGGGGCGCCGTGACGCCGGCGATGAAGCCGACCATCGGCTTCTTGCGGCCGCGCTTGGCTTCGTCCTTCAGGAACTGGGCGGCGTCTTCCTCGGCCGAACCGCCGATCTCGCCGATCATGACGATCGAGGTGGTCTTGGGGTCGGCCAGGAACATCTCCAGCACGTCGATGAATTCGGTTCCCTTGACCGGATCGCCGCCGATGCCGACCGCCGTGGTCTGGCCGAGGCCTTCCTGGGAGGTCTGGAACACCGCCTCATAGGTCAGCGTACCGGAGCGCGACACGATGCCGACATTGCCGGGCTTGAAAATGTTCGCCGGCATGATGCCGATCTTGCATTCGCCCGCGGTCATGACGCCCGGACAATTGGGTCCAATGAGCCGCGACTTCGAGCCCGACAGCGAGCGCTTCACCCGCACCATGTCGAGCACCGGAATGCCTTCGGTGATGCAGACGATCAGCGGAATTTCCGCGTCGATCGCTTCGCAGATCGCATCCGCAGCGCCCGGCGGCGGCACGTAGATCACGGAAGCGTCGGCGCCGGTCTTCTCGCGTGCCTCTACGACCGTATCGAACACCGGCAGGCCGAGATGCGTCGATCCGCCTTTGCCGGGCGAGGTGCCGCCGACCATCTTGGTGCCGTAGGCGACTGCGGCCTCCGAGTGGAAGGTGCCGTTCTTGCCGGTGAAACCCTGGCAGATGACCTTGGTATTCTTGTCGATCAGGATGGACATGGGTGAGACTGCTTTCGCGAGACGATCGGTTAAGGGTTCAGGAATTCCGCCGGTAGACGCCGGTGAGCACATCGGCCCACCCTTCGGCATCGGGCGAGAACTGGATTTTCACGGAATAGCTGTTGTCGTCGATGATTTCGTAGACATGGCGCGCATTGCCGCGCAGCGAGCCGCGCACGAGGATCAGCGACTTGCCGGACCAGCCGCCGGACGCGGGCGACGGCGGATAATAGCCGAGCGAGTCGTGCCAGAATAATTTGTAGAGACGGTCCTCTCGGTCATAGGTGAACACGCCGTGGGTTGAGAAGATTTCCTTGCCGTCGCGGGTCTGGCGTGTGTCCTGGATGAGGTAGAAGCCGTTGAGATCGATGCGCGCCGAAACCTTTGCGGTCGCAGGCCCGCCTTCGGTCCAGCGCGAAGGATAGACCATCTCCTCGCCCGACCACTCGCCCGCGAACGCCGCAAGTTTGCGGTGTTCCTCGAGCGGCGTTGGAGCGGCGAGATGGTCGGCAGCCATCGGCTCAGCTTCCCTTGACGGCCTTGACGATCTTTTGCGCGGCATCATCGAGATTGTCAGCCGGCAATACGTTCAGCCCCGAAGTGCTGATGATCTTCTTGCCGGCGTCGACGTTGGTGCCTTCGAGCCGCACCACGAGCGGCACCTTGAGGCCGACTTCTTTCACCGCGGCGACCACGCCTTCGGCAATGACGTCGCACTTCATGATGCCGCCGAAGATGTTGACGAGAATGCCCTTCACGTTCGGATCGGCGGTGATGATCTTGAAGGCGGCTGCGACCTTTTCCTTGCTCGCGCTGCCGCCGACGTCGAGGAAGTTCGCCGGCGCCATGCCGTAAAGCTTGATGATGTCCATCGTGGCCATCGCAAGCCCGGCGCCGTTGACCATGCAGCCGATGGTGCCGTCGAGCGTGATGTAGTTGAGATCGTGTTTCGACGCCTCGATTTCCTTGGCGTCTTCCTCGGTCTCGTCGCGCAGCGCGACCACTTCGGGGTGACGAAAAAGCGCGTTGTCGTCGAACGACACCTTGGCGT
>NZ_JBAVCF010000618.1:0-7801 GCF_049586575.1 Bradyrhizobium sp.
CCCGTTGGCTCGCAATGACGGCTAACGGTCAGTGATTGTCCCTGGCCACGCCGACCTTGCCGGCGATGTCGTGGTAACGTGTGGCGAGCTCCATGCAGGCGCCGGTCGCATGCTGGCCGACGGTCGAGCGATAGAGTTCCTGCCATGGCGTCTGGTTTGCCGGATGGGGAAATCCACCTTTGGCCTTCAGCTCCGCGCGGCGCCTTTTCAACTCATCGTCGGAAATCAGGATATTGGCGCTGCCCTGGTTGAGGTCGACGCGAACCCTGTCGCCGGTCTTGAGGATCGCAAGGCCGCCGTTGGCGGCGGCTTCCGGGCTGGCGTTGAGGATCGACGGCGAGCCCGATGTGCCGGACTGCCGGCCATCGCCAATGCAGGGTAACGACAGGATGCCGCGCTTGATCAGGGCGGCAGGCGGCTGCATGTTCACGACCTCGGCGCCGCCGGGATAGCCGATCGGACCAGTGCCGCGCACAAACAGGACGCAATGCTCGTCGATGTCGAGCGCGGGGTCGTCGATCCTCTTGTGATAGTCTTCCGGTCCCTCGAATACGATCGCGCGGCCCTCGAACGCGTTCGGGTCTTTCGGGTTCACCAGGTAGCGATCGCGGAATTCCTTCGAAATCACGCTCGTCTTCATGATCGCGGAATCGAAGAGATTGCCGCGCAGCACCAGGAAACCTGCATCCTTCACCAGCGGCTTCTCGTAACCCCAGATCACGTCGCCGTCGGGCTTGGGCGCCTCGCGGCAATTATCGCCCATGGTGTGGCCGTTGACGGTAAGTGCGTTTTCGTGAATGCGCGTGGCCTTCATCAATTCGCGCACGACGGTAGGGACGCCGCCGGCGCGATGGAATTCCTCGCCGAGATAGAAGCCGGCTGGCTGCATGTTCACGAGCAGCGGAACGTCGTGACCGACCTTCTGCCAGTCGTCGATCGAGAGCTCCACGCCAATATGGCGGGCGAGTGCGTTGATGTGGATCGGTGCGTTGGTTGAGCCGCCAATCGCCGAGTTGACGACGATGCAGTTCTCGAATGCCTCTCGCGTCAGGATGTCGGAAGGTTTGAGATCCTCCCAGACCATGCCGACGATGCGTTTGCCGGTCTCATAGGCAATCTGGCCGCGCTCGCGATAGGGCGCGGGGATGGCAGCGCATCCGGGCAGCGACATGCCGAGCGCTTCGGCAAGCGAATTCATCGTCGACGCCGTGCCCATGGTGTTGCAGTGGCCAACCGACGGCGCGGAAGAGGCGACGATGGTCATGAACTGCTCGTAGTCGATCTCGCCGGCCGCAAGCTCCTCGCGGGCTTTCCAGACCACGGTTCCCGAGCCCGTGCGCTGACCCTTGAACCAGCCGTTCAGCATCGGACCGCCGGACAGAACGATGGCCGGCAGATTGACGGTGGCCGCCGCCATCAGGCAGGCCGGCGTGGTTTTGTCGCAGCCCGTGGTCAGCACCACGCCGTCGAGGGGGTAGCCGAACAGGATTTCGACCAGGCCGAGATAGGCGAGGTTGCGGTCCAATGCCGCAGTCGGACGCTTGCCGGTTTCCTGGATCGGATGCATCGGGAATTCCATCGCGATACCGCCGGCGGCGCGAATGCCCTCGCGGACCCGGTGAGCCAGTTCGAGATGGTGCCGGTTGCAGGGCGAGAGGTCGCTTCCGGTCTGGGCGATGCCAATAATCGGCTTGCCAGCCTGCAATTCTTCCCGTGTCAGGCCGTAATTGAGGTAACGCTCAAGGTAGAGCGCGGTCATTCCAGGGTTATGGGGGTTGTTAAACCACTCGCTGGAACGAAGTTTGCGCCTTGTGACGCCGGTTAGCGGCTTGTTCATGATTTCTCCCGCAGCGCACACGGCTCATTTGTGCGCGATCTTGGTTCGAGCGGCCAATTTCGCACGTCGAGGTGCGCTTCGCAACGGCCGGTGGCGGAGGCAGTTCGCCTACGACTTTGATCCAAGGACACCGTCAAAAAAGTCTGGTATGACCCGGTAAACTATGCGCGGTTATGTGTTTACCGCCGCCGGAAGTCCATTCGGAGGGAAGTTTATGTCGTCTGTGCAGATCCGCGATGTGCGGAAGTCCTTTGGCGGGTTCGAGGTCTTGCACGGCGTCACAATACCGATCGAGGACGGCGCTTTTGTCGTGCTGGTTGGCCCCTCCGGCTGCGGCAAGTCGACTTTGCTGCGGATGCTCGCTGGTCTCGAAAACATCACCTCGGGCACAATTTCGATCGGCGATCGCGTCGTCAACAATGTCCAGCCGAAAGAGCGGGATATCGCGATGGTATTCCAGAACTATGCGCTCTATCCGCATATGACGGTCGCCGACAATATGGGGTTCTCCCTAAAGCTCCGCGGCGCCAATTCGGACGAGATCAAGAAGGGCGTTGCGCGCGCCGCCGAAATTCTGGACCTCACTCCGCTGCTCGACCGTTACCCCCGGCAATTGTCCGGCGGACAGCGCCAGCGCGTGGCGATGGGGCGCGCCATCGTTCGCGACCCGCAGGTGTTCCTGTTCGACGAGCCTTTGTCGAACCTGGATGCCAAGCTCCGCGTCGCGATGCGCACCGAGATCAAGGAACTGCATCAGCGGCTGAAGACCACGACCGTCTATGTGACTCACGACCAGATCGAGGCCATGACCATGGCCGACAAGATCGTGGTGATGCACGACGGCATCGTGGAACAGATTGGTTCGCCGCTCGAGCTCTATGACCGGCCGGAAAACCAGTTCGTCGCAAGCTTCATCGGTTCACCGGCGATGAATTTCCTCAAAGGCAAGGTCAAGGTGAACGGCAGCGCCAGCTTCGAGGGACCGAACGGCGTGAAGTTGCCGTTGGCCACAGCGCCTGCCAGTTCCGACGGCCGGCCGGCCGTCTTTGGCGTGCGGCCCGAGCATTTCACGATTGCCGATGACGGCGCGGAGGCCGAGATCGTGGTGGTGGAACCCACGGGATCTGAAACGCAGGTTTTCGCCAAGCTCGGCGGCGAGCAGGTCGTTGCCGTTTTCCGCGAGCGCCACCAATTCAAACCCGGCGACAAGGTTCGGCTGAAGCCGAATCCATCCGTGGTCCATTTGTTCGACGAAGCCACCGGCAAACGACTCTGAGCCGGCGCAACTTGGCCGATAAAAGAGCCAATTAGAAAGGGAGATAGAGGGACAATGAATAACTTCACACTCGACCGTCGGTCCGCGCTGAAGGCGGGCGGCACGCTGCTGGCGGCCGCCGCCACCATGTCGGCCGACCAACTGCTGGGTTATGCGAAAGCCTGGGCGCAGACATCGCAATGGAAACCGGAAGCCGGCGCCAAGATCAATCTGTTGCGCTGGAAGCGTTTCGTCGAATCCGAAGACGTCGCGTTCATGAAGATCGTCGACGCCTTCCAGAAGGCGACTGGCGTCACCATCACCGTCTCCAACGAATCCTATGACGATCTCCAGCCGAAGGCCTCGGTCGCGGCCCAGACGGGCCAGGGCCTCGACATGGTGTGGGGCCTTTATTCACTGCCGTTCCTGTTCCCGAATAAATGCACCGACATGAGCGACGTCGCCGATTATCTCGGCAAGAAGGGCGGTGGCTGGTCTAAATCGGGCGAGGCCTATGGCAAGCTCGACGGCAAGTGGATCGGCGTTCCCGTTGCCGCGACTGGCGCGTTGGTGGCCTACCGCGTCGCTGCGGCGGAAAAGGCCGGCCATAAGGAGTTTCCGAAAGACCTCGCCGGCTTTGCCGACCTCGTCAAGGGTCTCAACAAGAACGGTACGCCCGCCGGCATGGCGGTCGGACACGCCTCCGGCGACGCCAATACCTGGTTGTACTGGGCGTTGTGGGCGCATGGCGGCAACCTGACCGATGCCAACAACAAGGTTGTCATCAACTCACCGGAGACGGCGAAAGCGCTCGAATATGTCAAAGGCCTCTATGACAACTTCATTCCGGGCACCGCGTCATGGAACGACAGTTCCAACAACAAGGCCTTCCTGGCTGGCCAGCTTCACCTGACGGTCAACGGCATCTCGATCTACATCACGGCGAAGAAGGAAAATCCTCAGATCGCCGAAGACATGAATCACGCCCATCTCGTCGCGGGCGTTGACGGCAAGACCAGAGAAATGAACCTTGGCTTCCCGATCCTGGTGTTCAACTTCACCAAGTTCCCGCAAGCCTGTAAGGCCTTCACCGCCTTCATGATGGATCCGGAACAGTTCAATCCCTGGGTCGAGGCGGCGCAGGGCTATCTATCGCCGTTCCTGCTCGGCTTCAACAAGAACCCGATCTGGACCGCCGATCCCAAGAACACGCCCTATCGCGACGTCGCGGAGAACACGCTGACGCCGGCGGGCCTCGGTCAGATGGGCGAGAACGCGGCTGCCGCAATTGCCGACTTTGTCGTGGTCGACATGTTCGCCAATTACTGCACCGGTCGAGAAGATGTGAAGACCGCGATGGCCTCCGCGGAGCGTTCCGCCAAGCGCATCTTCCGATAGAATGCTTGGCCGGCGTGGATTTTACCGCGCCGGCCTTACTCTCTGTTGACGGACCGGGTTAACCCGGGACGGATTTGGAGCGAGATGACGACACTTCAGACATCGGCGCCGATGAGTTCGGCTCGAATCGAAACGCCATCGCTGTGGTCGCGGCTTAAGTTCAACCGCAACTTCATGGCGGTCTGGTTCATGTTGCCGGCGGGCGCGTTCCTGATCCTGTTTCTGGCCTATCCGCTGGGCTTGGGCATCTGGATGAGCTTTACCGACGAGCGCATCGGCCGCGCGGGCATTTTCGTCGGACTTGAGAACTACGAGTGGCTGTGGGACGACGCCATCTTCTGGCTGTCGGTTTTCAACACGATCCTCTATACGGTCGTGGCGAGCACGATCAAATTCGCGATCGGACTTTATCTCGCTTTGCTGTTGAATCGGAACATGCCGTTCAAGGCGCTGATCCGCTCCATCGTTCTCATTCCCTTTATCGTGCCCACGGTGCTGTCGGCGATCGCGTTCTGGTGGATCTACGATTCCCAGTTCTCGATCATCTCCTGGTCACTGATCAAGCTCGGCCTGATCGACCACTACATCGACTTCCTCGGCGATACGAACATGGCGCGCGGCAGTGTGATTTTCGCCAATATCTGGCGCGGCGTGCCCTTTGTCGCGATCACGCTGCTCGCAGGCCTGCAAACCGTGTCGCCGTCGCTCTACGAGGCCGCAACCCTCGACGGCGCCACCAGCTGGCAGCGCTTCCGCTACATCACTTATCCGCTGCTGACCCCGATCATCGCGGTCGTGATGACCTTCTCGGTGCTGTTCACGTTCACCGACTTCCAGCTGATCTGGGCTCTGACCCGCGGCGGCCCGGTGAACGCCACGCACTTGATGGCAACCTTGAGCTATCAGCGCGGCATCCTCTCCGGGCGTTTGGGCGAGGGCGCGGCGATAGCGACTGCCATGATCCCGTTCCTGCTGGCGGCGATCGGGATTTCCTGGTTCGGCATGCAGCGCCGCAAGTGGCAGCAAGGATCGAGCAATGACTGACTCGGTGCTGTCCAACAAAGTCCCAAGCGTCATCGCGGGCGACGACAGCGAGGGCATGAGCTACCTGGAATCGCTGCCGCGCCGGATAGTGACGCTCTATATCCCGCTGGGGTTGATCCTGATCGTGTTGCTGTTTCCGTTCTACTGGATGGTGCTGACGTCGATCAAACCCGACGAGCAGCTGATCGACATGAACACCTACAACCCGTTCTGGGTGGTTCATCCGACCTTCAAGCACATCAGCAAGCTGTTGTTCGAGACGCAATATCCGCGCTGGCTCTGGAACACGATGTATGTCGCCGTCGGCGCCACCGTGCTCTCGATCATCGCAAGCGTGCTCGCCGCCTACGCCATCGTGCGTCTGCGCTTCAAGGGCGCCGATACGGTTGGCGTCCTGATCTTCTTTGCCTATCTCGTGCCACCGTCGATCCTGTTCATCCCGCTGGCGTCGGTGATCCAGGCCTACGGCCTGTTCGACTCGCCGCTGTCGCTGATTCTGGTCTATCCGACGCTGCTCATTCCGTTCTCGACCTGGCTGTTGATGGGATACTTCAAGACGATCCCGTACGAGCTCGAGGAATGCGCCTTGATCGACGGCGCCTCGCGCTGGCAGATTCTCACCCGGATCGTGTTGCCGCTGGCGGTGCCCGGCCTGATCTCGGCTTTCATTTTCTCCTTCACGCTGTGCTGGAACGAGTTCATCTACGCGCTCACTTTCCTGCAATCGACGCCGAACAAAACCGTGCCGGTCGCGATCGTGAACGAATTCGTCGACGGCGACATCTATAAATGGGGTTCGCTGATGGCGGGCGCGCTGGTAGGCTCGCTGCCGCTCGTGATCCTCTATGCGTTCTTCGTCGAGCACTACGTTTCTGCGATGACCGGTGCCGTCAAAGAGTGACAGGCGCAAACTGGTTTTCTCGTCATCGCGAGGAGCAAAGCGACGAAGCGATCCAGCCTCTTTTGATCTTCGGGATTGCTTCGCTTCGCTGGCAATGACGAGCAATAACGGGAGTGAGCTTTTGCATATTCTGGTGTTGGGCGCGGCCGGCATGGTCGGCCGTAAATTGGTTGATCGCTTGCTGCGCGACGGTGGTCTTGGCGGTCGCGATATCACCCGAATGACGCTGCATGACGTGGTGGCGGCGAAGCAGCCGGAGAAGGCTGGCTTTCCCGTCGAGACCCTGGCGGGTGACTTCGCGGTCGCAGGTGTCGCCGAGAAACTGGTCGCCGATCGTCCCGACGTGATCTTTCATCTGGCGGCGATCGTCTCGGGCGAAGCCGAACTCGACTTCGACAAGGGCTATCGCATCAACCTCGACGGCACGCGGATGCTGTTCGACGCGATCCGGCTAGCCGGCGGCGGCTATAAACCGCGCGTCGTCTTCACCTCGTCGATCGCGGTGTTCGGCGCGCCGTTCCCCGACGCGATCAGTGACGAGTTCTTCAACACCCCGCTTCTGAGCTACGGTACCCAGAAGGCGATCGGAGAGCTTCTGCTCGCCGACTATTCGCGCCGCGGTTTCATGGATGGCGTGGGCATTCGCCTGCCGACCATTTGCATTCGGCCGGGCCTTCCCAACAAGGCGGCGTCCGGTTTCTTCTCCGGCATCCTGCGCGAGCCGCTCGCGGGTCAGGAAGCCGTGCTGCCGGTATCCGAGGACGTCAGACACTGGCATGCCTCGCCGCGCTCGGCGGTTGGCTTCCTGGTTCATGCCGCTACCCTCGATACCGCAAAGGTCGGCCCGCGCCGCAACCTCACCATGCCCGGCATTTCCGCAACCGTCGGCGAACAGATCGCGGCGCTCAAGCGGGTGGCGGGAGAGAAGGTCGCAGGGCGCATCAAGCGCGTGCCTGATCCCTTTATTGTCGGGATCGTCGCCGGATGGCCCCGCAACTTCAATCCAAAACGCGCGATTGAATTAGGTTTTACGACCGCCGAAAAAACATTCGACGACATCATCCGGATTCACATCGACGACGAATTGGGTGGTAAGTTCGCCGCCTGACTTTTTCTATTCCTTTGGGAGATCGGCCATGACAGCCAGCATCGTGGGATGGGCGCATACGCCTTTTGGCAAGTTCGACGCCGAGACCGTCGAGAGCCTGGTGGTCAAGGTCGCCAACGAGGCGCTGGCCGATGCAGGCCTCGCCGCCGCCGATGTCGACGAAATCGTGCTCGGCCATTTCAACGCCGGCTTCTCACCGCAGGATTTCACTGCGGCGCTGGTGCTGCAGGCCGATCCGAACCTGCGCTTCAAGCCGGC
>NZ_JBAVCF010000619.1:0-3452 GCF_049586575.1 Bradyrhizobium sp.
GGGGACGACAACACGGGCAAGACGGGCCATGCCTCATGATACCCGCCAAAACACGTGCAAGTCAATTAAATGCACTGTCACCGTAACAGCGTAATCACAGCGGCATCGATGCGCCGGTGCCGTACGCGGCCACGCCTCCGACCACCGAGGCAACCAGGGCGACGCAGGCGACCAGTATCAGTTGAACGAGCGAGATGTCGACAAAAAACCGGAAAGGAGGTTCACGGCGCGGGATTCACGGCTTGATTTTCAAGATTTGCGTTCGCGTTTAAAGCGCGCCGCAGCCTGGTCGGCGATGGTCTCGAGCGAAGGACGATCGAGCGGGAATTCCGCCGCAAGCCACGCATCCTCGGCCAGCGCGAGGGCCTGCCCGAGTTCAGCGCCCGGGACCATCCCGCGCGCGATGAAGTCCGCCGCCTTGAGCGGAAATTTCGGTGCAGTCCAGCGGGCCGGCAAATCAGCGAGTTCCCGCCACGACGCAGCGTCGGCCGCATCGCCCGAGCGCGCCCACGCCAATATCAGCCGGTTGCGGTAGCGCTCCTCGCCAAGGCGATAAAGCCGGCGCCGCGCCCTCGTCTCGTCCATCCCCGCCAGCCGCCACCAGCGATGACCCATGGAATCGAGTGCCTTTGTCTCGGCATTGGTCAGGCGTAACCGCGAGGCGACGCGTCTGGCATCCTCGGTAACGGCGACCGCGAGCCCGCCCAGTCTTCGGACCGGATCAGGCGCAAGGCCGAGCGCGCGCTCGATCGAAACGACCGCCGCAAATGGCCCGGTATAGGCCACGCCGCCAAAGATCGGCAGCAATAACCCTCCCTCGACCATCGCATTCACGCTGCCCGTCGCACCGCTGGCGACCATCAGCTTCAATATTTCGACGCGTATCCGCTCTGCAGACAGGTTCACGAGACCCGCCCGGGCGCCGATACAGGCGAGATAGCCGGCGCGATCGGGCTCGCCTGCACCATAAGCGGCATGAATCCGGAAGAAGCGAAGGATGCGCAAGTAATCCTCGGCGATCCTTTTTTCCGGCTCGCCGATGAAGCGCACACGCCTTGCCGCGATGTCTTCGAGACCGCCCACATAGTCGTGAACGAGCCCTTCCGCATCCACCGACAGACCGTTGATGGTGAAATCCCGCCGCTCGGCGTCGCGCACCCAATCGCGGCCGAATGCGACCTTCGCTCTTCGGCCGAAGGTCTCGGTATCTTCGCGCAGCGTCGTGACTTCGAAGGGGTGAGCGTCGATCACCAGCGTCACCGTGCCGTGCTCGATGCCGGTCGGCACGCTCTTGATGCCGGCTGCCCTGGCGCGGCGGATGACCTCCTCCGGCAAGGCCGTGGTCGCGATGTCGACGTCGCCGGTCGGAAGATCGAGCAGCGCGTTGCGGACCGCCCCTCCAACGACGCGCGCTTGCTCGCCATCCGTGTTGAGCAATTTGAGCACGCGAGCGGCGAAGCCTGTTTTCAGCCACGGCGCTTGATCAAGTCGCCGCTCGCCGCTCATTTCTCGACCCCTGGAACAAGTCTGCCATTCTCCAGATGGGCAGGAAAATAGGTCGAATGCGGGGGCGCTCCCGAGAACTGCGCCAGCAATATCAAGCTGAGGATGACGAGCAGTAGCGAACCGAGCAGCAATCGGCCGACGATGATCACCGGCCAGGATGAAAGCGTCATCAATCCGGAACGGCTGGCGACCAAAAACAGGGCGTAGACCGCAAACGGGATCAGAAAGATTCCGATCTCGGTAAGGGCCGGGCGAATCATGGTGCAAGGATCCGTTCGTACAGCACGCGAAGTATTCCCGCGGTCGCGCCCCAGATATAGCGCTCTCCGTAGGGCATGGCGTAGTAAAAGCGCTCGATGCCGCGGAACTCCTTGCTCTGAAGCTGATGGTTCGCCGGATTCATCAGAAACGCGAGCGGCACCTCGAAGGCATCGTCGACTTCCGCGGGACTCATGCGCAGCGTGAAGCCGGGCCTGACGCGCGCAACCGTCGGCAGGATGCGAAAGCCGAAACTCGTTCCGTAAAGATCGAGGTAGCCGATGGGATCGACGAATTCACGTGCAAGGCCGACTTCCTCTTCGGCCTCGCGCAACGCCGCATCGAGCGGGGAAGGGTCGGTTGCATCGATCTTGCCGCCCGGAAAGGAAATCTGTCCGGCGTGTTCGTTGAGATGAGCGGAGCGCTGCGTCAACAGTACCGTCGGCTGCGGACGATCGACGACCGGAATCAATACCGCCGCGGGACGAATTGGCTGTTCGCGAGCCAGAATTGCCAGCATGTGATCGGTGCCCTGGTCTCCGCTCGCGGGGATCAGGGCAGGATCGGTTAGCCCCGCGGGAATCTCGAAACGCAGGCGCGCACGCGCCCGATCGAAAAACTCCGCCGAACTGATTGCGGCGGGATTGTTCTCCGCCATCGCCTCACTCAAATTAGTGCCCCCTCACCTCTTCCGCATCCGCCATCGCAAAGAACGCGCCGGCCGATGCGACCCCGAACATCTGGCGACCATCGACCATCCGCTCCTCGCCGATGTCAACCAGATCATAATAGAGCGCGCGCGTGACTTTTGCCCAAAGGTCGGCGCGGACGTGGAGATAAGGCGTCAGCCCGCCCTCGGCGGAGGCCTCAAAACGCAGTGGATGCGCCGGATCACAATCCACCCAGTCGTCCACATTGGTGCGAAAGCTCAAGCAATGCCCCTTCTCGTCTTGCTCCTTGATCAATTCGACGGCCAGAAACGGCGCATCGTCGACGCGAATGCCGACCTTCTCGACCGGCGTCACAAGAAAGTGCTTGCCGTCCTCGCGCTTGAGGATCGTCGAAAACAGCCGGACCAAAGCTGGCCGCCCGATCGGCGTCCCCATATAGTACCAGGCACCGTCTGCCGCGATTCGCATGTCGAGATCGCCGCAAAAGGGCGGATTCCACAGATGCACCGGGGGCAAGCCTTTTCCGGTCGCGTCGGTGTTCGCGGCGTTTTTCGCCGCGGCTGTGAGACCTTCGAGAGCTTGAACCGGTTCCCGCCCTTGCTTCGCCATGGTTTGCCGTGAGTTTGGGACGCCTGAATACTGCAACGCTTGAACGGATGCTTGGTTTGGCACGATTGGTGCACGCAAACAAATATCTGATCCTGGCGTCCCGGTTCTGACATTCGTACCCTGTCGCGGCGGGTTCTTTTACGAATGTCAGGGCCAAAGGGACACTAGCAACCATATGATTCCAGTGTGGCTTTGACTCTGGCGTTCCTTCGAAGAGCTCGCGGCAATACCGAAAAGAACGTCAGTGTCGCCCCACTAGTGAAGGCGCTCCTTCGCCTTCAATTTCGTCAATCCTTCCGCAAAAGCCACCGCCGTGTCTAGCCCCCTGCCGCTCCCGAGCGCGACGACCGCGGGCCGGCTGCGTGACATCAGGGCACGCGCCGCATTTCGTGTCGTCTCCACGCTCAC
>NZ_JBAVCF010000620.1:0-3966 GCF_049586575.1 Bradyrhizobium sp.
GTCTCGGCGTTCTCAGCATGGCTTTTACGTCGTCCGGTAAAGTTATATTTCCGACTGTCAGGCCGCGTCGCCCTTGAAGGCGGTATTGTGCTTGGGGAACCAGACGTGTCCCTTGAGCATGTAGTTCCAATACATCAGCGGCAGGCCGGTCACCTTGATCCACCAGCCGATCCAGTGCTCCTTCGCGGGATTGAGCGGCAGCGTCGGCGTCACTTTCCCGCCATAGATGAACTCGGCGAGAATAGTTTTGCCCATGGCCGTCGTCAGCGGACAGGATGCATAGCCGTCATAGCCGCTCTCGACCGCGGTTTTTCCCATCATATGGAGAATGTTACCGACAACGACGGGTGCCTGTTTGCGCACTGCCGCGGCGGTCTTTGAGTTCGGCGTCGAAGCGACGTCGCCGAGGGAGAAAACATTGGGGTAGTGTACTTGCTGCATCGAGTTCTGGTGCACCTCGACCCAACCCGCCGCATTCGCCAGCGGGCTCGACTTGATTTCCTCGGGCGGGCTTTGCGGCGGAGATACGTGCAACATATCGAACGGCACGGTGATACGCTCGCCCTTGCCTTGGTCGCCCACTTTCTCGAACGTTGCCGTCTTCGCCGCTCCGTCGACTGCAACCAGATTATGCTGGTAGTGGACGTTGATGCCATATCGCTCCGCGATCTTCACGAGCTCGCGGGCAAAGAACGGCACGCCGAATATCACCGGGGCATGCACATAATAGTTCAGGCTGCAATCTTTAAGAATGCCCCGGCGCTGTAGATGGTCAGCGGTGAGGTATGCGATCTTCTGCGGCGCCCCCGGGCACTTGAAGGGCAGTGGTGGCTGAGTGAATACCGCCCGGCTGCCGGCCTTCAGCCGCTGCAGGCAATCCCATGTGTAAGTGGCGTGAGCGGGGGAGTAATTGCTGCACACGCCATTCTTGCCGAGGGTCTCGGAAAGTCCCGCGACCTTGCCCCAGTCGAGCTTTACGCCGGTGCAGACCACGAGATAATCATAGGTCACAGCGTCGCCGTTCTTGAGACGAACCGCGTTTTTCTCCGGCTCGAAGGTCTGGGCGGCGTCGTTAATCCAACGAACGCCGACGGGGATCAGGCTTTGTTCCGTGCGCCGCGTGCGCGCCAGCGGATAGACGCCGGCGCCGACCAGTGTAAGCGCCGGCTGGTAATAATGCTCCTGTGACGGCTCGATGATGGCGATATCGACGCCCGGCGCGCGGCGCTTCAGGATTGCCGCAACGGTGATGCCGGCAGTACCGCCGCCGACAACGAGAACTTGATGATGTATTGATCCCGGCATTTCTCGACCTCAATCAGTGCGCGCCTCACGCTTTCTTACGCTAGCGAGAGTTCAGCATGGAGCTTTTCCGCCAAGCGAACAAGTTCATTCGAATGCGCAGAGGTCAGTCAGGCTCCGGGGTGCCGGGCACGATTTTCGCATCCCGACGTAACATCCTGGAGAAGGCCTTCGAGTTTGGCCTTCCCTGAGGCAACGAATCCAAAAGATGGCGGCCACTGGCAGCCCGTGAGATGCACCTCCGGGCTCTGACCAAAAACCTTGTCCAAATATCCGAAGTAACTTCAGGCCGATGCGTTAGGTGTCGTGGGTTGACGGGTGAAAAAGCTCCTCCACTGGGAAAGGAGCTGGGATCAGTCGTTGATCGTAGGAATAACCGACGAACTGTTCGAGATTTTTGCGGTTGGCCTTGAAGCCGTTGGGCCATGGGTCGTTGCCGAAGTCCCGCAACTGTTGCTCGTAAAGCGTGCGTCCGTCGACCAGCAGTGAGTAGTTTGAGTCGTCGTAATAGCCGAATGCAAGCTTCTTCGCCCGCTCGAACGTGTGCAATAATTCACGCGGCAATTCGGGGAGCCTGTCAGCCAATTCACGCTTGAGCACAACGACATGCATGATGGGAAAGAAACCATATTTCTTGTAGTAGCGAACTTCCTCGGTGTGGACGTCGGGAAACAACCGGCGATAGCCATCGGGTCGCGCCAGCATCGACTTGCGCGGCTGCGGCGAAATCAGTGCATCGATCTCGCCGTCGCACAACATCATGCCCATATCCTGGCCGGCGGCCATAACTTCAACTCTGACGTCACTTCGGCCGGCATCAGCTCCGGTCGCATGCAGATCCAGTGAATCTTCTCCCAAGGAACCCCGTATTCAAGCTTGAGGTCACCTTTACCAAGCACCGACAAGGTAGTTTGGAACGAATGCAGCCCAATCCTGCGTCCGATCAAATCCTGCGGCGCCGTAATACCGGCTTTGGCGTTGACATACATCTGGCCGGTGCTGAAGAAACGGCGGGGAAAGGCCGGGATGCCGACGATCGGAAGGTTTCGATCGCGTGCAACCGCCATGATGAACGACGACATCGACATTTCGGCGATATCGAAGGCGAGATGCTTCATCATCCGCTCATGGCGGTCGGTGCCGTCGCGATAGATCGAGCTCTCGCCAACTTCGAGGGGCTTGAACGTGACGCCCTTTGGCGGATCGACGGTGCCGTTAAAGAACGGAACGTGGCGGTCGTAGCGGTTGATCGCGAGCGTGAGTTCCATGGGAGTTTTGAGTGTTTGACTGTGAGGGCTGTTAATTCTCTTCGAGATGTCTTCCCAGATCAAGCAGCCAATGGTTAGTAGCCGTATCCGCAACCCGCGAGCTTTGCATGTTCACAGATAACCGTCTCAACTGCAATTAAAGAGCTAAGGCCGCTAATGCAAAATGGCTATATGCTTCGGTAGATCACATAGGCAGCAACCACGAAAATGACGGCAGAAAAAATCCGACTGAGCGCGCTCCTGTATTCAGCGAGGTACATGGCGAGCCTGAGGCCGATCAAGCCGCCAATCGTGCCGCCGGCGATGAATTCCGCGGCGACGGTCCAGTCGACGAGACCGGAGACCGCGTAGCTCAACGCCGTCGTCAAACCAAAGGCTGCGACCGCCAGTAACGATGAGCCGATGGCATTGATCATGGGCATGCCGGTGGTGAAGGTGAGGCCTGGAACGATGAGAAAGCCGCCGCCGATCCCGAAAAAACCGGCGGTCACGCCGACGCCCATGGCGACCGTAGCCAGGACGAGCGGCGATCGTAGCGCCGGTTCTGCCGATGCTTGCACTTTTCGTGGACGTAGCATTAAAAGGCCAACGGTGATCATCAGCAGACCGAACAGTAACAACAGGTGCTTGCCGGCGACTGCCTTGCCGATGGTCGAACCGATCAAGGCGCCTATGCTGCCGACAACGGCAAATATTGTGGCGCTCTTCCAGCGAACCGTGCCCGCTCGCCCATGGCTGATCAGGTTGATGGCGGCATTCGCGCAGACTGCGGCTGCGCTGGTGCCAATCGCCAAGTGCGGCGGCGAAAGGCCGACCACATAAAGCAGCAGCGGGGTCGCAAGGATCGACCCGCCGCCGCCAATCAGAGCCAGCGAAAATCCGACGAGCACGCCCGATACAACCGCCAGGGCAATCGTCGACATCATGCCGTCCTAACCAATCGGCCTGGAGAAGCGCGGGAAGTGACGAGCGCGCGCATCAGCGCGCCTCCATGCCGTTTGACGCAATGACACTCTTCGCTGCGTTCGAAGTGAGGTAACTGACGAAGTTCCGCGCCAACCCTAGGTTTTGCGTAGACGCTGCGACCGCAACCGCAAACACGGTCACGTGCTGAATTTCCGGCGGCAGTGGGCCGACGAGGTCGACGCCTGGCACCGAACCAATCTCGGCAATCTGCTGAATACCGAGCTCCGCGTTACCATCGGCGACGGCCTTACAAACCACGACTGGTTCGCCCCCCACGGCGCCGATCAGGCGCGTCTTCGGTTCCAATTCTGCCGTCAATCCGAGCCGATCAAAAAGGTCCACCAGGTAAAGTCCACTGGCGGTGCCCAATGCGGGATCGGCACATGCAATCGAATTGGCGCTCCGTAACGCGCTTATGAAAGCTCTGACT
>NZ_JBAVCF010000621.1:0-1861 GCF_049586575.1 Bradyrhizobium sp.
GTCCCTGCCCGGGAATCGGCCGTGACGCCGAGGCGGGCGGCGTGTCCAAAGCGCGGACACCTCCCGGTTGATCGACGAACTCCAAGACGCGTCCGGTCACAGGGCCCCCGAGGACTAGCGGCGAGGCCCTCCGGGCATCAACCATCAACGTGGCGACTGCTATTTGCGCAGAGACGAACTTCTGGACGCGCCGCCTCTGAGCTCCCGCCTTGACGACGAGTTACTAGCCAATCATCTGGCCGATGCTGAACGGCTGCTTGAGCAAGCCGAACCGCTGCATCGCGTCGGCAACGCGCTGCAGCCGGACACGGTCCACTCCGAGAGGAAAGGCGGGCACCGCCATAACCGCGGCCGTCTGCGGTGACACGCCCAGGAACGCCTTCGTCGCCTGCTCGACGGCGGCGCGGCTGGAATCGGCCAGAGCCTGGCCCCTCTCCAAGGCGCGGATGAACGCGGCCACCGTCCTCGGGTAACGCTGCTCAAAGGTCCGGGTGACGGCATAACCCACGACGGGAAAGCCCGTCACCGCGCCCTCGTCTAGGTCCAGCACCCCACGCGCGCCGATCTGCTGATCGGCGGTGCTCAGGAACGGCTCGGGCAGCCATGCCGCGTCGACCTTGTGATCCTTGAGCGCGGTCACCATCAGTGGGAACGGGATCGCAACGAGCTTGACATTACGAATCGATAGGCCGTCTGCCGCCAGTGCCGACCCGATCAGGATGGTGCCGATATTGTTCTGGACGTTGACGGCGAGCGTCGCGCCTCTGAGTCCGGCCAGGGTGACGATCCGCGACCCCGGCAGGGTTGCAATCTCCTGGTTGGTCGCCTGCATCACCGACCCTTCGGCGATGATGCGCAAGTCGGCACCCTGCTCCGCATCCGCTTGGATGTAGGAGACGTAATTACCGAGCGTTACATCGTAGCCGCCCGCGAGTTGCTTGCTGATCGCAAGCTCGGCGCTGACAATCGGGACGATCTTCACGTGCAGGCCTTCGGCCGCAAAGAAGCCCTGTTGCTGTGCGATGTACAGTCCGGCCGTGTCGGTCGCCGGGACTGCCCCGACAACGATGCTCGCTTTCTCCGGAGTGCCCGACTGACTCGAATTGCCCGAACCGCTCGTGCAGCCCGCCGCGCCTAGCGTGACCAGGCCGACGAGCGTGATGACCATGCTGGAGCAGCGGCATATTCTCCTTATCGCCGCTACGGCAGCCAGGCTGCCAGGACCGAGCACATGCATCCCAGCGGTTGCATGCGTTCTGCGTCTGAAAGATCCGAGACAGGCCATGTAATACCCCCACATCCACGCCACGACCGGGCGTGGCCTTGCGGCGGCCATCGACCCGGCACGATCACCGCAGTGCTTGCCCGCCGGGGCCTGGCAGCCATCGATGCCGACGACGACCCGTTGCCTGCGCGGTCCGGTGACGCTGTCGGCAACGTAGTGGAAGAAGAGCTGGAAGCGCCGGACTTTGCCCGTCTTGCCCGGCACAGCTCGGCATGGAATCCGCCTGCGTGGACGCACTGATCGATGCCGTGGCGCCAGCGACGCTGTACGTCTGCGGCGGGGCAGCCAACGAGCTACAACTGGCTGACCGCTTCGCTCAGGTGTTCCTGCTGAGATAAACGAGCCCACCATGCTGGCACGACTGGATGCGCGCAGGAACAGCGACCGGCCGTATCTCGGCGCCCTCACACTCATTCAAGTAACCAGCAGTGCGATTCTCCCAGTCAGCGCCTCGGCCTCCGCCGCTCTATGTCGGGGGTTTGGCAGCGGCCAGCCGCGCATTTTCCGCGACCGCCCGCGCCCGCTGCCGCCGTACCCGCTCGGGCACCACATTCTCTCGCGGCGCGGCCGGAACGA
>NZ_JBAVCF010000622.1:0-5294 GCF_049586575.1 Bradyrhizobium sp.
ATGTAGGCTTGACCGACTGTGTGCCGCACGAAGGCGCCGGTTTGGAACAGGTCGGAGCGGCCATTGCCGCCGTTGGCGACGGCAAAACTGGTGCCGCCGCCGGCCAGCGCGAAGCCGGCAGTTGTGGCCGGCGAGAAAATGTAATCCGCGCCGACTGCGGTGCCGAAGACGCGGCTGGTGGTGTTGTTTGATCCGACGAGCGCAGCATTGCCGTCGCTGGTTTGCGAGCCGCCAAAGGCCGCCGCCCACACGCTCCAGCGCGGCTCGAACGGCACCGGCGGGGCCTTGGTGAACATTCCATACGCGTCGCGCTCGGCGGCGGTATGCTTGCGATCGCCCGCATAGGCGCTGGCGCCGCCGGCCGACGCCGAAAAGTTGCCGCCGCGGCCGTCGATAGAGGTATCTGACAGAACCCCCATGAACTGAGTCATCGCATCAAAGGTGGTCTGCTGCGCGCCGGTCGCCGTTTCGCCCGAAACTTGCGCCAGGCCGCCTGTGGTCAGCGTGCCGAAGGCAAGGGAAATGCTGCCATTGGCGTCGAAGAAACTGCCGATTGCGTTGGCGACCGCCCGCTGGTTTCCATTGAGCGCGCCGGAGGTGAAGCTGGGGTTAAGAGCCAGATTGAGAAAGATGTGATGGGCGTCCTCACTCAATGTGACCTGAAACGCCGATAGATTGGTGACTGCCACCGGCGCGAACGACCCCGTCACGCCGCCGGCGGCCGTGAGGATCGTGTATTGCTTCACGAAAGATGCGCCCGCGAACACCGCTGAAATTGTTGCGCCGCCGGACGTCGCGGTGCCCGTGACATTGGCAAAGGAGGCAGCCGCTGCATTGATCTGCACCAGATAGATGGCGCCCGACTGGAGGGCGAGGTTACCGACGATGGTAATCGACGATCCCGCCGGTCCCATTGCCCGGCGCAAGCGTGCCGCCGGGGCCGATCGTCACCGTCAAGGGATCGATCGTGCCCGAACCGGTGAGGATTCCGCCGTTGACCGTCACCGCCGACGTACCAATGATCGTGCCCACAACGTCGAGGAGACCGCCATTCACACTGGTCGCGCCGCTATAGCCGTTGACGCCCGAAAGTGTGGTTGTGCCGGCGGTGGTCGTGAGGCTCGCAGCGCCGCCGAGGCCGTCGATGGCGCCGCCGGTCGAGTTCACCGATGCGTTCAGGCTGCCGTTCTTCAGCGTGCCGCCATTGAGGTTGACCGCAGCCTGGGTTTGCGTAGTGCCGCCGAGATCGACCGTGCCGCCGCTGTTGATCGTCGTGGACCCCGCCGCCGCGCCCAACGTGCCCGCGCCGGCGAGCGCGAGCGTACCGGCGCTCACGATCGTTCCTCCGGTATAGGTATTGCTTCCCGACAATGTCAGCGTGCCGCTTCCGGTCTTGATCAATGCGCCGCCTGCCGCTGGAATCACCAGCGTGTGCGCGAAGCATTCGACGCCGGTCGGACCACAATCGCTGATTGCCCCGGAAACGATGGGTATTGAGATTGTTGCCGACACTAAGCGCATTGGCTCCGAGGTAGAAATTCCCCGCGCCTTCGATCGAGCCGGCCGTGAGGGTGTGGTTGCCGGAGGCGCCGGCGCTGGCTGAAAAATCGACAATGCCGAGCGCATTGTTGATGAACCGCGCCTGACCGCTCGTGGTGTTATCGAAGAAACCCAGGCTTCCGTTGTTGGTGAGGACGGCGTTCGCGGCCGTACTTCGAAGAAAAACAATCTATTTCTGTTGGTAATGGCTGCGCTGCCGGCGGTGCTGGCGTCGAGGAATTCCAGCGAGGTGTTGACAGTGATGGAGGCACTTCCGGCCGAACTGTTGATGCGGAAGAACGTGCTGCCGCCACCGATCAGGGTGGCGGCACCGGCCGTGCTGGTACCGTTGAAATTCAGAAAGCCATTGTTATTGATGGTCGCGTTCGCGGCGGTGCTGTTGTCGTTGAAGCTCAGGTTGCTGTTGTTGGTGATAGTCGCGCTGGCGACCGTGCTATTGTTGTTGAAGTACAGGTTCTGGTTGTTGATGATAACCGCGTTGCCGGCCGTGCTGGTGTTGTTGAAATTCAGGATCCCGCTGCTTGAGATGTTGGCATTGGCGGCCGTGCCCGAATCGTTGAAGTTCAGGCTGCCACTGCTGGTGATGGCCGCGTTGCCGGCGCTGCTGTTGCTGGCGAAGATCAGGCTACCATTGTTGGTGATGGTCGCGCCGCCGGCCGTACTGGTGTCGACAAAAGACAAATTATGATTGTTATTGAGGGTCGCGGTTCCGGCGGTGCTCGTGCCTAGGAAAATCACGGCACCATTCGAACTGGTATTGGTGATACTTGCGTTGCCGGCCGTGCTCGCATCGGAGAATATCAGGGATTGGTTGTTGATGATGCTCGCGCTACCAGCCGTGCTGGTGTTGTTGAAGTCCAGAAAATGGTTGTTGCTGATAGCGGCGGTCCCGGCGGTGCTGCCGAGGTCGAATTGCATGACGCCGTTGTTGGTGATGTTCGAGCTGCTGGCGCTGCTGGTATCGGTGAAAACTAAACCACCATTGCTGTTGATGACGGCGCTTCCGGCGGTGCTGGCACCAAAGAACCGGCGTTGTTAAGAGTCGCGCTGCCGGCGGTGCTGGTGTTGAGGAAATTCAAGCCGCCGAAAGTAACGCCGATCGTCGGCGCATTCGGCGAACTAGCGATGATTCCGGCGCCCGTGAGGGTCAGGGTCGTGAAGGTTATGCCGTCTCCGACATCGATCGTATAGCCGGGGCCTACGAACTGAAGGGCACCGAGCGTGACATCGGTGCCCGCGCCGGTCGCCCGGATCGAGAGGTTCGTCGGGGCGCCATTGTTGACGAAGCTCGCTGTTCCCGTGGGAAGAACGCCGGTGCTCCAGTTGTTGAGCTGATTCCATTCGTCGGCGGTGGGTGCGCCGTTGCCGAACCAGATCGCGTTCTGCGCCATGGCCGGCGCACTCGCCCCGACAAGGGCAATTGCCAGAAAAACCGCGCGCGCGAACGCGCCATGCCAGATAAAGCCGAACAAAACAGGAGAGCTTCCAGAACAGCAGCAATGTCTTTGAGTGGCACGCCTGGTTTCGAATAGTAAGCCGCCAAGCGCTGGGGCAATGGCCCGACGTCTCACGAATATACCCAGCGTCTCACGAGGGAGCGCTGTGGAGCCGCCGCCCAAGGCCAGCAGTGCCCAGAGGCTCGCGCCGGCGCGCAGCCCCGATAGAGGCCTCAAATTCCGAACCATCCTACCCAATCCAGTGCCGCTAGCCCTAGAAGCCAAGCCCGCACGGCAATGGATTCTTCCGTGTTCAACTTGCCGGATATGACAATCCGCCACCAGTTCCGAAACGGAATGGTCCCTCAAAAAAGCGCCGCTGTTGCCGTGGAGCGACACGCGAAACCGGTCTGGTTTCGAAACGGGCCAACTGGGGCACATCGACGGTCGCAAACAAGCCCAGATAGCAATAGATTGCCCTCCATGAAGAAAATCGGCTTCCTCTCATTCGGGCACTGGACGCCCTCATCGCAATCGCAGACCCGCTCGGCGGCAGACACACTCCTGCAATCCATCGACCTAGCCGTTGCCGCCGAGGAATTCTCAATATTATTACGCACGATCGTATGTTTATTTGTTAATTGAGTCAAGCCTCCGCCGGAGGCGAGGTCAACGTGAATATTCCCCGGTTTCCGAAAAAATCTTTCCACATGCTTGTCGCGCGGGGTCGGCGCCGTCTTGCGAATGCTTTTGATATGTCACGCAACCGATAAATCCGCGTCATCGTCGCGGCATAACAAAGCGCCTGTTGTTTCGACTTCCAGAAATCCAACAGGAGAATACTATGAAAAAAAGTGCGCTTACGCGCAGGTTTGGTTTGCTCGGCGTTTCGCTCGCGGCGCTTGCGCTTGCGCAAGGTGTTCGCGCGGAGGACGGACCCGATCGCGATCACAGGGAGACCGCGTCGCCGATCAAGCATGTCATCATCATCGTCGGTGAAAACCGCAGCTTCGATCACCTGTTCGCCACCTATGTGCCGAAGTCGGACGACGAACGGGTGCGGAACCTGCTGTCGGAACACATCATCAAGGCCGATGGTTCGCCCAACGAGAATTTCGACAGGGCGCACCAGTTCCAGATCACATCCGCGCCGAATGGCGGAAAGTACTTCATCAGCGCCGGATCGGCCAACAAGACATTATATACAGCACTGCCCGCGCCCGACCTCGGCGGCGTGCAGAACCCGACGGGCGCTCCCATTCTCGGCATTCCGGGCGGCGATCCCGGACTGCCCGCGGCCGATCAGTTCCTGTTCGGAACCGGCGGCACCGGTCTGCCCAACGCTTTGGGCCCGGATACGCGCATCACCAACGTCAACACCCTGCCGCCCGGGCCATTTCAGCTGACCGGCCCGGCTATGCCCTATGACGCCTATACCGCCGACACCATCCATCAGTTCTTCCAGATGTACCAGCAGATGGATTGCGCGATCGACGCGGAACACGTCACCCGGCGCAATCCGACCGGATGTCTGCACGATCTGCAATCGGCCATCACCACGACCTATTCGACCCCGCCCGGCGGCACGCCGCACGATACCGGCCAGACCATGGCGTTCTTCAACATGCAAAAGGGCGATGTGCCCTATCTAAAATCCCTCGCCGACAACTACACCATGAGCGACAATTATCATCAGCCGGTGATGGGCGGGACCGGGCCCGACAGCGTGCCGCTGGGCTTTGCCGATCAGGTGTTCTTCGGCGATGGCCACGGCAACGCCGTGACGCCGCCGGCCGCCAGCATCTACAATCCCGATCCACAGCCCAATTCGCTGAACACGTATACGGCGCGCAAGCAGTGGTTCAATTGCTCCGATGCGACGCAGCCGGGGATCAAGCCGATCCAGGACTACCTCGGCAAGTTGCCCTATACGGTCCAGACCAAGTGCGATCCGGGCCACTATTACAACGCGGTGAACATCAATCCGGCATGGACGCCGCAAGGCACGCCGAGCGGGGCGGGTTCCATCCCGCCGGTCACCATGACCAGCATTGGCGATCTCCTGAGCGCCAAGAACATCTCGTGGAAATATTATGGCGGCAGCTACAATGTTTCCGGGACCGGCGCGCCGCTCGACGGGATTTATTGCAATATCTGTAACCCGTTTGAATATCAGGTGAACTATCCGGCGATGCGCGCCGACCATATGCGGGACATCACCGACCTTTTCACCGATCTCAAGAATGGCACCTTGCCGGCGGTGTCCTACGCCAAGCCGGACGGCGCGATGGACGGCCA
>NZ_JBAVCF010000623.1:0-1680 GCF_049586575.1 Bradyrhizobium sp.
ACACCTCGCACATCCTTCGGCAAATGCGGTTCAATCCGTGCCCATTGCTCGTCGCTCAGCCAGAACAGATTTCTGCTCATCGATTCTTCCCCAATACGAATCAATATCGTATTGTTCAAACAGAAAACTTAATGAGTTCTGACCCTAGTGTCCGTTCGATTCGGAAGTTCGAAACTTGGCTCCGTAAAATGCCACGAACTTCGGAATCGGGACACTGGACGGCAGCGATTTTTCATCCGGAAATCTGAGCGATAATGTCCGCGACGAACGCATCGAGGTCGCCGCCGGAAAACAGAAAACCGGGCAGGCCGGCGGCATCCGCCGCCTCGATATCGCTCTCGCGGTCGCCAATGACAAAGCTGCCTTCGCGCTGCACCGGCCAATTCTCCATCAAATCGTGGATCATGCCGGGTTTCGGCTTCCGCCAGTGGTGGTCTTCGAGATAGCCCGCAACCGATCCGTCCGGATGATGCGCGCAATAACGGATGTCGTCGATGACGGCGCCTTGCGTTGCGAGCTCGGCGCGCATCCAGTCATGCACCGTGTTGAGTTCTTTCTCGGTGAAGAAGCCGCGTGCAATACCGGATTGGTTGGTGAAGAAGAACACGAAATAGCCGGCTTCGTTGAGCCGACGGATCGCCTTGGCGGCATTCGGCATCCAGCGGATGCGGTCGCTGGTGCCCATATAACCGTCGTCATGATTGACGACGCCGTCGCGGTCGAGAAACGCGGCGGGGCGCGGAGTGGAGCGGGCAGGATGGTTGCCGCTCATGTCTCGCTCAAGTTCCATGCGCCAGAGTCTGTTCGATCACGTCGCAGATGCCGTGGGCGAATGTCAGGTGAATTTGTTGAATCGCCGCGGTGTCGTCGCTTGGCGCCGCGAGCAGATGATCGCACGATGCGCCCATCGCTGTGCCTTGGGCGCCGGTGAAACCGACCGTGACCATTCCCTGCTGCCGCGCAGCCTTCAGCGCTGCCAGAATGTTCGCAGAGCGGCCCGAGGTCGATAACGCCAGCAGAACATCGCCGCGCCGGCCGAGGCCCTCGACCTGTCGCGCGAAGATTTGCTCGAAGCCGTAGTCGTTGCCAATCGCCGTCAGCGCCGAGGTGTCCGTGGTCAATGCGATCGCCGCATAGGCCGGGCGGTCTTGCTTGTAGCGGCCGATGATTTCAGCGGCGATGTGCTGGGCGTCGGCCGCGCTGCCGCCGTTGCCGGCGATCAGGAGCTTGTGGCCGCTGCGCAGCGCTCCCGCCATGACGTCGGCGATCTTGCGCGCGGTCTCGATCAGGCCAGCATCCCGCGTCGTCCGTTCAAGGGCGTCGCGCGAGATCGCCAGATGCGCTGCGATCGGGTCTTTCGAAGTCTGGCTCAAGCGTCACCGGTTCGGCTACGTGTATCCTTGGCAATCATGGTCGCTAGTGTCCCGGTTCTGACATTCGTATCATGTGTCGCGGCAAGCTCATTTGCGAATGTCAGAACCAAAGGGACACTAGCAAATATTAGATACTGGTGTGGCTTTGGATTTGACATTCGCATCAAGGACTCGCGGAAATACTGGAGCGAATGTCAAATCCGCCACACCTAGTGCCCACTTTCCGAAGTTCGTGCTCCATCGCAGCACCCACCTTCACGAACTTCGGAAAGTCATGGGCACTAGCAAACTTATTGATTCTAGTACC
>NZ_JBAVCF010000624.1:0-17735 GCF_049586575.1 Bradyrhizobium sp.
CTCGGTTGGTATACCGGCCGGACCTCGATCAACACCGTGAGGCTTGTGATGGAAGCCGGCGGTTTTATGTATTCCTGCGACTCCTACGCGGACGATTTGCCTTACTGGATCAAGGGACCGGCCGGGCCGCATCTGATCATTCCCTATAGCCTCGACGTCAACGACATGCGCTTTGTCAGTGCGCAGGGGTTCGGCAATGGCGATCAGTTCTTCACCTATCTCAAGGACTCCTTCGACGTGCTCTATGCCGAAGGCGAAACCTCCCCGAAGATGATGTCGGTCGGTCTGCATTGCCGGGTCATTGGCCGCCCCGGTCGCGCGGCATCGTTGATGCGGTTTCTCGATTACATCGCAAGCCACGAGCGGGTCTGGGTTCCGAGCCGCCTGCAAATCGCCCGGCACTGGCACACCAATCTCTCACATCTTGCGGCCGATGCGCCGCAGCTCGGATAACGTTTAGCTTCGCTGTTGAGAAACATGAGCGAAAAGGACGCGGCAACCGCTGGACGACAGGCTTCGCCGCTTGGCGAGGAGATCGTCGGCCGCATTAATCGGCTCGCGGAAATTTCTGAGGCGCCCGACAATCTGACCCGCATCTTCCTCACGCCTGAGCATCGTGCGGCGGCCGATTTGATCATGACCTGGATGGTCGAAGCAGGCATGAGTGCCCATCTCGATGCCATCGGAAATATCTGCGGCCGCTACGAGGGCGAACGCCCCGGTCTTCCATGCCTGATGCTGGGCTCGCACTACGACACCGTGCGCGACGCCGGCAGATGGGATGGCCCGCTCGGCGTGCTCACGGCGATCTCCTGCGTCGCCGAGTTGCACAAACGCGGACGCCGTTTTCCCTTCGCCATTGAGGTGACCGGCTTTGCCGACGAGGAGGGTGTGCGGTTTGCATCGACGTTGCTTGGCAGCCGGGCCGTGGCCGGCACCTTCAACGAGCGCGTGTTGACTTCCAAGGATAGCGCGGGAATTTCGATGCGCGAGGCCCTGATTCAATTCGGACTCGACCCTGACCATATCGGCGCTGCCGCGCGCGTGCGCGGCGAACTGCTTGCCTATGTCGAATTGCACATCGAGCAAGGGCCGGTGCTCGAAGCCAGGGGATTGCCGGTCGGCGTGGTCAACGCGATCGCCGGCGCCACGCGCCTCGCCGCAAGATTGACTGGCATGGCTGGTCACGCCGGAACGGTGCCGATGGCGCTGCGGAGGGATGCGCTGGCGGGCGCGGCGGAATGCATCTCCGCGATCGAGCAATTATGCCGCGCCGATGACGGCGGGCTGGTCGGCACCGTCGGTTATGTCCACGCCATGCCCGGGGCGACCAACGTCATTCCCGGACAAGCGCACTTCACTATCGACATGCGCGCGCCGACCGACACCCATCGCAATCGCGCAGTGACCGAAATGGTTCGGCGGATTGAGGCGATCGCGAAGCGCCGAAAGCTGGAGTTGCAGCTCGACGTAACGCACGAGAACCGCACCGTGCCCTGCGCGCCGTGGCTGAAGACGCAAGTGGCGGAAGCCGTGACGGCCGAAGGCTATCCGGTGTTCGAACTGCCGAGCGGAGCCGGCCATGACGGGATGGCGATGGTCGATGTCGCCGACGTCGCCATGGTGTTCGTGCGCTGCCGCGGCGGTGTCAGCCACCATCCTGACGAGCATGTCGAGGTCGCCGATGCCGATGCCGGCGCGCGCGTGCTGCTGCGGCTGATCGAGAATTTCCGGCCGCGCGCTGACGGTTAGCCTGCGGCGTCGTACATAGTGGCACAGGCCTTGCTTGACTTTAACGTGGACTTGGCAGCCAGAATTCTCCTGCGCTTGGAGGCGTAACGCGTCGTGACGTTAAAGCAGTTGCCTAAAGGCGTGGTCGCCGCCGAACCGGAGCCGATCGAACTCGACTGGTCGGTCACCGCGCTGGTCATCATCGACATGCAGCGCGATTTCATGGAGTCAGGCGGCTTCGGCGAGACACTCGGCAACGACGTGTCGCGGCTTGCAACCGCCATCAAACCGGTTGCCTCGGTGCTGAAGGCCGCGCGAGACAGCGGCATGCTCGTCATTCACACCCGCGAAGGCCATTTGCCCGATTTGTCGGACGCGCCACCTGCGAAGGTCGAGCGCGGCGCGCCAAGTCTTCGCATTGGCGATCCCGGCCCGATGGGGCGGATCCTGATCCGCGGCGAGGCCGGTCACGACATCATTCCCGAACTCTATCCGCTCGACAGCGAGGTCGTGATCGACAAACCAGGCAAGGGCGCATTCTACGCCACCGAACTTGGCGACATCCTGCAGAAATACGGCATCGAAAATCTGCTCGTCTGCGGCGTGACCACCGAGGTTTGCGTCAATACCACCGTCCGCGAGGCGAACGACCGTGGCTATCGATGCGTCGTGCTGTCAGACGGTTGCGCGTCCTACTTTCCTGAATTCCACGACATGGGCCTCAAAATGATCAAGGCCCAGGGCGGCATCTTCGGCTGGGTCAGCGACTCCGCCGCGGTCCTTCAGGCCATGAAGCCGAAGACTTAAAACGCCGGCAGGAAGGGCAGCCAAATAACTACTTCACTTCGATCTTCGCCTGAGCCGCGACGTCCTTCCAGACGGCAAGGTCCTGCTTGATGAAGCTGGCAAACTCCTGCGGAGAACTGCCGACGACCCGAATAGCCTGGTTCTCGAGCTGCGCCTTTGTGTCGGGATTCTTCAGCGCCTGCACGATCTCGGCGTTCAGCTTGGCGACGATCTCAGGCGGCGTCTTGGCCGGCGCGAGAATTCCGTGCCACGCGACGATGTCGAAACCGGGATAGCCGCTCTCCGATATCGTCGGCACATCGGGCGCCACCGGCGAGCGGTCCTTGCTGGTGACCGCAAGCGCGACCAGCATTCCCGAATGCACGAGCTGAAGCGCCGAGATCGGATCGGAAAACACCACCTGCACCTGACCCGCGACGAGATCGGCGACCGCCAGCGCGGTGCCGCGATAGGGAATGTGGGTCATCTTGATCCCGGCCTTGAGGTCGAACAGCTCGGTGAGCAGATGGTTTGAGGCGCCGACGCCGGTCGTGCCGTAGTTCAACGCGCCGGGCTTGCTCTTGGCGAGCGCCACGAACTCCTGCAAGGTTTTCACGCCGAGCGAGCGGTTCACGACCATGATGTAGGGATAGGTACTCGTGAGTGAGATTGGCGCAAAATCCTTCACCGGGTCGTAAGGCAGGTTTTTGTAGACGGCGGGGTTAATGGAGATCGGCCCGGATTGCCCGAGCAGAAGGGTGTAGCCATCGGGGCCGGATTTGTTGACGAACTCGGTGCCGACGATCGAGGCGCCGCCGCCGCGATTTTCAACCACGATGGTCTGGCCCGTGTCTTTGCCGATCTGGTTGGCGATCACCCGCGCCGTCCCGTCGGCCGAGCCTCCGGCCGAGTAGGGCACGATCAAGTGGATGGGATGCGAGGGGTAGTCGTCGGCTCGCGCCGTATTTCCAGCGAGAACGGCCGTGATGACGAAGGACAGCGTTGCAAGCGAAAAATGCTTCGAAGCGATTGGCATGGGCCCCGGGAGTTTATTGTCGATCTCATGTTCGTGTAGCATAGGGTCGAATTTCAGGTCCATCGTCCCTTGGTTGCGCCTTTCCGTTACCTGCGATGCTCCGCACACTTAAGAACGGGGAATAACGAGATGCTCGACAAACCCGGCGTGACTGAGAGTCTCGCTCGTCACATTGTTGCAACGCGATGGGACGACGTGCCGCAGCAAGTGCGCCACCAGGCCAAGCGATCCCTGATCAATTTCCTGGCGGTGACGCTGGCGGGCTGCCGTTCCACCCCGATCGAAATTGCTCGACGTTCGCTCGCGGAGTTTTCCGGCGGCCGGCAGGTAGCCTTGATCGGCCACGCCGGGCAGATCGATGCGTTGAGCGCGGCCTTTCTCAACGCCGCCGCCGCCAACGTCGATGACTTCTGCGATACCCATACGGCCACCGTCATTCACCCGACTGCTCCGGTCGCCGGCGCGTTGTTCTCGTATGCCGGATTGCGGCAAGTCAGCGGCAGTGAGTTTCTGTTGGGCCTTGTCCTCGGCAATGAAGTGCAGGCCCGCATCGGACTTGCGATGTCGCCCAGCCATTACAACAGGGGGTGGCACATCACATCGACCTGCGGCGTATTCGGGGCCGCCGCAGCCTGCGGCAAGCTGGCCGGACTTGATGAACGCCAGATGATATGGGCGCTCGGCATCGCGGCCACGCAGTCGGCCGGCCTGTGCGAATGTCTGGGAACGCCAGCCAAGAGTGTGAGCGTCGGCAACGCGGCGCGTAACGGCTTGTGGTCGGCATTGCTCGCTGAAAAAGGATATGACGGACCGGTGGAACCTCTCGCGGGCGTCCAGGGCTTTTATCATGCGCTGGCGGAGCAGGCGGACCTGTCGCGCATCACCGACGGTTGGGGCGACAGCTGGGCCATCATGGCAACCTGCTACAAGCCTTATCCGTGCGGCTTTGTGATTCATCCCGTGCTCGACTGCGTGCTGGACTGGCGTCGCGATCATCCCGAGGCTGAAGTCGCCCGCGTCGTGGTGCGTGGGAACCCATTATTGAGTGTCCGTGCTGACCGGCCGCATATCTCGACGGGACGCGAGGCGCAGGTCAGCGTGCAGCACGCCGTCGCCGCCGCCCTTGTCGGAGGACAAGCAGGGCTCGATCAATTTACCGACGCCTGCGTGCGCGATCCGCAAGTGTTGAACCTTCGGAGCAAGGTCGAGGTCATGCGCGACGAGCGTTTCTCGACCGTAACGGCAGTCGTTGAGATCAACACGGTGGACGGGAAAATTTTCAAACTTGAGCAACTAGCCGCACGCGGCAGCGAGGGCAATCCGCTTTCGGACCGCGATCTCGAGGAGAAATTGCGTGCCGCGGCGCTGCTGTGGGATCCGCGCTATGACGCCGCGCCGGTGATCGATGCGATCTGGGCCGTCGAGGCCAACGTGGATGTGACGAAGCTGATATCGCTGGCGGTGCCGCGGTAGATCACGGCCGCACGGCCGGCGTCTCGACCGGCATGCCACGCGCGCGCGACATCAGGTAAAGCTCCAGCTCGACCAGCTCCGGCGCGCCGAAATCGTAATTCTGGGCCCGCATGCCGGTGATGCAGTTGCGTAAGCGCCGCTGCAGCGATCCCAGCGATTGCCACTCCAGCCGATAAATCGGATAGCCGTTGGGAATGCCCTGCGTAACGGCGGAGCCCGCCAGGTGCTTGTCCCAATTGTCGTCGTGGCAATTGGTGCAGGCGAGATTGAGCTGTCCCTGCCGGTGCATGAACAGGTCGCGACCCTTCGCGACGAAGGGTTGCAACTCCGCCGTTGCATCGGGAGTGATCGGCATGCCACGCGATTGCTCCGCGAGGAAGGCGCTGAGCGCCAGCAGGTCATGGCGTTCATAGGGAAGGGGCGTCGCGTTCTGGTGGCGGACGCGACACAGGTTGATGCGTTGTTCGAGGTTGACGGGCTGCCCAAGTGTCTTGTCATAGGCCGGATAGCGCGCCGCCACGCCCTTCATGCTTTCGCGCGCGTCGTTGTGGCAGTCGGCGCAGGACTTGCCGGCTGAGCCTACCTTGCGATTCCACAAGGTTTCGCCGTCGAGCACGCCAAGCATGCCGGGATTGGCCGTGTCGTCATCCTGCATCGCCTTCGTATCGGGCGCCATGAACGTGTAGCCGGACCTGCGCTCGGCTGACGGGATCTCGGTCGCGATCAGGGGACGAAGGATGATGCCGGCCGCGAGCAGCAGCGACGCCAGGACTATCGTTGCTGCAACCCTCATTCGACCGTGATGTTAGCCGAGGCGGTCTCTAAGAAACCGTTGTCGCCGATCCATTCGAACTCGTATTTTCCGCTTTTTGTCGCGACGGTGAAAAACGAGATGAAGGGGTTGGCGGCGGTTGCGGGGAAGAGATCGGCGCGGAAAATCTCCTCGCCTTCAAAGCGGCAGGTGAGGCTCGTGATGATGTCACGCGGTACCAGCGCGCCCGACATGGTGCGGCGATAGCCGGTTTCCATGATGTGCGACATCAGGGTCTTGATCTCGATGACGTCGCCGTTTTTGGCCTTCTTGGGAACATTGATCAGGGCTGCGGTCATCAGATCACCTCCTCGGTGCAGGCGGCCAGGGTCACCACGACGTCGGCCGTGGTGGACCAGAACGAGCCATCGGAAAGCTTCGCAATCGCGGTGATCCTCTGACTGTCCGCGAGCCGCACGCGGGTTGAAACCTGGGCGCGGCCGGCGCGCGGTCCGAGATAAAAATTGCCGAGGTTGGGCTGCGGATTCTTCTCGTTAAAGACGTAGATGCCTTTGACGTAGTCGTTCGCCGTCATCGGGCTCGCGACACTCACGGTCATCGGTACGGCGTTGCCGTTCTCGACCAGCGGCGGAATCTCGAGCCTGACCTTGCCGTTCTGTACGACCGCGCCGCCGACAATGGCGCGGATCGCCGCTGCCATGGTCTCCGGCGTTGCTTCGACGGGACGCACGCGGATCGCCAGCGGCAACACGCCGATGGCGGCAGCGCCGCCGGCGAGGCCGAGAAACCGGCGGCGTGTGGAAGTTGGTTGTCGTCGCATCTAACCCTTCCTTCCTTCCTTCCTGCCTTCCTATTGGCGCAGCGTTGCAAGATAGGCCACAATGTCCTCAATCTGTTCGGCCGACAGGATCGGCTTGCCACGCCAAGGCTGCGCCACGCGATCGAGCCCGTCTACCCGGTAATAAGACGGCATGATCGTTCCGGGGTTGAGGCGGGAGGCATCGACCAGCCGAAGCCTGAGCTGGCCTACCGACCAGCGGCTGCCCGAGCCTGCAAGGTTGGGCGCGAGGTCACCCTGGAACTTCTCCTCCGGAAACGGGCCGCTGTGGCACAGGATACAGGTGTTGGTTCGATTCAAAACCAGCGCGCGGCCCCGCATCGCATCGCCGGGCACGCCGGTCAGCGATTCCAAAATCGAATCGCCGGTGACCGTGTAGGGCCTCAGCTCCTCTCCAGTGACCGCCCAAGGCAACGCCAGCAGCATTGCTGCGAGACAGCCCCTGACAATCGAAATTCCTGACCTAGCCAAACGTTTCCACCGTGATCTTCTTGAACCAGGATTGCGCCCGGTCCGCTTCGTCCTTTCGCGATCCGCTCAGGGCATGGACCGGGCTCGTGAAGCCTGAGCCCACCACTTCTCCGAAAAGATCGTCCCGTGGCTGGTAATTGCCCGACATCGAAAACGCATAGCCGGGCGCAACCGTGTTGTAGCAAGTGCCTTCGATCGTGGGTCCTGGTAGCGCGGTTCCAGCAATCAAGGCCGCAACGATACCGGCGCAGGCCTTCCCCTCGGAACTCGCGGCGGACGCCGATTTCGGGGCTGCGCCGCCGATGAAGGCATCGCCGATGACGTGGATGTTGGGAACGAGCGTGGAAGCAAATGTCGCCGGCTCGATCGCGCACCAACCGGTCTTGTCGGCTGCGCCCGCAAGAGCCGCGATGCGGCCGGCTTTCTGCGGCGGAATCACGTTGGCGACCTGCGCATTATAGTTGCCGAAATCGGTGATGAGCGTGTTGGTCGCGGGCTCGACCGAGACGACGCGGCCGCCTTCCGACAGCGCAATGCGCTCGATCATGCCGGGATAGAACTGCTTCCAGGCGTTTTCGAACAGGCGCTGCTGCGGAATCCCGTCCTTGGCGTCGAGGATGAGAATCTTGGAGCGCGGCTTCCGCGCTTTCAGATAATGGGCGATCAGGCTCGCGCGCTCGTACGGCGCGGGAGGGCAGCGATAGGGCGTCGCGGGAACCGCCAGCACGACCAGGCCGCCATCCTCCATCGCCTCGAGCTGGCGTCGCAGCAATACGGTCTGCTCGCCGGCCTTCCAGGCATGGGGCATCTTTGCCGCCGCGGCTTCGTCATATCCCGGCAATGCATCGAACCGCAGGTCGATGCCCGGCGCCAGCACGAGTCGGTCGTAGGGAAGGGATGTTCCGTCGGCAAGGCCGACCATGCGTCTTTGCGGATCGACTTTGGTGGCGGCTTGCGCGACGACGGTCACGCCGCCGGCGGCAATCTTGTCATAGCCGAATTGCTGCGCCTCGATCTCGCGCATGCCGGCGATCACTTCGTTGCTGAACGGGCAGGCGGTGAAAACCCGGTTCGGCTCGACCAGCGTCACCTGTAGTCTGGAATCGATCTTTCGCAAGGCGCGCGCGCAACTGGCGCCGCCGAACCCACCGCCGACGACGACGACGCGAGCGGCGGATTGCGCATAAGACGGACATGGGAGAACAGACGACGCCGCTGCCGTCGCAAGCCCGCGAACGACATTTCTCCGCGTCATCTTCTGCCGCAGTGAATCCATCAGCACGATCCGAGAATGAAGCGGCGGCCGCTGGTGAACTGGGCCGCCGCTTTCCACGCTTTCTAAGCGAAGGTGATGTTTTGATCCCGCAGCGGCGCCGAACGAATTCGTTTTCCGGTTGCTGCGAAATAGGCGTTCAGGACCGCGGGTCCCGCGACGCAGATCGTCGGCTCGCCGACGCCGCCCCAGAAGCCGCCGCTCGGCATGATGATCGATTCCACCTTCGGCATTTCGGAGATCCGCATCGAGTTGTAGGTGTCGAAGTTGGTTTGCTCGATGTAGCCATCCTTGACGGTGCAGCCGCCATAAAACAGCCCGGTGAGACCGTAGACGAAGGAGCCCGCAATCTGACGCTCGATCTGCGCCGGATTGACGGCATAGCCGGGATCGGTCGCCGCCACGATGCGGTGAACCTTGATCTTGTTGCCGTTGGAGACCGAGATCTCCGCCGCACCGGCGACGTAGCTGCCGTAGCCCATATGCTGGGCGATGCCGCGATAGATGCCTTTGGGCGCCGGTGTTCCCCAGCCGATGCGCTCGGCCACGGCGTTGAGCACCGCAAGATGTTTCGGGTGTTTGGACATCAGCTTGCGGCGGAATTCGAGCGGATCCTGTCCGGCCGAGTGCGCCAGCTCGTCCATGAAGCATTCGAGATAGATCGCATTGTGGTTGACGTTGACGCCGCGCCAGAAGCCCGGCGGGACGTGCGGATTGCGCATCGAGTGGTCGATCAGGAGATTGGGTATGGAATACCCGATCGCCGCTTCTCCAGTTGCGTTGAGGCCGGCGAATGTGGCGGGGTCCTTGCCGTTGACGAGCGCCGCCGGGCGCAGGCTGAACAGGATCGATTGCCCGGAGATCCGCATATGCAGCGCGGTCAGGTTGTTGTCGGCATCGAGCGCGCCGGTCATCTTGCACTGGGTGACCGGATGGTACGCGCCGTGCTGCATGTCTTCTTCGCGCGACCACAACAGCTTGATCGGCGTGCCCGGCATCTGCTTGGCGATGGCGACCGCCTGCCGCACATAGTCGGTATTGCCGCGGCGTCCGAAACCGCCGCCGAGCATCTGTTTGTAGACGTCGCATTTGTCGGAAGGAAGGCCAGCTACTTCAACGGTCGCAGCGAAGGCGGCCTCGCCATTCTGCGTGCCGCACCAGACCTCGCATCGGTCCTCGGTATAGAGAGCCGTCGCGTTCAGCGGCTCCATGGTGGCGTGGTTCTGGTAGGGATAGCTGTAGACGGCTTCGACCGTCTTCGCGGCGTTTGCGAACGCGGCCTTCACATCGCCGTTCTCATTGCCAACAAAGGCCGGCTGCGAAGCGTCGAAACCTTCCTCGAGCCACTTGGCGATCGACGCGCTTGAGACCTTGGCGTTCTCGCCTTCGTCCCAGACGATCGGCAAGGCATCGAGCGCCGTCTTGGCGTGCCACCACGTATCGGCGACGACGGCGACCGCGTAGTCACCGACCTTCACCACCTTCTTGACGCCCTTCATGTTGGCGATCTTGGCTTCGTCGTAGCTCTTCAGCTTGCCGCCAAAGACCGGACAGGCCTTGATCGCGGCGTTGAGCATGCCCGGCAATTTCACGTCGATGCCGTACATCATCCTGCCGGTGGTCTTGTCGACGGTATCGAGGCGCTTGACGCCCTTGCCGGCAAGCTTCCAGTCCTTTGGATCCTTCAGCTTGACGTCGGCCGGAGGCTCAAGCTTCGCGGCGGCTTCGGCGACCTTGCCGTAGGTGGTCGTGCGTCCCGTGCCCGTGTGGGTGATGACGCTGTTGGCGGAGGTGCATTCGGAAGCCGGCACCTTCCATTCGTTGGCGGCGGCTTGGACCAGCATCAAGCGCGCGGTGGCGCCGCCCTTGCGAACATATTCGTTCGAAGCGCGGATGCCGCGGCTGCCGCCGGTCGAGAAATCACCCCAGGCGCGCTTGCGCGCCACGCTTTGTCCCGGAGTGGGGTATTCGGTCGTGACCTTCGACCAGTCGCATTCCAATTCCTCGGCCACGAGCTGGGCGAGGCCGGTCAATGAGCCCTGGCCCATTTCCGATCGGGCAATGCGGATCACGACGGTATCGTCGGGCCGGACCACCACCCAGGCATTGACTTCGGGCGAGCCGTCGGCGGCGCGCACCACGGTCGGACCGAAGGGAATATCGAGGCCAAGTGCAAGGCCGGAGCCGAGAGCGGCGCTGCCAATGACGAAGGCACGCCGATTAAGACGGGGCATATGATTCATGATGATCTCCTCAAGCGTTCGCGGCGGCGTGAATCGCCTCGCGCACCTGCTGGAAGGTGCCGCAGCGGCAGATATTGGTGACGGCGTCGTCGATGTCCTGGTCGGTCGGCTTGGGCTTGTCCTTCAGCAGCGCCGCCACCGCCATGATCATGCCGCTCTGGCAATATCCGCATTGAGGGACGTCGTTATTGATCCAGGCCTGCTGCACCTTGTGCAGGGCGCTGTTGCTCGCCAGCCCTTCAATCGTCGTGATCTGCTTGCCGGCGGCTTCGCTGACCGTCATGCCGCAGGAGCGCATGGCGACCCCGTCGACATGGACCGTGCAGGCCCCGCATTGTGCAATGCCGCAACCGTATTTGGTGCCGGTGAGGCCGACGTTTTCCCTGATTGCCCAGAGCAGCGGCGTATCCGGTTCGACGTCGACGTTGAAGGACTTTCCGTTAATTGTGAGGTTTGCCATCGCGATCCCCTGTTCTGTCCAATCCATCGAGAGGACATCGGACGAATTTGACCCGGAATCTCAGGCAGTTCAAATCAATATTCTGCGTAGCGGGTATGGAATAAATGGGGTTGGGAGGCCTGTTGTTTTGCGCTATTGCCGCGTTCGAGGCCGCTTCAGCCTGACGCTTTCAAGGAAATCCAAATATGCGCATGGTTGTCTTGCCTGGTGATGGGATCGGGCCCGAGATCACGAACGCCACCACGAGGGTGCTGCGGGCAGCATCCGAGCACTTCCAGCTCGGCGTCCAGATCGAGGAGCATCCGGTTGGGCATGAAAGCCTCAGGAAATTCGGCACGACGGTTCAGCCTACGCTGCTGGAGACCGTGCGGTCGGCGGATGGTCTTATCCTCGGGCCGACCGCCACCTTCGATTTCAAGAACGAGCACAGCGGCGAGATCAATCCGTCGAAATATTTCCGCAAGAACCTCGACCTGTTCGCCAACGTGCGCCCCGCACGAACCTATCCGGGATTGCGCAACCGGCTTGGCGACTTCGACCTCGTGGTGGTGAGGGAGAATACCGAAGGCTTTTATGCCGATCGCAACATGGAGCAGGGCAACGGCGAAATCCTTGTCACGCCCGATGTCGCGATTTCGCTTCGGCGTATCACCCGGCTTTGCTGCGAGCGGATCGCGAAGTCGGCCTGCCAGTTGGCGATGCGGCGCAAGAAGCATCTGACCATCGTTCACAAGGCCAACGTGCTCAAGATCGGCGACGGCATGTTTCTGGATATCTGCCGCGCAGCCGCGAAGGAGTTTCCGGGCCTCGCCGTCGACGACATCCTGGTCGACGCCATGATGGCGCATGTGGTTCGTACCCCGGACCGGTTCGACGTCATCGTATCCACCAACATGTTCGGCGATATTCTGTCGGACCTGACGGCGGAGCTGTCGGGAAGCCTTGGCCTTGGCGGTTCGCTTAATGTCGGCGCCACGCACGCGATGGCGCAGGCCGCTCACGGCTCGGCGCCTGATATCGCAGGCCGCGACGTCGCCAATCCATTCTCGCTGATCCTCTCGATGGCACTGCTATTGGCATGGCACGGCGAGCGCTCGGGCGCCGCGCGTTTCGAGGAGGCTGCCCGCGCCATCGAAGGCGCTGTGGCGACCGCGATCGAAACAGGCCAGGCGACCAAGGATGTCGGCGGCCGTCTCGGAACCGCCGCTACCGGCCAGGCCGTTGTCGAGATCCTTGGCAAGGCGGCATGATGAAGCGTAAAGCTACCATAAACATGGATACCACAAAGGAGCGATAGACGCCGCTTCTGCCGTGCGGCAAGGTGGCGCCGGCTTTTAAAATCAAGAAATTGGGGAGGATACAATGTCGACGAATTGGCCGGCTGGAAGCGCAAGGATGAATCGGCGGACGATGCTTTCTGGCACGGCGGCGCTATTGGCGGCTCCTTGCGTTATCTCTTCCGCACGCGCCGCGGCGCCCGCCGTCAACGTCGGCGTCATCCTGCCGCTGTCGGGGCCGAATGCCCAGTTCGGCATCAACTCGCGCAACGGCATCGAACTCGCCGCCGACGAAATCAACGCGGCCGGCGGCATCGCCGAGCTCGGCGGCGCCAAGATCAACCTGGTCGTAGCCGATGCAACCTCGACGCCGACGACCGCCGGCAACGTCGCGCAACGGCTGATCACCCAGCAGGACATGACCGCCGTGTTGGGAGCGTTTGCTTCCTCGCTGACGCTTGCGATCTCGGAAGTGACCGAACGGCGCGACATTCCGCTTCTGACCATGTCCTTTGCCGACCAGATCACCGGACGCGGTTACAAAAACATCTTCCAGGTAGTCGCCAAGGCGTCCGTGATCGGCAAGGCGCAGTTCGACTATACCTCCGCGATTGCACAAGGAGCCGGCGCCAAGCTCGGCAAGATCGCGATCATGTACGAAGACACGGCCTACGGCACCGCCCAGGCGAAGGGCTTAAGGGCAGGGGCCAAGGCCGCCAATGTCGAGATCGTCATGGATGACGCCTATCCGCTGGGGATCACGGATACGACGCCGTTGGTCAACAAGCTGCGCGAGTCGGGCGCGCAGGCGGTGTTTCCGGTCTCCTACCTCAATGACAGTCTTTTGATCATCCGCACCATGCGGCAACAGAAGCTGACGATTCCTGCGATTGGCGGCGCGGCCGGCTATGTCATTCCGGATTTCGAGAAAGCGCTCGGCGAATTTTCCGAGAACGTGCTCTCGATCAACACCTCCAACTACGATCTTGCGCCTGAATTGACCGATCGCTTCCGCAAACGCTTCGGCTATTTCATGGTGCACGAAGCGCTCGAGCACGCCGTTTGCCTCGAGGTGCTGGTGCAGGCCATCAAGAAGGCGAAATCGGCCAAGGCGGAGGAGGTCGCGGCAGCCTTGCGCGGCGCCCGGTTTACTGGCGGCTGGATCAACGGCATGACCGGCGGCGCGGTGCAATTCGACCAGACCGGCTTGAACGTGCTCTCGGTGCCGCTGATGGTCCAGTGGCACGGCAAAGACATCGTCACCGTCTGGCCAAAGGACGTCGCGAAGAGCGCGCCGGTCTGGCGGAGCTGAACCGGCCCGGATGTCATTCATTCAAGCCATCCTCGACGGGCTCCTGGTCGGCGGTGTCTATGCGGTGATCTCGATCGGGTTGACGCTGGTCTACGGCGTGATGGGAATCGTCAACTTCGCGCAAGCACAGTTTCTCACCATCGGCATGTTCGTGGCGTGGTTCGCCTGGGCGTTTCTCGGTCTCGATCCAGTGCTCGCTGCGCCACTGTCGTTCGCGGTTGCGTTTGCGATCGGCTGGTTCGTGCAGGGGCAATTGATCGCCCGCATTCTGTCGGCGCCGGCGGTGGCGCAGATATTTCTCACCGTGGGCATTCTGATTGTGATCGAGAACGGATCGTTGCTGCTGTTCGGCTCGGCGTTCCGCTCGGTGACGACATCCTACCAGACCGTTGCGCTGTCGCTGGGACCGCTGTTCATCAGCGTTCCCTACCTGATCGCATTTGCGATGTCGCTTGCTTGCGGCGTCCTGCTGTGGTGGTTCATGCGCGCAAGCTGGTTTGGCCGCGCGATGCGCGCCACCGCGCAAAACCCGTCCGCGGCACGGCTGATGGGGATCGATGCGGAATTGATGTACAAGCTTGCCTTTGCTCTGGGCGTCGGGCTGACCGCGTTCGGCGGCGCGGTGATCCTGCCGTATGTGACGGTCTTCCCTGGCGTCGGCGGCCAGTATGTTGTTCTCATGTTTACCGTCGTCGTGTTGGGAGGGCTCGGCAGCGTCGCCGGCGCCGTCGTCGGCGGTCTGGCGGTCGGGGTGATCCAGTCGTTATCGTCGCTGTTCTTTCCGATTCAATTGCAGAACCTGGTTTTGTTCGTCGTCTTCATTCTGGTGTTGGCCGTGCGTCCGCAGGGCCTGATCGGTGCTAACAGATGAGGCACCGGATCGCGCTCGGCATCCTGCTTGTCGCGGCAACATTATTGCCGCTCGCGCTCGATCCGCGCGGGTACTGGATCCGCGTGCTGGCGATCACGTTGCTGTTTGCGGCGATGGCGCAAGCCTGGAACATCGTCGGCGGTGTCGCCAACCAGACCTCGCTGGGACACGCCGCGTTCTTCGGCATCGGCGCCTACACGTCCACGGTGCTGTTGCTCAAGTTCGGTATCAGCCCGTGGCTCGGCATGCTCGCCGGGGGCGTACTCGGCGGTCTCGCGGCATTCGTTGTCGCGATCCCCACCATGCGGTTGCAAGGTCATTATTTTGCGCTGGCGACGCTTGCGTTCGGAGAGGTGATGCGGGTGATTGCCAATGTCTGGACGTCGTTGACCGGCGGGCCGGGTGGACTTTCGGTACCATTCACGTCCCCAAGTTTTTGGGATTATTCCTTCAAGCTTCTTCGCCCGCATGCCTATATCGCACTGACCGCCTTGATTGTCGTGACGGTGATTTTCGAGGCCATCCGGCGGAGCGCGATGGGCTATCGGCTGCGGGCGATCCGTCAAAATCCGTCCGCCGCTGAGGTGATTGGCGTCGATACCACGCGGGTCAAGCTTCAGGCTGCGGTGATCTCGGGCGCGCTGATTGCGATGCTGGGCACCCTTTATGCCCAGCTCGCGGTGTTCTTCGATCCGGATACGGTGTTCGGCATTGCCGACATCTCGATCCGCATCGCGATGATCGCGATTATCGGCGGTGTCGGCACGGCGGCGGGGCCGATCCTGGGTGCGTTCTTCATCATCCCCCTCGAGGAGGTCATGAACGATCTACTGTCGTCGCGCGCTGCGGGCCTGTCACAACTAGTTTTCGGCATCATATTGATCGCCGTCATCCTGTGGCGGCCGCGTGGTTTCATCACGATATTCGATTCCCTGCAGGCGCGCTGGTCGCGAAAGGTGACGCCGTGACGATCCTGGAGACAAGGGGACTGTCGCGCCGGTTTGGCGGCTTGCAGGCGCTGTCGGATGTGACGTTTTCGGTCGCCAAGGGCGAAATCGTCGGCGTGATCGGGCCGAACGGCGCCGGCAAGACCACGCTGTTCAGTACGCTGGTCGGCCTTATCAGGCCCAACACGGGCAGCGTGGTTCTGGACGGCAAGAACCTCAGCGGGTTGAAGCCACACACCATCGCAAGCCTCGGCATGACCAAGACCTTTCAAAACGTGGCGTTGTTTGCCGAGAGCACGGTGCTTGAGAATGTCCTGACCGCAGGCCTTCTTCATCACCGCGTGGATGCTGCGCGAGACGAGGCCGTGAGGTGCCTGGAGCGGGTCGGGTTGAAAGGCGTGGCCCAAAAGCAGGCGGGCGACCTTTCCTTTCCAGAGCGTGCGCGGGTTGAACTGGCGCGCGCGTTGTGTACGGCGCCCAAGGTGCTGCTGCTCGACGAAGTGATGGCGGCGCTCAATCCCGCCGAGATGAGCGAGATCATGCGATTGATTCGCTCGCTGCGCGACGACGGCGTCACGCTGCTGGTGGTTGAGCATCACATGCGCGCGATCATGAATATCTGCGATCGCATCCTCGTCTTGAACTTCGGCCGGCTTCTGGCGGACGGCACGCCGGCGCAGATCGCCGGCGATCCGAAGGTCATCGAAGCCTATCTCGGTCACCGCAAAGAGGCGGTACGCCGATGAGCGGCTCTTCGCCACTTCTCGAAATCAGGCAATTGCGCGCTGCTTACGGCGAGGCGGAGGTGCTGCACGGAATCGATCTCGCAGTTAGCCAGGGCGAATTCGTCTGCATGATCGGGGCGAACACTGCTGGCAAGACGACACTCCTGCGCGCGATCTCGCGCCTTGTTCCGAAGTCGAGCGGGACCATCAGGTTTGACGGCGCCGACCTGATGATGCTTTCGGCGCATGAAATTCCTTCGCGCGGCATCGCCCACGTTCCCGAAGGACGTCAGGTGTTTGCCGAGATGACGGTCGAAGAGAATCTGCTGCTCGGCGCCTTCACCGCCCGGAAAGCCGGCGATCTGCCGGCGCGGATTGAAGACGTGTTCGGTCTTTTCCCTCGCCTAAGCGAGCGCTTCGGACAGTTGGCGGGAACGTTGTCCGGCGGTGAACAGCAGATGGTGGCAGTCGGCCGCGCGCTGATGCTTCGTCCGAAATTGCTGCTGCTGGACGAGCCGAGCCATGGGCTCGCGCCCAAGGTAGTCGAGGAGATGCACGAGGCACTCACGGCCATTCACAGCCGGGGCACTTCCATTCTTCTGGTCGAGCAGAATGTCGAGCTGGCGCTGGAAGTCGCGACGCGCGGTTATGTTCTGGAAGCGGGCAGTGTAACGTTGGAGGGCACGGCGGCTGAATTGCGCGCCAATCCCGCCGTTGTTGCTGCGTATCTGGGGATATAGCGGGTTTGCAAGGCCAGTTCTGACCTCCGACCTGGCGGAGCCTTCAGCCTTGTCATGTCATCTGCGGAAGCAAGCCGCGAAGTAACCGGCACCTTTAGAATCAGCGCGCCTCCCAACAAATAAGCACAATCAGCGCCACGACAATCGCAAGGGCAGTGAGTGAGAGATACCGGATAGCAGGGCCGTCCCGCCAACGGCGCGGTCTCCTGTCGCGCCAGCGACGCGGTGGAATATAGCGGGCTTCCACGGCAACCTCCTTCTAACCGCGCGTTCGACGCCGTCCGTTTGCGCGCGCTGACTGTCGCCTTGAGGGCACGGCAAGCTCCTGGATTATTTTGATCTTGAAGGTCGTGGGGCGACCAGTTTCCGAAGCCCGATCAATAACGGTCGGCTTTTTCAGGAAGCCGGTTGAAGTCCGGTTCAGTAGATCGTTCGTATAACCGACAGCGATGTGTCCGGTTCCAGATATAACGGCGAAAACAGGTTGCTTGTCACGAAACGGCGGGTTTCCGGGGCGCCCTGGCATTTGCGCCAAAAATCGAATTTGTCGAAGCATTTCAATCTGATTTTACCTGTCCAGTTCTGGCTGGAAAAATATTTCGCTTTGCCCGTCGGCAAATCATCTCTACAAGCCCGCGCGTCCCGTCTCACAAGAGGGGCGCTCGCGATCGTCACGAACGTTGGGTGCGGGATGCGATGGACGCTTTGGCGGCGCGTTGACGAACGGCGCAAAAGCGGACGGAGAAGTCGTGTGGTCCTGACGCCCCGACGCTGGCGTCA
>NZ_JBAVCF010000625.1:0-8097 GCF_049586575.1 Bradyrhizobium sp.
AGTCTTTGCCTAGAAATCCAGCATCTAAGCAATTCTAGGAGCCCGCAAGCCACCGAAAGGGAAGTGCACTTTGAAAAGTGTATGTAATCAGTATTGACTCATCCACGCTTTCGTCGAACCATAACAACTGTGAAGTAGTGTGGGTGTCAGGTCGATGGCGCAGAGCAATTCAGAGATCGGCGAAAACGCCATTGAGTTGATCACCGCGGACCGAAACCCCCATTACGAGCCGTTCGGCTGGCATCACTGGCCCGAACATCCCTGGCTCGCCTACCAATTCCGCCGTGGCCTCGGTGAAAGCCAGGAGGGCGGCGGCAGCGTCAGCGAAATCATGCAGGCGGGATCGCGGATGATCCCCGGCGATCTCGAAAGCTGGCACACCGAATGGATGCGGATTGCCGACCGCAACTGGAAGCGCGGCCTCGCCGAGGAAGCCGCGGGCCATATCCGCACGGCGATGAACTGCTTCCTGCGCGCCGCGGATTATTATCGTCAGGCCGAATTTCATCTCGAGCCCGACGATGCCAGGCGGCTGCCGACGTTCGAGAAGATGGAGGCCTGCTCGCACAAGTTCATCTCCTACCTCAACCCGCCGGGGGAGGTGGTCGAGATTCCTTTCGAGCCGGGCAAGCCGATCTGCGGCTATTTCGTACGCGCGCCATTTCCAGGAGAAAGGCTGCCGGTGATGATCTGCATGGGCGGATTGGACTCCATCAAGGACGAGATGTGGTTCATGCAGGCGCATGGCTGCCTGCAACGCGGCATTTCGGTGCTGATGATCGACGGGCCGGGGCAGGGTGGCACGCTGCGGCGGCACAAGATTTACACCCGGCACGACAGCGAAGTGCCGATCGGCAAATGCATCGACTGGCTGGAAAACCGTGACGACGTCGACACCAAGCGCATCGCGGTGTGCGGTTCAAGCATGGGCGGTTATTATGCCGCGCGCGCCGCCTGTTATGAGCATCGGCTGGCTGCCGTCATCTCACATGGCGCGATCTGGTCGGTGCATGACATGTGGGGCACCAAAGGCGACGACTTCGGCCTCGCCATGCATATCAGATGGGTGTTCGGCGCCAAATCGATGCGCGAGGCCCATGAACTGATGAAACCCTTCACGCTCAAGGGGCATCTGGAACACATGCGCTGTCCGTATCTGGTGCTGCATGGCGGCCACGATGTGCTGACGGTCACCGCAGCGCGCAGCACTTACGATTACGCCAGGGCGAACGGCGTCGACGCGACGTTGCGTATCCTCGATCCCGACGAAACCGGCGCCGAACATTGCCAGCACGACAACCCAACGATCGGCCAGGAAGTGCTGGCCGACTGGCTGGCCGATCGCTTCGGCATCGACCAGCGCGCGCTGTTGAAGACTTCCATCAATCCACTTGTTTGAGGCGTGCCATGAAATCAGGCGGGAATTTGGGCGTCGATCATCCGAAAGCCGCCGTCGTCGCCATCGACTTGCATCGCGGCCATCTCGATATGGCGGTCGCGACCATGCCGACGACGCCGGATGTTGCCGCGCGCGTCATTGCCGCCAACAAGCGGCTGTTCGACTGGTGCCGCAACGTGGGCATTCCCGTCATCCATCAGGTAACGTCCTATCGCGACGCCGATGAAATCCGCGTCAACCCGTTCTGGCGCGCCGGCGCCGAGGACCCGACGTCTACGCGCAAGAACGCGATGCGGCACAACATCATCGGCGGACCCGGCTGCACGGTGATGCCGCAACTGCTCGATATCAGCGATTTCATCGTCAATACCAAGAAGCGCTATGACTGCTTCCTTGCAACCGACCTCGATTTCCTGCTGCGTTCTCACGGCATCAACACGCTCTTGATCACTGGCGTGAATACCAATTCCTGCGTGCTCGCCACCACGACCGCCGCGAACGTTCGCGACTATGCGGTGATCGTGGTCGAAGACTGCGTCGACAGCATGGACGGGCCGGAGCTACATGCGGCGGGGTTGGCGTGCATCCGCACCGCTTTCGGCTCCGTGATGACCACAGACGAAGTGATGGCGCTGGAAGGGCTTGCCCCGCGCCGACCTACCGCCGCATGATCGCTTGTTTTCCTAAAATCAAAAAGAGACTCCGCCATGACCGGTCCCATGCTTCCGCGCGAACGTTCGGAATATTCCGCCATTGTCGACCGTCCGCCGCTGAAATTGCCCGGCGGCGCGCGCATGATCGTCTGGACCATCGTCAATCTCGAAGTCTGGGATATCTCCAAGCCGATGGCGCGGCAGGTGCTGCCGGCGCCGACCGGCGTTCCCTTGCTGCCGGACGTGCCGAACTGGAGCTGGCACGAATACGGCATGCGGGTCGGGGTGTGGCGATTTTTCGATCTTTACAAGAAACTCGGCATCGCACCAACGCTCTCGATCAACGCGCGCGTCTGCGAGGACTATCCGCGGGTGGCACAACAGGCCAAGGACGCCGGCTGGGAGTTCATGGGGCATGCCTATGAGCAGGGGCCAATTCATAAAGAAGCCGACCAGAAAGCGATGATCGCGCGCTCGATGGGCGTAATCGAGAAGTTCACCGGCAAGCGGCCAGTCGGCTGGCTCGGGCCCGGCCTGACGGAGACCTTGGAGACGCCGGAAAATCTGGCTGAGGCTGGTGTCAAATATATCGGCGATTGGGTCTATGATGACGAACCCACGGTGATCCGTACCGAAAAGGGTCCGTTGGTGACGCTGCCCTATACGGTCGAGCTGAACGACATTCCGATGATGCTGGTGCAGCATCATGATAGCGATCATCTGCTTCGGCGCACCATCGACAGCTTCGATCGCCTCTATGCCGAGAGCAAGGATCGGCCGAAGATCATGTCGGTCGCGATCCATCCCTACATTTCCGGCCAGCCGTTCCGGATCAAGTATCTCGAACAGATTTACGACTACGTGAACAAGCATGAGGGCGTCGTGCACTGGAATGGCGAGCAGATCCTCAACTGGTACCAGGGCCTGAAGAAATGAGCGGACATCAGGCACTGCCGACGGTTGCACCGACGGTCGCCGCGGTCGCAGGCGGCGGTTCTTTTCCGGTTCGCCGCATCTACTGTGTCGGCCGCAACTATCTCGATCACATCAGGGAAATGAAGGAAGCCGACGAGCGCGACCCGCCGTTCTTCTTCCAGAAGCCGCGCGATGCCATCGTGCCGGACGACGCTCGCGTTCCCTATCCGCCGTTCACCTCGGATTTCCAGTTCGAGGTGGAGCTTGTCGCCGCACTCGGCAAGGGCGGACGCAACGTCGCCGTTGATCAAGCCAATAGCCTGATCTGGGGCTATGCGGTCGGCATCGATTTCACGCGCCGCGACCGTCAGCGCGATGCGCGCGATATGAAACTACCTTGGGAAGCCGGCAAGAGTTTCGATTCGTCGGCGCCGTGCGGGCCGATCGCTCCAAAAGACCCCGCGCATTTCGAACGTTGCGCGATCACGCTTTCGGTCAATGGCGGCGAGCGTCAGCGCGGCGACATCGGCCAGATGATCTGGAGCGTTCCGGAAGTGATCGCGCAACTGTCGAAGCAGGTCACGCTTGAACCGGGCGACCTGATTTACACCGGTACGCCCTCGGGCGTCGGTCCGGTCGTGCCGGGCGATCTGATCACCGCCCATATCGACGGCCTGCCGTCGCTCACCATCACCATTACGCCGCCAGAGAAATAACTATGCAGCCAACCGAACGCATTTCCTATTCGCCGATTACCGAGCGCCCGGCGCTGAAACTGCCTGACGGCAAGCGCATGGCGGTGTGGGTGATCGTCAATGTCGAGGAATGGGATGCGAACATGCCGATGCCGCGTACGGTATTGACGCCGCCGGCCGGCGGCTCGCCGTCACCCGACATTCCGAACTGGGCCTGGCACGAATACGGCAACCGCGTCGGCTTCTGGCGTCTGCTCAAGACATTCGACGATTTCAAAATCCCGGGCGTACTCGCGATCAATGGTGCGGCACTTGCGGCGTACCCCGCGATCGTCAACGCGGCAAAGGAACGTCACTGGGAATTCATGGGGCACGGCTTTACCCAGCGCAACATGCAGAAGGTCGAGAACGAGCGCGAGGACATTCGCAAGACCGCAGATGTCATTGAAAAGGCGACCGGCAAGCGCCCGCGCGGCTGGCTCGGCCCCGGTCTCACCGAGACGTGGGAAACGCCCGACCTGTTGAAGCAGGAAGGTTATGACTACGTCGCCGATTGGGTGCTCGACGACCAGCCGGTCTGGCTCAAGACCACGACGACGCCGATCGTCGATATTCCCTACACCCAGGAATGCAACGACGTCGCGATGATGCTGATCCAGCATCACAAGGCGTCGGAATATCAGGACCGCGCGCTCGATCAGTTCGAGCAGATCTATGAGGATGCGGCCCAATCCGCGCGCGTCATGGCGCTGGTGATTCATCCCTACATCATGGGCGCGCCGCATCGCGCCAAGTATTTTCGCCGCATCTTCGAGACGATCCGGCAGAAGCCTGACGTCGCCTTCATGACCGGCGAACAGATTCTCGACTGGTATCTCAAGACGGGACCGAAAGCGCCTGGATGAATACCTTCCAGCTTCTCAACGGATTGACCTTCGCTGCGCTGCTGTTTGTGGTCGCGAGCGGCTTTACGTTGATTTTCGGGTTGCTGCGCATTGTCAATCTCGCCCATGGCGCGCTTTATCTGCTCGGCGGCTATGTCGGCTTCGCGATCGCGACCAAAACGGGCAGTTTCGCGCTTGGAGGTTTGGGCGCAATGGCGGCGGTCGCGGCCGTCGGCTTCGTGCTCGATCAGGGGCTGTTGCGCTTTGTACGCGGCGACGAACTGCGCCAGGTGTTGTTGACATTGGGCTTTGCGTTTGTGCTGAACGATATGGCGCTGGTGATCTGGGGCGGCGACAGCTTTACTGTGCCGATCCCGCACGTGCTCAAGGGCGGCATGAGGGTGTTCGGCGTGTTCTATCCGACTTACCGGTTGTTCGTGCTGGCCGCGGGCATCGTTGTGTTCGCGGCGCTGTGGGGCCTCCTCAATCATACCCGGCTCGGCGCGTTGATCCGCGCCGGCGTGGACGATGCCGAGATGGTCGAGGCTTCCGGCGTCAACATCCGCCGCGTCTTTCTTGTCACTTTCCTGCTCGGCTCGGCGTTGGCCGGCCTCGGTGGTTTGATGGGCGGCGCGTTCTTGTCGCTCTATCCTTCCGCTGACGCGGAAATTCTGGTGTTCAGCCTCGCCATCGTCATCATTGGCGGACGCGGCAGCCTGGTTGGCGTCGGCATCGGCAGTTTGCTGGTCGGGCTCCTCAATACGGTCGGACAGGTGATGTTTCCAGAACTTGCGTATTTCGTGATCTTCGGGCCGATGGCGCTATTGCTCGCGTTCCGCCCGCTCGGCCTGTTCGGACGGGCGGCTACGTCATGACGCAAGCCGGATCACAGCCGATCAGGATTGCCGGCATGACGGGCCGCGCGCTGATCGTCGTCCTCGTCGTGCTGGCGATCGCGGTTGCGCTGCCGCTGGTCTTGTCGACCTATCAGATCGGGCTCGCGACCGAGATGCTGATCTTCGGGATGCTTGCGATGTCGATCGATATCCTCGCAGGCTTTGCCGGGCGCACCTCGCTCGGCCACGGCGCGATCTTCGGCGTTTCCGGCTATGTCGTGGTCTATGCTTCCTCCCAGGCGGGCCTGCCGTGGGCGGCTGCCTTCGCGCTCGGCATGATCGCGGCAACGGCGGTCGCGGCTATTTTCGCGCTGCTCGCGGTCCGCACCTCCGGCGTCTATTTCCTGCTGCTGACGCTGGCGCTCGGCATGATCGTGTGGGGCATCTGCCTGCGCTGGACCCAGGTGACTGGCGGCGAGAACGGGATACGCGGCGACGTACGGCCGGCGTTTCTGGTGCCGCACCGCTCCTTTTACTGGGCAGTGCTCGCGGCCACGACGATCGTGAGCTACGCGATGTGGCGCTTTGTCCGCTCGCCGTTCGGCTTGACGCTGCTCGGCATCCGCGACAGCGAGAGCCGCATGAAGAGCCTTGGTTACAACGTGCCGCTGCATCTGTTCGTGGGCTTTGCGGTATCCGGTTTCTTCGCCGGCATCGCCGGCGCCCTCTATGCGATGTTCAACGATTTCGTCAGCCCTTCGACGGTGGCCTTGGAGCAATCGGTCGAGGGCGTGCTAATGATGATCGCCGGCGGCGTCGGCACGCTATTCGGCGGCTTCGTCGGGGCTGCCGCAATCCTCACGCTGGAGAACGTGGTCAGTTCCTACACGGAGCGCTGGCAAACCGTGCTCGGCCTGACCTTCATTGTGATCATGATCTGCGCGCCGGCCGGCATTATCGGCACGCTGCGCGCCATTCTAGTGTCCCGATTCCGAAGTTCGTCGCACCTTGCGGAGCCACGTTTCGAACTTCGGAATCGAAAGGACACTAGCTAACTTATTGATCTAGTGTGGCCCTGGTTCAGAAGTCCGCATAACCACCCGCGGCACAAATGATGCGGACTTCTGCCACACTAGCGCGCGGGAAAAGGCGGCAAGGAATTATAAGGGCAAACGATCGTTTCGAAAGGGCATTGAAATGGACCGCAGGCAATTTCTTAAAAACTCAACCGCTGCCGTCGCCGCCGCAGGCACGATGGCTGCACCATGGCGGCGTGCACGGGCGCAGGCCGGCCCGATCAAGGTTGGCTTGTTGACGCCGCTCACCGGCGTGGTCGCCTCCGGTGGCAAGGAGATGGTCGAGGGCGTGCAGTTCTACCTAGAACACGTCAACTACCAGATTGCCGGCCGCAAGGTCGAACTCGTGATCGAGGACGATGCATCCAATCCCGACACGGCGTTGCAAAAGGCGCGGCGTCTGGTCGAGCAAGGCAACTGCCACATGCTGATCGGCGACCTCCTGGCCAATACGGGTTTGGCGGTCGCCAATTACGTCAAGGGCACCGGCACGCCGTATTTCATTCCGATCATCGCCGCCGACGATCTGACGCAGCGCCACCGCATCAGGAACGTGATCCGCGTCGCCGGCTATTCCGCCAGCGCCTTCACCCATCCGTTCGGCGACTGGGCCTTGAAGCAGGGCTACAAGAAGATCGCAACCGTCAGCCAGGATTACACCTTCGGCCACGAGCAGTGCGGCGGTCTCGCCCAGGTCTTCACCGAAGGCGGCGGCGAAATCGTGCAGCAGTTCTGGCACCCGCTCAATACCGCCGACTTCAGCCCCTATCTGGGCCAGCTCGCGGACTTGAAGGTGGACGCGATCTTCGCGATGGAAACCGGTGCGGATGCCACGCGATTCATCCAGCAGTATGCAAGCTTCGGCCTGAAGGGGAAGACGCCGCTATTGGGTGCGATGAACGCTACCGACCAATCCGTGATCCGCACGATCGGCGATGAGTGCGATGGCATCATCGCAGCCGCCCATTTCGCGGAAGGATCGGATAACCCAGTCACGCAGAAATTCACCAAAGACTACGAGACGAAGTATGGCAAGATTCCCTCGCTCTACGGCTTCTCGATGTATTCCGGAATGATGTGGGTCGCCGAAGCGCTGGAAAAGATCGGCGGCAAGGTCGAGGACCGCGACGCCGTCATCGATGCCGTGCTCAAGACCGATCTCGTCGGCTCGCCGCTCGGCAAGACCGTCAAGCTCGACAGCTATGGCAATCCGATCTACGACGTCCAGATTCGCAAAACGGTGAAGCGCGCCGACGGCAAATACTGGAACGTGCCGATCGCGAGCTATCCGAGCGTCTCGCAGTTCTGGAAATACGATCCCGAGACCTACATGAAGCAGCCGCCATATTCGCGGACCTTCCAGGGGATCAAGAAAGCCTGATCAAGACCTGGTTGGGCGCGGAATCCTCCGCGTTTGACGTAAACGGAAATTGTTGTGTCCGAACCGATCCTCTCGTTGTCCGATGTGGTCGTGGCGTTCGACGCCCTGCGCGCGGTCGATGGCGTCAGCCTCACCGTTCCGCAGGGCCAGCGCCGCGCCATCATTGGACCCAATGGCGCCGGCAAGACCACGCTGTTCAACGCGATCGCCGGCGCCTTGGCGCCGACCGCGGGCCGCATCGCGTTCGACGGTCACGAC
>NZ_JBAVCF010000626.1:0-11076 GCF_049586575.1 Bradyrhizobium sp.
CTCGAGCGCGACTGGAGCGAGGGGGTCAAGACCAATATCTTCGGTTCGGTCAACGTTGCGGATGCCGCGTTTGCGGCCGGCGCCGAAGCGATGGTGATGATCTCGACGGACAAGGCGATCGAGCCGGTCTCGATGCTCGGCCTGACCAAGCGCTTTGCCGAAATGTATTGCCAGGCGCTGGACCATGATCTCGCGCAAGGGGGCCGCAAACGCATGCGGCTGATCTCGGTGCGGTTCGGCAACGTGCTGGCCTCCAACGGCTCGGTGGTGCCGAAATTCAAGGCGCAGATCGAAGCGGGCGGACCTGTCACGGTGACCCATCCCGAGATGGTGCGTTACTTCATGACGATCCGCGAAGCCTGCGATCTCGTGATCACGGCGGCAACCCACGCGCTCGGCGCGCTGCGGCCGAGCGTGTCGGTCTACGTGCTCAATATGGGCCAGCCCGTGAAGATCGTCGACCTGGCCGAGCGCATGATCCGCCTGTCGGGCTTGCAGCCCGGCGAGGATATCGAGATCGTCTTCACCGGAATGCGCCCGGGGGAGCGGCTCAACGAAATCCTGTTCGCCAGCGAAGAGCCGCCTGTCGATATCGGCCTTGCCGGCATCATGGCGGCCAAGCCCAACGAGCCGCCGATGCAGGCGTTGAAGAACTGGATGGGTGCGCTCCGGCAGGCGATCGAGAACGACGATCCCGCCACGATCAAGGCGATCCTGAAGGACGCGGTGCCGGAATTCGGATCGAACGCGGCCTAAATTGGTGCACCCGTCGACTGCGCGCCGCGCCGTCGTGAAAAACGGAACATCACAAACGCCACCGCGGCGCCGCCGAGAGCGATAAGCACGGCATCCGCTGACGGCGATGGCGCTAAAATCGAAATCACCGCAAGCACGGCGAGAGCGAGATTGAGCACGAACACCTCGTTCACAACTTGCCGGACCGCAAAGCCGTTGTCGGTGGCGCGCTGGTAGAAATGGGAGCGGTGCGCGACCCAGAACGGCTCGCGGCGCATCATCCTGCGCAGCAATGTCACGGTGGCGTCGGCCAGATAATAGAGCGGCAACAGCAACGCGGCCACGGCGTGTTGCTGCAACGCCAGTTGCAACAGGCACCAGCCGAGCAACAGGCCGATCGGCAGGCTGCCGACATCGCCGAGAAAAATCGACGCGACCGGACGGTTGAAAGGCGCAAAGCCGATCATCGCGCCGCAAAGTGCGGCGGCGACAAGGGTCGCGGATGCCGGAAATTCACCCAATAGTCCGAGCATCGCCAGAGCGGCCGTGATCGGCACCACCTCGACGACCGTCATCCAGTCGAGGCCATCCATGAAATTGACGAGATTGACGAACCATAGACCTGCAAGCACCAGCAAACCGTGTTCGATCCAGGCCGGGATGAACGGTATGAGCCGAAGATCGCACGGGCTTGTCAGCACGATCGCGCCGACCGCGACGGCCTGCAGCAACAGGCGGGGCAATACCGGGATAGGCTTGATGTCGTCGGCAAAGCCGACCGCCGCGATGAACACGGTCGCGCCGAAAAGCACGGCTGGGAAACTCGAACCGGCTTCGATACCGCCGGCAAGCGCGACGCCTGCGGCCGCCAGGGTCGCGGCAATCACGGCGATGCCGGCGCCCTGTGGCGTTGGCGTTCGGTGGGAAGAGCGCGCATTCGGCTTTGCAAGCGCGTGCTTCAAAAGATAGGGGTGGATTATCTTGATCAGACCGGCCGAGGCGATCGCGGCTGCGCCTGCTGACAGGGCCACAAGCCACCACGCCGATGCAACTGTCGGCCCCGAGCAGGCGGTCATTCCGGCGCCCCGATCGGCTCTGTACCTTTATCTTTGGCCGCCTTCTCGGCGGAGAAGATCCAGACCAGTCCGCCGATGGCTCCCACAAAGAACGACACCGCGCCATAAAGCAGCGAGACGTTGATGCCCTCGGTCGTGATCAGCCCGGCATAGCCGAAGGCCAGCCCCATCGTGGCTTCGCGGACACCCCAGCCCGCGATCGAGATCGGAAGCATCGTGATCAGCATGACCGGCGGGATCAGCAGGAACGTCTGGCCGAAGGTTACGGGTGCGGCGATCGACTGCACGACGCACCAGGCGATCACCACGGCGAGGAAATGAACCAGCAGCGAGAGCGCCGCCATCGCCGCCGCATTTTTCTTGCTGAAAATGACGCGGTTGGCGATCACGGCGCAGGCGTGAATGTGATGCGTTCCCCACCAATGTTTCAGCCACGGCCAGGGCAGCACGCCGAGGATGAGAAAGCCCGCCCCGCTGGCGAGCGCCGCGAGATCGACGAGCGCGAGCGCGGAGCGGCCGTAAGCGTCGCCGATCAGGCGATAGCTCCAGGGCAGGCTGGCGACGATGATGATGGCGAGCGCGATCAATCCGACGGCGCGATCGACGAAAATGGAATAGGTCGCGGCGCGCCACCCAGCGCCGGAGCGCGCCACCAGCCAAAGCCGCACGGCATCGCCGCCGATCGAGGAGGGCAGCGTTTGGTTGAAGAAGGCGCCGATCACGTTGTAGCGCATGGCCTGGCGGATCGGCAGCGGCGCGCCGCATTCGGCGCTGACGATGCGCCAGCGCAGTACGCCGATGAAAATCTGAAAAAAGCTGATGGCCACGGCCAACGCGAGCCAGGCGGCGCTGGCCAGATCGATGCGGGAGGCGAGATCGGAGAAGTTGGCCTTGCGGAGCGCGAGATAAAGCAGCGCGGCCGAGACCAGAATCTTGATCGCAGAAAGCAGGATCCGGCGCATTTCGCCCGCATTTGCAAGGTTTTGGGACAGCAATAAGGCTGCGCCACAGATCACTTTATTAGGCGTCGCGCGCCAGACTTCCGCGCCTTGGTATGGTTTTAGCGCCGATCTGGCAATAGCCGCCATGGAGGCACTGGCCGGCCCTGCTTTAGCTATTGCAGCCCCGGCGAAGGGGCGGCTAAAGAGGCGGGTCGGGCAGGGGTCTGATCACGGGTTAACGCTAAGAATTGACAGTCAAAGTTCGAGGACGGCTTGGGCACTTCCCGAAGCGCGCGGGCCGTGCCATCCCAACGCATCTATGCCGCCAGAGAATGAGGCGCCGATGGGCGAAAAAATTATTCCCTTGATCATGTGCGGCGGCGCCGGCACGCGGCTTTGGCCGGCCTCGCGCGAGGTGCGCCCGAAACAATTCCTGCCCTTGTTCGGAACACGTTCGACATTTCAGGAAACGATTCTGCGGGTATCGGACCCCACGCTGTTCGAGCGTCCGATCGTCATCACCAACAACGCCTACCGCTTCATGGTCTCGGAGCAGCTCGCCGAGATCGAGTCGGAGGCCGACATTCTGCTTGAGCCGATGCGCCGGGATTCAGGCCCTGCGATTGCCGCAGGCGCGGCGTTTGCAGAAACGCGCGCCAGCGATGCGATCGTGCTGGCGCTCGCCGCCGATCACGTCGTCCGCGACAACGCGGCATTTGTCGAAGCCTGTCGCGAGGGACTGGTCGCCGCCGGCAAGGGTCGGATCGTGACTTTCGGCGTTGCGCCAGAACGCGCCGCGACGGAATACGGCTACATCAATCCCGGCGAAGTCGTGTCGGGCAAGGTTCGCAGCGTCAAGCAGTTCGTCGAGAAGCCGGATGCGGCCAAGGCCACCGAATACGTCAAGGCCGGCTATCTCTGGAACAGCGGCAACTTCATGTTCCGCGCGTCCGTCCTGCTGGACGAGTATCGCAGCGTCGATGCGGCAAGCGTGCAGGCGGTCTCCGACGCGGTGGCCAAGGCCGGCCGTGACCTCGGCTTCTTCACGCTGGACGAGGCTGCATTTGGATCGGCAAAAGCGATCTCTATCGATTATGCCGTGATGGAAAAGACGGGGCATGCGGCGGTGGTGCCGGTCGCCTGCGGTTGGTCCGATGTCGGATCCTGGCACGCGGTCTGGGAACTATCGGCGAAAAACGGTCAGGGCAATGCCGCCCAAGGCATGGCCGTGTTCGAGGATTCCCGCAACTGCAACGTGATGACCGACAAGGCGCTGGTAGCGCTCGAGGGCGTTGACGATCTGGTTGTCGTGGCCACGCAAGATGCCGTGCTCGTCTCGCGTCAGAAAGACGCCAACGGACTGAAGCGCCTGGTCACGAAACTAAAGACGGTTGCCCCGCAGGTGACGGAAGAACACCTCAAGGTGCATCGTCCCTGGGGTTCGTATCAGTCGGTCGACATGGGCGAGCGTCATCAGGTCAAGCGCATCGTCGTCAAGCCGGGCGGACGGCTTTCATTGCAGAAACATCATCACCGTTCGGAACACTGGATCGTGGTGCGCGGTGCGGCCCGCGTGACGGTGAACGAAGCGGTCAAGACCGTGCACGAGAACGAATCGATCTACATTCCGATCGGCGCGGTGCACCGGCTGGAGAATCCCGGCAAGATATTGCTGGAGCTGATCGAGGTTCAGACCGGCAGCTATCTCGGCGAGGACGACATCATCCGGATCGAGGACGATTACCGGCGTTCGTGACGCCGGAACGGTTTCGGGCGCGGCAATGCTTTGAAACAGAGATGTAATTCTTTGAATCAAAACGTGTTTGGGCATCTCCGGCCGCCATTCGCCACAATTGCAGTGACGTGCTAGAGAACCACCGGCGCTGGAATGGTTCGGGAATCACCCATCGGGGGCGTGCTCCAGTCGGCCTGCGCCAACGGTCCTTCGGGGCCGGATCGGGTTCAGGGTATCAGGGGTCGAAAATACATGGTTTCAAAGGTGGTCGCCTCGGGCGAGAGGGCCGATGCGCAAGCTGCGCTTCGTGTTGGCGTGATCGGTGCAGGTATCATGGGCTCCAATCATGCCCGGGTGCTCGCAGGTTTGCCGGACGCTACCCTCGTTGGCATCGTCGACCCGCTGCCCGAGCATCGCACGCGCGCCACCGACCTCGTTGGCTGCCGTGCGTTTACGAGCCTCGACGAGTTGCTCGCCGAAGGCGTCGATGCCGTGACGATCGCGGCGCCCACGCATCTGCATCACGAGATCACGCTCGCCTGCATCGCACGCAACATCCACATCCTGGTCGAGAAGCCGATCGCGTCCTCCGTCGAAGAGGGGCAGGAGATGGTGGCCGCCGCCCGCCGCGCCGGCGTCACCTTGATGGTCGGGCATGTCGAGCGCTTCAATCCGGCGGTCGCGGCCATCAAGCAGGCGATCGCTGGTGAAGACATTCTTTCGATCGGCATCACCCGCGTCGGACCGTTCCCGCCGCGCATGTCGAACGTCGGTGTGGTGATCGATCTCGCCGTCCACGACATCGACCTGATCCGCTGGTTCACCGAATCCGACATCGTCGAGGTGCAGCCGCAGCTCTCCAGCGCCGTCGCCGAACGCGAGGACATCGCGCTCCTGCAATTTCGAACGGCCTCCGGCGTGCTCGCCCATATCAACACCAACTGGCTGACGCCGTTCAAGGCCCGCAACGTCACCGTCGCGACCCGCGGCAAGTACGTGATGGGCGATCTGCTGACCCGCCAGGTGACGGAGTGCTTCGGCTTCAAGCCCGACGGCAGCTATTCGATGCGCCATCTGCCGGTCGGTCATGACGAGCCGCTGCGCGCCGAGCTGATCGCGTTCCTGCGCGCCGTGCGAAGCGGCGGCCTGCCGGCGGTGACCGGTGACGAAGGCGTTGCCAGCCTGGAGATTGCGATTCGCTGCCTTGAAAATCCTCCGCGCCCCGCGGCAAGCTCGCCGCCCCGCAAGGGACCGCGCCGCGTCGTCGGTTAAGCTGTCTTCGCTCGATGCTTCTCGCCCAACCTTCGCAAGGCTCCATGAACCAGCATCTGCGCCCCGAAAACATTCCCTTCATCGACATCGCCGCTCAGCGTCGCCGCATCGGCCCTGCCGTGGACGAGGCGGTTGCTCGCGTGCTCGCCCACTGCCAGTTCATCAATGGTCCGGAAGTGGCCGCGCTCGAGGCTGCGCTTGCCGCCTATTGTGGCGCCAAGCATGTCGTGAGCTGCGCCAGCGGCACCGATGCGCTGATCATGGTGCTGATGGCCAAGGGCGTCGGCCGAGGCGATGCCGTGCTGTGCCCGTCCTTCACGTTCTGCGCGACCGGCGAGGCCGTCGCTCTAACCGGCGCGACACCGGTATTCGTCGACGTCGATGAAGCGACCTTTAATATCAACGCCGCCTCGCTCAAGCGCGGCATCGCCACCGCCAAGCGATTGGGGTTGAAGCCGCGCGGGGTCATTCCGGTCGATCTGTTCGGCCAGAGCGCCGACCACGATGAAGTCTTTGCCGCGGCCGTTCCCGAAGGGATGTTCGTTCTGGACGACGCGGCGCAGGCGTTCGGCGCGACCTACAAGGGCCGCCGGCTCGGCGGCATGGGCCTAATCACCGCGACCAGTTTCTTCCCGGCCAAGCCGCTCGGATGCTACGGCGACGGCGGCGCGATCTTTACCGACGACGCGAAGTTTGCCGAACTGCTGCGCAGCGTCCGCGTTCACGGCCAGGGTTCGGACAAATACGATAATGTCCGTCTCGGCCTGACCGGGCGTCTCGATACGATCCAGGCGGCGGTGCTGCTCGAGAAACTGAAGATCTTCGACGACGAAATCGCCGCGCGCAACAAGGTCGCCGAGCGCTATGCTCAAGGCCTCGGCAATGTCGTCACTATTCCGCGTCTGGCCAGCGGCCATACCTCGGTCTGGGCGCAATACACCATCCGCCTGCCTGTGGGCACCGACCGCGATGCGTTTGCGGCCGCGCTGAAAGCGCAGGGCGTTCCGACCGCGATCTACTATCCGAAGTCAATGCACCAGCAGACCGCCTACCAGGCTTACCCCGTCGCCGACGGCGGGCTTCCGGTCTCCGAGCGCCTGTCGTCGGATGTGATCAGCCTGCCGATGCACGCCTATCTGGGCGAGGCGAGCCAGGACCGGATCATCGAGGCGGTCCGGGACTTCTTTAACGCGTGATTTGGGCGTTGATTCCGCAAGCGAGGAGAGGGGAATAACCTCCTTCTTCGCTTCAAAGTAATCGCGTCATGCTTTAGAAGCGGCGCATGCTCGGTCGTATCTTCACCGTCGGCGGCTACACGCTCCTTTCGCGGCTGACCGGTTTTGCGCGCGACATCATGCTGGCGGCGATCCTGGGCGCCGGGCCCGCGGCGGACGCCTTTTTCGTGGCGCTGCGCCTTCCCAATCATTTCCGGGCGATCTTCGCCGAGGGCGCCTTTAATGCGGCCTTCGTGCCGGCCTATGCGCATGTCAGCGGCGAACGCGGCGAGAAATCGGCAAGCCTGTTCGCCGACCGCATCTTCACGCTCCTGTTCGTCTCGCAACTCGTTTTGCTGGCGGCTGCCTGGCTGTTCATGCCGCAGGCGATGAGCCTGCTCGCGCCTGGTTTTACCGACGATGCCGAGCAGCGGCGGCTCGCGATCGAACTGACACGGATCACCTTTCCCTATCTGCTTCTGATCACGCTGGTGACGCTCTATGGCGGCATCCTCAACGTGATGCATCGGTTTGCGAGCGCGGCGGCGGCATCCATCCTGCTGAACATCTCGATGATGGCAACGCTGGCGGTCGCGGTGTTCTTCCCGACGCCGGGACATGCGGCGGCCTGGGGCGTCCTGATCTCCGGTTTCCTGCAATATTTCCTGCTGGCGGGTGATCTCGCCACGCATGGCGGTCTGCCGCGCTTTGCGCCGATCAAGCTCGATGAAGACGTTCGCTCATTCTTCCGTGCGCTTGGGCCTGCCACGATCGGTTCGATGGGTACGCAGGTGGCGCTGTTTGCCGACACCATCATTGCGACCTTTCTGCCTGCCGGCGCGCTGTCCGCGCTGTATTATGCCGACCGGCTCAACCAGTTGCCGATCGGTGTGATAGGGATCGCCATCGGCACGGTTTTGCTGCCGGAAATGTCGCTGCGGCTGACGTCGGAGGATCACGAAGGCGCGCAGGTCGCGCAACGCCGCGCCTTCGATTTCACCTTGCTGTTGTCAGTCCCGTTCGTGACCGCCTTTCTGGTGGTGCCGGATCAGATCATGCGGGCGATGTTTGCCCGCGGCGCCTTCACCAGGGGCGATGCGGCGGCCGCGGGCGCAACGCTTGCCGCCTACGCGGTCGGGCTTATTCCGTTCGTCCTGATACGAAGCGCGGTTGCGACCTTCTACGCGCGTCGCGATACGGCGACGCCGGTCAAGGCGGCGTTGATTGGCGTTTCCGTCAACGTCGCGCTGAAGGTCGCGCTGGTCGGGTCGCTCGCCCAGGTGGGTCTCGCCCTTGCCACCGCGGTTGGAGCCTGGATCAACTTGTCGTTGGTGATCGCGTTTGCGGCGCGCGCCGGCTATCTGCGATTGGACGCGGCGTTGATGCGATCGCTGGCGAAATTCGTTGCCGCAGGCGTCGTACTGGGCACGGCGCTGTGGCTGGCGGCACGGCTCTCGGCCTCCTACATGTCAGGCTTGAGTATGCTGCATGACGAAGCCGCGTTTTTGTTGCTGATCGTGGTCGGTGCGCTGGTCTATTCGGGAGCGGTCCTGCTCTTGTTCGGCAGGCATTGGGTGATGTCGCTGATGCGCGGCTAGGGCGTGGAGTGTACGTACACGCTTGATGTCCGATTCTTGGCTCAGACGGGACATGCGCTTATTGGACCAAGACTTCCTTTTTGACCCATCTCGGACAGCGCCCTAGCCCGATAACGGCGCGGCATGCTTTAATCCGATCGCTATTGCTGCGATTTCATAATGGAGACATTCATGGAACGTCGTGATTTTTTGGCGCGAACGGCAACCGCCGTTTCCGTTACCCTCCTTCTCGGAAACTTCCGGTCCGACCGTTATCATTTCGTCGGTTCAGCGCTCGCTGCTGGCAACAGCGATGGCCAGAAAGCGACCCTTGAGCAAAGATTTGCCGATTTTGCATTAGCCATGAAATATGAGGTTCTGCCCGCCGACGTTATCACATCGGTCAAGCGCGTCCTTCTCGATACACTCGGATGCGCATTTGGATCGGTAGGATCCGAGCCTGCAAATATAGCCGAGACAACCATTCGTAAGACGTTCGGAGATGGCAATACGGCCACAGTGATCGGCTATCCGCGACCCGCTACCATAGAAGGTGCACTGTTCGTCAATGGCGTCCTCGTCCGTTCCCTCGACTTGAACGACACCTATATCGGCACCGAACCATTTCATCCGAGCGAGATGCTGCCGACGGCGATTGCGCTTTGCGAGGAGAATGGACGGACAGGCCGCGATCTCATCGAGGCGGTAGTCGCCGGCTATGAGGCCAGCATGCGCGTTAATGACGCCATCTCATTCATTGAACGCGGTTTCCATCCCTTGTGCGCGGCCTCCTACGGGATCCCTCTGATTGCAGGTAAGGTCTGGGGGCTTCCCAAGGAAGCCATAGCAAACGCGGTTGGAATATCGGGTGCCCGTGGCTTCACAAGCTTTGTCGTCAATAGTGGCGCGATCAGCATGATGAAAGCTATGGGACTTGCGGCCACCGCGACTGACGGCGTTTTCGCAACACGGCTCGCCGCACAGGGCTTTACCGGCCCTTCCGGTACGCTCGATTGGTTGGCGTCGAAAATGAAACCCGCCAAGGAGGGTTTTGCCGTTGACCTTGAGCTTGCGGGATATCGGCTGCCCCGGGTGGCGTTCAAGCGCTTCCCCGTTCAAATTGAGTTGCAGGCCGTGGCAGAGGCTGGCGCATTACTCTCGGCGAAGATTAAGGGTCGGGCACTTGATATACGGGCGATCACGGTTGAAACCTATCCCGGGATAATCGAGCGCGTTGCGGATCCTGCAAAATTCCGGCCGCAGACGAAGGGGACGGCCGATCACAGTCTTCCCGTTTGCCTCGCCATGGCCCTTCTCGACGGCGATGTGATGGTAGCGCAATTCGAAAAAGACCGCTGGCGGGCCAAGGACGTAATGGCGTTGGTGGAGAAGACTTCCGTGAAGCCCGGAGAGTCACTCATCTCCAAGCTCCCCAGGGGGCGTGGCGCAAACATAGAGATCGTCTTCACAGACGGTCAGTCTCTGCGCGAGACCGTTGAAGTTCCCGAAGGCGATGCGGAACGACCGTTATCGCGTTCGTCGCTCGAACACAAATTCATCAACTTTGCGGTTCCGGTCGTTGGCAAGGCTGGCGCAGAGCGGGTCATTTCACTCGTCGACGGTCTCGAAGAGTTAAAGGATGTCCGAGAATTGACCCGAGCCCTAAGGGGTAGCGGAAAACAAAATCCAGCGTGAACCTGAACAACTAGTCAACGGGCGATATGGATAGCGACGTCGGGTGTTGGCACTTTTGAGACATGCGGAATGATCCTCAGAATGTCTGCTAGTCGGGGAAGATCGGAAGTGGCCGGCGCGCTGTCAAAGCGACGCCAATGACCCGTTTCAGACTTGAGCACTTTGCATGGACCAGCGATTCCCACTGGTCAAAAGTTCCAATGGCGGGATACCAGCCACCGCCGCAGCCCGAGCGAGGACCAGTTTGCTAACACCGTTCAGAGAGGCCGCAGACAATCCGAACCTTTTCAAAGTTCGAAAAGCTGCAAATGTGCTAGGGAGCCGATCGCCGCCGGATGTTTGGAGTCTACGCCGGCTTCTTCGCATAGACCATGCACCAGCCTTGCGCGGCAACAGTTCCATCCACGATTTTGCAAGCCGATGGGGCTTCAAAGTGCACGCAATTGTCGCAGCGTTGCTCCCCCTTCGGAGTGTCCTGATACTTCACAGCCTGTTGCGACGCCTTGGCCGCCTGCGCGGGCGTCGATGTGCCGATAACCGCTGCCGCGCCTGTGACTGATGCCCCGGCAGCGCCGGCCGCGATGGTCAAAACCTGCCGCCGGGAAATTCCTTGTGATCCTGTCATGACACGTCGTCCCACTGTTAGAGGCACTCAATAGCGTCATCGTGGTTTCGCGGCGCCGCAATGGTTTCTTTTGTCTGCGATCTCGCAGCGCATTCAAGGGTCGATGCTACGCGCGATACCAGCGCTCGTCTGTATAAAATTGACCACTTGAGTTTTAGCGTGACGGCTGTTCAATTGCCGTAGAAGAGGCGGAATGCTCCGTTTAC
>NZ_JBAVCF010000627.1:0-13579 GCF_049586575.1 Bradyrhizobium sp.
GCGACATCGGGGGCACCAACGCGCGCTTTGCTTTGATGAACAATGGTGAAATCGGGGCGATCGATTATCTCAAGGTCGTCGATTTCGCAGGTGTAGCGGACGCGATCGCGACCTTTCTGGAGCGTCACGCTCCGCGTTGCAAGCCCGATGCCGCCGTCCTCGGCGTGGCGGGACCGGTCGAAAATAACTGCTGCACCATCACCAACAGCCGATGGGTGGTCGACGGCGCGAAGTTGAAGCAGGCCTTCAGGCTTGGCGCCATCGAGTTGCGTAACGACTTCGAAGCCGTCGCCTGGTCACTGCCCGAGTTACGCCCGCAAGACGTCTATCCGCTCGGAGAGCAGCGGAGTATCGCGGGCGCGCCCATGCTTGCGCTTGGGCCGGGCACGGGATTCGGTGCGGCCTGCCTCTTCTTTTCGGATGGAATACCGTTCGTTGCTGCGACGGAGGCTGGCCACGCGACGTTGCCGGCAACCTCCGATCGCGAGGAGCAGGTCATCGCTTACCTGCGCCAGCGCTTCGGCCACGTGTCGGTCGAACGGGTCTTGTCGGGGACAGGTCTGGAAAACCTCTATCAAGCGCTGGCCTGTATTGGTGGCGTAAACGCGCCCGCGCGAAACGCCGCAGCGATCACAAAAGCCGCGCTAGAAGGCAATTGCGACATCTGCCAAGCCACGCTCGACATGTTCTGTTCCTTCCTGGGAGCAGTGGCGGGCGATCTCGCCCTCACCTTCTCTGCCCGTGGCGGGGTCTACACCGCAGGAGGTATAGTTCCGCGTTTTACGGATTACCTTTCCCGATCGAGCTTTCGGAAACAGTTCGAAAGCAAGGGCCGTTTCGAACCATATCTGCGGGATATCCCAACCCGGGTCATTGTGCGAACCGACGAAAGCTTCATCGGGCTCAAGGCATTTTTCCACCACATGGTGAGCGGATCGCAAAGGCGCCCATGACGGACATTGTCACCATCACGCCCAATCCGTCGGTTGATCTATCGACCGCTGTTGAGAAGATCATTCCAGTCTACAAGCTTCGGGGCACCTCGCAATGGCGCGATCCTGGCGGGGGTGGGATCAATGTCGCGCGCGTTGTCAAACGCTTCGGGGGCGACGTCAGCGCGATTTATCCAATCGGCGGCTCGACCGGAGACTCTCTGCGCAAGCTGGTCGAGCGCGAGGGCGTTGCAAGCCTGACGTTCCCGATCGCTGACGAAACTCGCGAGGATTTTTTTGTCAGTGAGACCAGCAGTGGCCAACAATACCGCTTCATTCTGCCCGGCCCGCAGCTGGCCGAAAGCGAATGGTCTGAGTGCTTGAACCTGCTGTCTCGAATCGCGCCGTTTCCCCGTTTTGTGGTTGCGAGCGGCAGCCTGCCTGGCGGCGCGCCCGACGATTTCTATGCAAGGGTGGCAAGGATTGCAAAGCAACGCAGCGCCAAGATGATCCTGGACACGTCTGGGCCGGCGCTTGTTGCCGCAGTCGCTGAGGGGGTCGACCTGATAAAGCCGAACCTGCGGGAAATGCGCGAACTGGCGAGCAGCGAACCGTCCGATGCCAGCGAGTGGGAAGGAGTTGCCAGAACTCTCGTCCAAAGCGGGAAAGTCGCCATGATCGCCCTTACCATGGGTCATCTCGGCGCGGTGCTTGTGACGCGAGATCGGGTCTTGCGTGCGCTGCCGCTCGCGATCACTCCGGTCAGCGCGACCGGCGCTGGCGACAGCTTTCTCGGCGCATTGATCTGTCGGTTAGCGTCAGGCACGGATATTGAAGATTCTTTCCGGCTGGCTGCTGCTGCGGGGGCTGCAGCCCTCCTCAATCCCGGGACCGGACTTTGCCTGCCCGGCGAGGTCAATCGTCTCGCCGAAGCGGTGATCATTCAATCAACGTGACAGACCCTATGGGGGCGGTGGTCGTCTCGCGGTCGGGCACCGAAAACCCGTGATCGAGCCGGTCAAGCGCGAGCAACAGACCGCCTACTCTCTGGAGGGACGAGACCCAATCTGCAACGCGATTGAAGTTATCGACAAGCCAGTTGAAGGAGCTCTGAACGAGCGTGAACGCGGCGGCAGCCTGCGTCAATTCGCCGAGCGTCATGCTGCCCGCGATGAATTTCGGTGCGCACAGGATGAGTCCGACGATCGGCGCCATGAGCGTATTCGATTGCGACACCAGCGTCGTGCGCATGAGCTGCCAGCATAGGCGTCGCCACTGCCTCAATGTGTCGCCTAGCGCTCGAAAGATACCGTACCTGATCTCTGGATCCGGCAGTTTTGGCGCTGCTCGCTCACCGGCATCCCGCAGCAGGTGGGCCGCCGTGATCAACTCGGCCTCCGCCTGGTTCTTGATTTGGATCACCCTGGTCAGTGGCGACCCCACCAGGACTATCGCTGCCGTGACGATACCGGAATAGACCGCAACACTGAACACAAGATAGCCCGGGAGCCAAAGGCTGCGGCCAAAGAGGGAAAAGGCGAAGTCACCGCCGACGTTCCAGAGGATTCGAACGAAAATGATTGCGGTCAGCAGAGACGAAATGAGCCCGACGGCAAAGTCGATTGGCGCGTCGGTCGCGATCCTCACATCTTCGGCAATTCGATATTCCGGAATCATCTCTTGGTCCTGCACCTGCGCCAAACGGGCATATCGCTCGTTGTCGATCCAGTATTCGATCACCTGGATGCTCAGCCATCGCCGCCACAGGCGCTGCATCGTCATGCGCCCCCACACCGAGGTGACAGCGAGCGCGATACTCGCGCCGCAGAGAGGTATCAGCAGCAGCGCTTCAACCCGCAAGCGAGACGGATCGCGGTTCTCCAACGCATTGAAGAAGTCACGATTCCAGTAGTTGAAGCGGAACTGAACATAGAGCTGCAGGATGACGATCACGACCAGCGCGGCGCTAAGCAGCCAAGTTCGCCACGCCGGCAAGCCGCGCCAGAAACCTGACGCGCTCTCCCAGAACCGAAACCACTCCTGATGCGGGTCTGCGCTCTTTTCGGCCATAATCGATTTTGATGTCTACCTACCTATCATCGCTCCCGTTTGATTTTGCGCAAACGCTGAGATCCTCGATCGGGCAAAGTGTCCATTAATTCGACTTAGGCCGTCTCAATGTTGCAACGCGGGAGAGAAACGCGATGAACTCGTCCGGCTACGTTCGCTGGTTCAAGGACATTCGTCTCGAAGATGTGCCGCTTGTGGGAGGCAAGACGGCTTCGCTTGGCGAGCTCTACTCCGTGCTCTCGCCACAGGGTGTTCGGGTTCCGAATGGTTTTGCGCTGACAGCGACAGCCTATCGCGACGCGCTGACCCAGGCCGGAGCTTGGGACAAGCTCCGGGATCTGCTCGCTGGAATCGACAAGCGCCGCATTTCTGAGCTCGCCAGGCGTGCTGCCAAGGCGCGCGCCATTGTCTACGCAGCAACCGACCAAAAGGATTTGCGCCGCCAAATTACCGAAGCCTATCGACAACTCGAACACGAATATGGTGCAAATGTTGCGGTCGCTGTGCGCAGTTCGGCGACCGCGGAAGATTTGCCTACCGCGAGTTTTGCCGGACAGCATGAGAGCTTTCTCAATATCCGCGGCGCACGCGATCTAGTCGAGGCGTGCCGTCGCTGCTTTGCCTCGCTGTTCACGGATCGCGCGATATCCTACCGCATCGATAACGGGTTCGATCATTTCAAGGTTGCGCTGTCCGTTGGGATCATGAAGATGGTCCGCTCCGACCTCGCAGCGAGTGGCGTCATCTTCACGCTGGACACCGAGTCCGGCTTTCGCGACGTGGTCTTCGTGACAGGCTCCTACGGTCTCGGTGAGAATATCGTCCAGGGAACCGTGGATCCCGACGAATTCTATGTTCATAAGCCAACCTTCAACAGCGGACACCGCGCCGTGCTGTCCCGACGGCTGGGGTCCAAACAAATGCGGATGGTGTACGCGCGCGGACCCAAGAGCACGCATAACGTGACGACGCCGAAAGCCGACCGCGAGCAATTCTGCATCAGCGACACGGACGTGCTGGAACTCGCGCGATGCGCAATTGTGGTAGAAGATCATTATTCGAAAAAGGCAGGCGTGCCCACGCCAATGGATGTGGAATGGGCAAAGGATGGCAGCGACGGCGCCCTCTACATTATCCAGGCGCGCCCCGAGACGGTGGCCTCCCGCCGCAAGCCCGAAGCCCTTGAGAGCTACGTCTTGAAATCACGCGGCAAGGTAGTCGCCACGGGCCGGGCTGTCGGCGAGAAGATTGCCGCGGGGAAAGTCCGCCTGATCCGGAGCGAGCGCGAGCTCAAGGCTTTCCAGCCGGGCGAGGTATTGGTTGCGCCGGCGACTAGCCCGGATTGGGAGCCGGTGATGAAGCTGGCCGCCGCCATCATCACCGACCATGGTGGAAGAACCTGCCACGCCGCTATCGTCGCGCGCGAACTCGGCGTACCCGCGGTCGTCGGTACGGAGGATTTCACCCGAAAGGCGAAAACCGGGATGCCCGTCACCGTATCCTGCGCCGAGGGTGATATCGGCCACGTCTACGAGGGCACTCTGCCCTTTGAGGTGGAACGCGTCACGGCCGATCGTTTGGAAAAGCCACATACCGAAATCATGGTCAATCTTGGCAATCCGGAGATCGCGTTCAAAACAGCCATGATGCCGAACGACGGCGTCGGTCTGGCAAGGATGGAGTTTATCATCAACCAACACATCGGTATCCACCCGATGGCCTTGGCTCGACTAGAAAAGGTCGAATCGGTGCGCGATCGCCGGACCATCAAGAAGATAACCAGCAGCTACAACAAGCCCTCAGACTTCTTCGTGGAGCGTCTCTCGGAAGGCATTGGCATCATCGCCGCGGCATTCTACCCTCGCCCCGTCATCGTGCGTCTGTCCGACTTCAAGACCAACGAATATGCCAAGCTGCTTGGCGGCGCCAGTTTCGAGCCGAAGGAAGAAAACCCGATGCTGGGATTCCGGGGCGCGGCCCGCTACGCCCACCCCGCCTATGCCGAAGGCTTTGCGCTCGAATGCGCAGCGCTCGGCCGCGTACGCAATGCCGTGGGCCTCACCAATCTAAAACTCATGATTCCCTTCTGCCGGCGCGTAGAAGAGGCACGCAACGTCATTGATGCCATGGCGCAGCATGGCCTCAAGCGAGGCGAAGGTGGTCTCGAAATATTCATGATGTGCGAAATCCCGAACAATGTAATTCTGATCGATCAGTTTGCCAAACTGTTCGACGGCTTTTCGATCGGCTCTAACGATCTAACCCAGCTCACGCTCGGCGTCGACAGGGATTCCGATATTGTCGCTTTCGACTTTGACGAGCGCGATCCTGGAATGCTGGAAATGCTGACGATGGCTGTGAAAGGTGCGAAACGCAATCGTCGGCACGTTGGCATTTGTGGCGAAGCGCCGGCGAACTATCCGGAGATCGCTCGATTTCTTACCGGACTGGGCATCGATTCGATCAGTGTCAATCCGTCAAGTGTTCTGCGCACCATGGAAATCGTCCGCCAAGCCGAGCAGGCAATGGCCAAAACGCCGATTTCCGCGAGCTGATCGTTCGGGTACTCGCGCGCCCTAAGTGCGATGGGCGGCCGCAAGAAGCAGCCGGCCCCCTACGTATCTTTCCTTAAGGTAACGACTCCTAAGGTAACGATCGGAATTTCCCGGCGATATTCCAGCTGCTACCACCCACGACCATGCGATTGCTTCTCTGAGGAGGCAGAACATGGCGGACGTCTATTTTCATTTCTCCAATACGCGCGGTGTGCTGATCGACCGGAGTGGCACTGCGGTCGATGACCTTGATGACGCTCGCGAGCATGCCGTTTGCGCCGTGCGATCGCTGATCATGACGGCGAGCGCGGAAGACTGGCGCGGCTGGATCTTGCACGTCACCGATGATGATGGTGATGAGATCTTTGACATGCCTTTTGCAACATTGCTCGGCAAACCGCATTAGGGAGGTCACGATGCTTACCCAATTCCCCCTGGCGTTGCTCCCGCTCCACGAGATCATGACGAAGTTCCACAAAATCGTCAGGCGCGCCCGCGATCCCTATCGGCCTGAGCTTCACTACATGCGTGGCCCCGGCCCGAAGTGGCATGCAAGGCATGCCAACCGCCCCACTGTTGATTCACATCAAAGGGCATCCGGAGAGATTTTCTAATCTTAATCGAAGCGAGGCGGCTTTGGGATTCGTTCCATGAAAGCATCTGCGATGAATAAATATCTGATCGCTATGTTGGCAAGCTGTGCCCTCCTGCTGCCAGCCGCGACCGCTGAAGCCCGCTCTCCGTTCGACGGCCAGTGGAGCATCACCTTCATTACGCAAAACGGAGATTGCAATCCCACTTATAACTATTCGATCAATATCGAAAACGGCGCAATCACGTCACCCAACGTGGAGACTTTTAGGGGTAATGTCACGAGTGCGGGAGCAGTTCGCGCGTCCGTTGCCGTCCAGGACAAACGCGCATCTGGGTTCGGCAAACTAACTGGCGTTCGCGGTCGCGGGACTTGGAGCGGTTATTCCGGCGATCAGCGCTGCGCAGGATCCTGGGCAGCCGAGCGGACTTGGTAGCAGTAACCGGCAGAAGCAGGATAATAGTTGATTTGCAAGCAGCCAGGTCTTTTGAATTAACAATTCCTTCGTGCGAACTTGCCGGCACGTTGACTGTGCCAAAGCAGGCGCGTGGCTGGTGGTGCCATGGAAGCGGCTCAAGCCCGCCACAGTTCGCGCAACATGGCAGTCGCAAGCGCCTTGAACGGCCGAGGCTTTGGCGCTCTGCTGTTTGATCTGTTGACTGCGCAAGAGGAGGCCGATCGCGCCAATGTGTTCGATATTGTGCTCCTTGCGGAACGCCTTGTCGACACCGTGGTTAGGGCTCCAGACACAATCGATCACCGCGCTTCCTATCGGTCTGGTTGGCGCCAGCACCGGCGCGCTGCGGCGGCTCTGGTGGCCGTAGCCCGGGTGCCGGCTATCTCTTGAGGAGCTTTCTCAGCCGCGCGATCGGCAAGGCGTTAATCACGTCAGCTGCCTCGAGCCAGCCGCGGCGCGCCTGGTCGACCCCAAACCGCATATTGGCCAATCCGCCCGTTGAATGCGCGTCCGTCGAGATTGCTACCTTGACGCCGGCGACTTTTGCGGCGTGGACATTGATATCGTTGAGATCGAGCCGATCGGGGTCAGCATTGAGCTCGAGATGGCATCCGCGCGCTCCTGCCGCAGCGATCACCGCTTCCATATCGACGTCATAGGGATCACGCTCGCCGATCAGACGTCCGGTCGGATGCGCGATAATCGAGACATGGAGATTATCCATGGCATGAACGATGCGCTCGGTCTGGGCCTTGCGGGGTAGATCGAATTTTTGATGCACCGCGGCTACAACAAGATCGAGGCGGGAAAGGATCTTGTCCGGAAGATCAAGTCGGCCGTCGGCGAGAATGTCGACTTCCGATCCCTTGAGCACGGTGAACCCATCGAGCTCGTCGTTTAGCCGGTCGATCTCGTCGATCTGGCGCGACAACCGCCCCGCATCGAGCCCGTGAGCGATCGTCGTGTGCTGGCTGTGGTCGGTCAGCGCCATATAAGCGTAGCCCCGCGCCTTCGCCGCCGCCGCCATTTCGGCGATTGGAACGGTTCCGTCGCTCCAGTTGGAATGGACGTGCAGATCGCCCCTTATATCCGCGACCGTGATCAGCTTCGGCAGGTGCCCGGCTCGCGCGAGCGCAATTTCGCCGCGGTCCTCGCGCATTTCCGGCGGGATCATCGAAAGCCCAAGTTTACCGTAGATTTCCTGTTCGCTTGCACCGGCAATCCGCCGCTTACCGGCGAACAGGCCATACTCGTTGAGTTTCCACTTGCGATCGTTTGCTAACCCCCGCAGGGCGATGTTGTGGGATTTCGAGCCCGTGAAATACATCAGCGCGGCACCGTAGCTCACCTTCGGCACGACGCGCAGGTCGACCTGGAGCCCGGACCGAAGAATGACCGTGGTCCGCGTCGGGCCGTGGGCAACAACGTTGACGACATCGTCGTAAGTCGCGAGCCTGTCTCCCGCGGCGGCGCCGTCGCGCCCGAGCATCAACACGTCAAGATCGCCAACGGTATCGCGCCTGCGGCGATAGCTGCCGGCGACGATGACCTGGCCGTCACTGGCACTCGGGCGTAGATGATTGACCAGCGCCTCTGCCTCGGCTTCGGCCTGCGACAGCTTGAAACGCTTTTCGGCTTGAGGCTTGGCGAGCGCCGCGGCGAGCTTCTCCTCGCTCTTGACCCCAAAACCGCGTAACTCGCGCAGCCGTCCCGACTTCACCGCGCGCCGCAAATCCTCCAGCGAACGAATGCGGAGCTTGTCGTAGAGCAGTTTGACACGCTTTGGACCGAGGCCCGGAAGCGCTGCGATTTCACCGAGATCGCCAGGCAATTCGCGCTTCAGTTTCTCCAGCACGTCGAAATGTTTCGTGGCGACAATGGCCGCGATCTTACCCGCAAGGTCCTTGCCAATACCCGGAAGTTCGGAAAGATCTTCGCCCGCTTTCAGGAGACTGGTGATGCTCTTGGGAAGGCGCTCGATGACGCGCGCGGCATTCCTGTACGCGCGCGAACGAAAGGGATTGTCGCCCTTGATCTCGAGAAGCTCGGCGGTCTGGTCGAACATCCCCGCGATTTCGGCATTCTGAACCGGCATCGATCCACCTCAATATCTTGCGAAAATAGAGGGGATTGAGCAGCTGGTTTTGATGCAGATCAGAGATCTGCAGGTATGGTCAGCGATGGAAATCCGTCGAGACAGCCTATCCATCTCGCACCCGAAACTGTTGATCAGCATCAAGCCGCCACTAAGCTCGATTGGCCATAGAGTATCTATGGTGGACCAGCAAATTGAACCACGCGATTCAGACGCTGACGTGCTTGCCCGTAAGGTCAGTTTCCTTAGCCGTCCGGACAGCTATAGCCCTGCGCCGGAAAGGGTGGTCACGCGGGAAACGCATATGTCGTGGGTCTTCATGGCCGGCGACCGTGTCTACAAGCTGAAAAAGCCGGTTCGGTTTCCCTATCTTGATTTTTCCACGCTCGATCGCCGGATTGCGGCGTGCCAGGCCGAGGTTTCGCTCAATCGCAAGCTTGCGCCGGACGTCTATCTTGGCATCGCGCCACTAGCGGTGACCGCGACCGGTTACGCGATCGGCGAGCGGCGTCAGATCGCTGACTACCTGGTCGTCATGCGTCGCCTTGATGAAAACGAGACGCTTGAAGCGCTGCTGCTAGCCCGCCGGGTCTCGCAACCCCAAATTCAGCGAGTGGCAGATAACTTGTGCCAATTTTACGCCCATGCCTTGCGCGCCACGATCAGTCCCGAGAACTATTTGCTCTCACTCCGAAAATCCGCGGCGCTCGATTGCCGGATTCTTCTCCACCCGACGTTCGACCTCAATCGAGGCACGATCGGGCGTATTGCCAGCATCCAGCGTCGCTTTCTGAAGCAACATGCTGACGTTCTCAAAGAACGGGTACGCCGCCGGTTCATCATGGAGACCCATGGCGACCTGAGGCCTGAACATATCTGGTTGAGCGCGCCGTTTCCGGTGATCGATTGTCTGGAATTCAACGCCCGGCTGCGGACGCAGGACGCCTTGGACGAGGTCGCGTTCCTGCATCTCGAATGCGAACGGCTCGGGGGACGATGGGTCGGTGAGACGCTGCTGCGGCGCCTGGCAACCCCGCTCGGCGATGACATGAGGAACGGGCTCTTTCTTTTCTACCGCATCGGCCGCGCCTTGCTTCGCGCGCGCTTGTCGATCGCGCATCTGATGGACGTCCAGCCGCGTACGCCTGAAAAATGGCCCAAGCTTGTACGCACTTATCTAGCAATCGCCGCGGCGGATGCCCGCCAGCTCGAACGTTTGCTGTCCTATCAAGCCTGATACGGCAGCAGATCGGCGAGTGTCTCGTTCTGGTGAAGCCGACGAACGGTCTCGGCCAACAAGGGCGCCGCCGAAATGAGCTCGAGCTTAGCCAGCACCGGGCCGGACGCAAGCCTGAACGGCGGCACGCTATCGGTTGCGATGATGCGGTCGATCGAAAGATCAGCGAGTGCGCTTTCGGCGCCCGGCATAAACAGGCCGTGGGCGACGCAGGCGATAATCTCTCGTGCGCCACGCGCGCGCGCGGCCTTTGCCGCTCGCACCAGCGTTCCTCCAGTGCTCACGAGGTCATCGACGACGACACAGAACGCATTTGCCACCTCACCGGCAAATAGGTCGCCCGAAACCACACCCGAACTGCGGTGCTTTTCGACAAATGCCTTGCCAATCGGACGGCCAGCGACCTTTTCAAGCGCCTCGCAAAGAACGTCGGCGCGCTTGCCGCCGCCGAGATCCGGCGACACCACGCAAACCGGCCGATCGCCCGCGATTTCCATGATCCGGTTGACAATCAGCGGCGCTATGCTGAGCGCAATCGAAGGACAACGAAACGCATTCTCAAAGGCCGCTTCATTGTGCACTTCGAGTGTCGCGATAGCATTGACGCCCACAGCCTCGAATAGTCCCGCAAGGTAACGAATGGTGACAGGATCCTGGGCCTTGGTACGGCGATCCTTTCGCGCATAGCAGAGATAAGGGGTGATCGCGGTAACCCGCGCGGCCCCCGCGTCTTTCAAGGCGCCGATGAAAAACAACAGCCGGCACAGCTTATCGTTGGGGCTCTCCTGCGGTCCGCCGTGCAGACTGTGCACCACGTAAACGTCGCAGCCGGCGACAGTGTCGAGTGGCCGGATCTTATGTTCGCCATCTTCAAAGCTCCGCTCTTCGAGAGCACCCAAATCGCAGCCAAGGGCGGATGCCATCTCTTTGCCCAATGCATCTGTGCCGCGCAGCGCGAACAAGCGCAGCCCTCCGGCTGCCCTCGCATGTCCTGCCGGGGGGATGCCGGAAACGCCAGGCATTTCGCCTATCCTCTTTGTACCGGGGTGTGTTGCTTTACGTCGCCGCGCATGACCCGCGCTTGATCTTGTAGCTGTCTGCGGGCGCGCTTGAACGCGTTGTCGACGGCGAACGTCAAATCGGCGTAGCGTCCGTCTTCCTTGGGAGTGCGTCCAATATTGACTTCGCGGCCATCCGGTAGCACGAGGTGAACACTCACCTGATACTGGCCTCCCGTAACGTGATGCTCTCCAGGTCCTCTCACCACGATGCGACATGCAGTGATGCGGCCGAAGTGGTTCTCGAGCTCGACAATATGTCCCTCGATAACCGCCCGCCTTTCGGCCGGATTCTGGACGTTTCCTCCGAACTCGATTTGAGCTTGCGTTTGCATAACCTTCTCCATTTTCATTTAGATCACGCCAGGCCATTTCGGCTTTGAGCAAGATCAACCCGCCTCGGAAATAGGACTGGTTGCGCTCCTCCTGATTTGGCGACGGCGAATGCGCGCCCAGCTTTGGAGACGCGATTGCTCATAAAAACGGACCAGCCCGCAAGCGGCCAGATGATGGACACGCCGACGACTGGGCGATTTGACACCGATCAATTTTGCCCATTGCGATCTTGCAAGTTCCGCCTCTCGCGAATATTTCCGGACATTTCGATCTGCAGCGCTTGGATTTCATCGAGACGCGACGCATTGCACTCGTTGATCCAAATCAATGCTTCGGGCCGCCATCGTGCGGAGGCTTAGCAAGCTTTAACTGGTACGTGATGCTTACCTATGTCGAGAGGCGCCACCGATTCCAGCGCTCCCCACCGCCTCGACGGCCGACATCAAAGCCACTCTCGGCGCGCTAAACGAACGTGATCTACTAACGATACCGCACTCCGACCGACCATTCGTGATGTCGAAGAGGCGGCAACATGGTTCTCCGGGGATCGCAAGGTTTTTGAAGTTGGCGAACCTTTGAAACGATTGGTGGCCGACTGGATCCCACCGTGCACCGGAGGCGTCCGCTGAAAGCTCCTGGCATCTGCGATTGCTCCTGTAAGCAGGTGAACGAGAATAATATGAAGCACCTGATCGTGGTCGCCGACCCCTCTGAAACCAGCTTTACGTTGACGGGTAGCTACGCCGCAGAGTTTGAGCGGCTCGGACATGACCAGCAGACATGCGACCTGTACTGCAGATCCCCTTCTCGCCGCACGGGAGCTGGTGCCTGCCAATGATCACCCCGCCCGCGCCGACGTCGCGCAAGCACAGGAGGATATCCGCGCCGCAGACGTCTTGGCCCTTGTCTATCCATTGTGATGGATGTCGATGCCCGCAATGATGGAAGAACTAACCTTTTGCGGCCAATATCGGACGGTAAAAAATCCGCTTGGTGATTTCCACGATCGCAAGATACGCCACTGTTGCACCGATCAAGAAGACGAAGAACAGCGGCGGCGGCGCCACGAACCCCAACCACTGGCCGACGACGGGGAGTAGCGGGAGGGCCGTTGCGACGGCAATAACTCCAAAGGCCATTGCGGCGAGGAATAGATGCGGCTTGCTCAGAAAGAGCGGCCGCCGCGTCCGGATCGCGAACACTACAAGAACCTGGGTCGTAATCGATTCGATGAACCATCCCGTCTGAAACAGCGTCTCGCCGGCGCCGAACAAATACAGCAGAACATAGAATGTAAGAAAATCGAAGATGGAGCTGATTGGCCCAAATACCAGCATGAACCGTTCGATGAACTTGATGTCCCATTTCACGGGTCCGGCGATAACCTCCTCGTCGACTTGATCGAAAGGGATTGCAATCTCCGAAATGTCATAGAGGAGATTATTCAGCAAAATCTGGATCGGGAGCATCGGCAGGAAAGGCAAAATCAGCGCTGCCCCTGCCATGCTGAACATGTTTCCAAAATTCGAACTGGATCCCATCAGGACATACTTGGACACGTTCTGAACCGTGCCGCGCCCGCAGACTACCGCGGCGCGCACGACCGAAAGATCGTGCTCGAGCAGGATCAGATCGGCGGCCGCGCGCGCGACATCGGCAGCGCCATCAACCGATATTCCGACGTCTGCTGCGTGAAGCGCCGGAGCGTCATTGATGCCATCGCCCATGAAACCGACGACATTTCCAAGTCGCTTCAGCGCCAGCAGGATCCGAAGCTTCTGCTGCGGATTGACGCGGCAGAACAGGTTAATCCGCGGCAACTGCCCGATCAGCGCTTCGTCCGAGAGATTTGTCAGTGCGTCACCCGTGAGCACTCCTGTCACCGGCACACCGATCTCGCCGAAGACGTGGCGCGCCACCAGTTCATTGTCGCCGGTTAGTACTTTCACGGAAACACCCGCCGCGGCCATCGTCTGGATGGTAATGCCGGCGCTGGCCTTGGGAGGATCGAGGAAGACGGCGAAGCCGGAAAAAACAAGGTCGCTCTCGTCGCTGACCGCGGCGGTCGCATGACTCGCGTCTACCATGCGGCTGGCTATGCCGAGGGCGCGGAACCCCTGAGCCCCGAGCCCATCGAGTGTGGCTTCGAAGGCGCGGCGCGTTTCAGGGTCGAGGGGAAGCACCTGGCCATCGGCGCCTTCGTATCGCCGCGACAACCGCAGAAGATCCTCCGGGGCACCCTTGACG
>NZ_JBAVCF010000628.1:0-6788 GCF_049586575.1 Bradyrhizobium sp.
TCTCAGCGCGCCCAAGCCGGTGGCCGGAGCCGCCCCGCAGGCGGTGCCTGGCTTCTGGGATCCGCGGCGCCGGCCGGACCGGCCGGATCTGTCGCGTCTCACGGTGATCCGGTTTTTGACCGAGACCGATTATCCGCCCTTCAATTTCACCGGCCCCGATGGCAATCCCGCCGGCTTCAATGTCGACCTGGCGCGGATGATCTGCGACGAGATCAAGGTCACCTGCACCATCCAGATGCGGCGCTTCGAGACTTTGCTCGATGCGATTTCGAGCAATCGCGGTGACGCCATCATTGCGTCGCTGGCGGTGACGCCGCAACTGCGCGCGCGTCTCGACTTCAGCGACCCCTATTATCGCGCGCCGGCGCGGTTCGTGTCGCGGCGGGATTCGGTGATGCGCGAGGTGCGTCCGGAATTTCTCGAGGGCCGCAAGGTCGGCGTCATCGCGGGCACCTCGCATGAGGCCTATCTGAAGGCGATGTTCACCGATGCGGAATTGCACTCCTATCCGAACGACGAGGCGCTGCGGACGGCGCTGCGTCGCGGTGAGATCGATTTCATTTTTGGTGACGCGATCTCGCTCGCGCTCTGGATCAACGGCACGGACTCAGCCGACTGCTGCGCGTTCTCGGGCGGGCCTTTTGTCGAAAGCCGCTATTTCGGTGAAGGCGTCGGGATTGCCGTGCGCAAGGGCAACGACCTGTTGCGGCAGGCGTTGAATTGGGCGCTGTTCCGGCTGTGGGAAAAAGGCCGCTACACCGATCTGTGGCTGCGTTATTTCTCAGTCAGCCCGTTTTAGGGTTGTTCATAACCCGGCGTCGTCCCCGCGAAAGCGGGGACCCATAACACAGGCGTCCGTTGTTGCGCGACCCGGTGGCTTGGCCTGGACGACCAGATTTTGTAGCCGTTTTGCATTTTGGCGCGAAAACGCTAGTTTCCGCGGCCTTGGAGACTCTTGATGTCCGTGACCGAACTTTCAGCCAGCCCGAGCGACCTGCGCGCGCTCGCCGAACAATCCAACGCCTGGCCGTTCGAGCAGGCGAAGGCGATTGTGGCGCGGCTGAAAAGGAAGCCGAAGGAAGAGGTGCTGTTCGAGACCGGCTACGGTCCGTCGGGCCTGCCGCATATCGGCACCTTCGGCGAGGTCGCGCGCACCACCATGGTGCGCCACGCCTTCCGCGTGCTGACCGAAGACAAGATCAAGACGCGCCTGCTGGCGTTCTCCGACGACATGGACGGGCTGCGCAAGGTGCCGGACAACGTGCCGAACAAGGAGATGCTGTCGGAATATCTCGGCAAGCCGCTGACGAAGGTGCCGGATCCCTTTGGCACCCATTCCAGTTTCGGCGCGCACAATAATGCGCGGCTGATGGCGTTTCTCGACACCTTCGGCTTTGACTATGAATTCGCCAGTTCGACCGACTACTACACCTCGGGAAAATTCGATACGACGCTCCTGAGGATGCTGGAGCGGATCGAGAAGGTGATGGCGATCATGCTGCCGTCGCTGCGCGAAGAGCGCGCGGCAAGCTATTCGCCGTTTTTGCCGATCTGTCCGCGCACCGGTGTGGTGCTACAGGTGCCGATCGTATCTCACGACGTCAAGGCCGGTACGATCTCCTATGACGATCCGGAGACGAAGGAGCGCGTCACGCTTCCCGTCACCGGCGGGCATTGCAAGCTGCAATGGAAGCCGGACTGGGCGATGCGCTGGTTTGCGCTCGGCGTCGACTATGAAATGGCCGGCAAGGACCTGATCGATTCGGTCAAGCTCTCCGGGAAAATCTGCGCGGCGCTCGACGGCACGCCGCCGGAAGGCTTCAACTACGAGCTTTTCCTCGACGAGAAGGGCCAGAAGATCTCGAAGTCGAAAGGCAATGGCCTCACCATCGACGAATGGCTGCGCTACGCGTCGCCGGAATCCTTGTCGCTGTTCATGTACCGCGAGCCGAAGGCGGCCAAGCGGCTTTACTTCGACGTGATCCCGCGCAACGTCGACGATTACCAGCAATTCCTCGAAGGATTTCCGCGCCAGGACGCGCGGCAGCAGCTCGGCAATCCGGTATGGCACATCCATGCCGGGCATCCGCCGAAAGCCGACATGCCGGTCACGTTCCAGCTCTTGCTGACGCTGGTGTCGTCATCGAATGCCGAGAATGCCTCGACGCTGTGGGGGTTCATTGGACGTTATCGGCCGGGTGTGACGCCTGCGACCCATCCCAGGCTCGATGCGATGGTCGGCTACGCCATCAACTACTATCGCGACTTTGTGGCGCCGACGAAACGATTCCGTGAGCCGACGGAGGGCGAGCGCGCCGCATTGCAGGATTTGCGCGATGCGCTTGCGAACATGCCCGACGGATCGAGCGCGGAGGATATCCAGAACGTCGTCTACGAGATCGGCCGCCGCGAGCCGTTTCTCGATGCGATAAAGAAGGGCAAGGACGGCCGGCCGGGCGTGTCGCTCGACTGGTTCAACATGCTCTATCAGGTGCTGCTCGGTCAGGAGAAAGGCCCGCGCTTCGGCTCGTTCGTCGCGGTCTATGGCCTTGCGAATGCCGTCGCGATGATCGATGGCGCGTTGGCGCGGTCGGCCTAACTGCCTTTTGGCGCAGGCGAAGCGCTTGCCGCACGCGCGAGTGTGAGCAGCATGCGCAGAAGCGGCGTCGGCACACGATGACGTTCCGCGGCTTCCACGACGGCGCCCGTCAGCGCATTGATCTCGAGCGGACGGCCCGCAAGGCGATCGAAATACATCGAAGAGCCGGCGTCGGGCGGGATGGCTGTGAGCCTCGCCATCGTCTGTGCGGCCTCGTCGGCTGCGAGCCGCGCGCCATCGGCCCGTCCGACTGTGGCGGCCTCTTCCAGCAGCGCCAGGCAAAGCGCTGCAACATCGTCGCGCCGAAATACCGCGTTCCGTTGCAGCGTGAGCGCGGAGACGGGATTTCCAACCGCGTTGACCAACAGCTTTCGCCACGCCAGGGTCTTGAAGTCGGCGCTCAAGAGGGTCCGCAGCGGCGTACCGTAGAGCAGCGTCGCGAACGCTTTTCCATCCGTGCCGTCGGCAACGGCGAAGTCGTATTCGCCGCCGCGGCGGTAACGAACCCGATCGGGCGCCAGCCGCTCGCCGTTGTAGTAGACGATCGTCGGGACCACGATCGCATCGCCAATGAATGGCGCGAGGCTTTCGGCGTGCCCGATGCCATTTTGCAGCGCTGCGACCCGCGTCGCCGGGCCGCACATCCGTTGCAGCCACGGCCCGCTCGATGCCGTGTCCTGGACCTTGGTGCAGAGGAGGACCCAATCCTGCGGTTGCGCCCGGGACGGATCGATCAATGCGCGGATCGGCGACTCGATCGTACCCTCGATCCGCTCGACGGTCATTCGCTCGATGGGGCGCCTGACGCACGCGACGATGTCATGCCGTTTGGCCGCACCCAGCAACCCGGCGACCACGCCGCCGATGCTGCCGAGCCCAATGACGGCAATGCGTTGGCGTTCGGAATTGGCGGCTGTTGGCGGCATGTGCGGTCTCGGTGAATTCTCTCCAGGCTACCTGCTGAATTGGTGCAGCGCCATGCGCATTCAAGCCACAAAACTGCAAAGCAAGATGGCCGGTCTGCGGCAATTTCAACTGATGTCGCCGCCGAACTGGATTATGATGGGTAATATCAGGCCTGATCGGTCAGAGCGACATGGACCGGAAGATCATGGACCAGAAGATCATGGACCAGAAGATCATGGACCAGAAGATAAAGAACCAATCAAGCGGAGGATGCCATGCAGTTCAGGGTTTTGCCGGAGACGGTTTCGGATAGCAGCGCCGAGCAATGGCAGGCGCGGGTCGATCTCGCGGCGGCGCACCGTCTCGCCTACATGCACGGCTTCAACGAAGGTATTTTCAATCACCTGACCTACGTGGTTCCCGGCCAAAGCGACCGCTACTACCAAATCCCCTTCGGCACGCACTGGTCGGAAGTCACCGCCTCCTGCTTCATGGAAGTCGGCATCGACGATGGCGAGGTCAAGCGCGGCGAGGGCGATGTCGAGCGCTCCTGCTTTTGCATCCATGCGCCGATCCACAAGGCGCTGCCGCAGGCCAAGGCGGTGTTTCACACCCACATGCCGTTTGCGAGTGCGCTGACGCGTCTGGAGGACCCGCGCATCAAGGAAATCGGTCAAACCGAAGTGGGCATGTCCGGCAAGATCGCCTATGACGACGAATATACCGGCCCTGCGCTCGATCCGGCCGAAGGCGCTCGGCTCGCGAAAGTCATCGGCGACAAGACCATCCTGTTCATGGCCAACCACGGCATCTCGACCGTCGGCCAGACCGTTGCCGAGGCCTATGACCGGCTCTATTACATCGAGCGCGCCGCCCAGGTGCAGATCTACGCGATGTGGACCGGCCAGCCGCTCAAGAAGCTGCCGGAACCGGTGGTCGAGAAGACCAAGCGGGATATCAGCGGAACGCGCTTCTATGCCAGCCTGTCCCCGGCGCAACGGCATTTTGCGGCGCTCAAGCGCATCCTCGACCGCAACGAGCCGGACTACGCGACCTAGGCCGACTGAAGCCTCTTGAGGACCGGCTTGCCATTTGACGCCGTCCCTGCGAAATCAGGGCATTGCGGCTGAAAGCGGCGAGGGGGATTAGGGCTTCGTGCGTAAGATCTACAAGATCTGCCCGGCTTCGGCCTGGCGCGAAGCGGAGCGGCAGGGCGTGTTCCGGGGCAGCCCCGTCGATCTCCGCGACGGCTTCATCCATTTCTCGACCGCTTCGCAGGTCGGAGAGACCGCCCGAAAACATTTTTCCGGCCAGACCGGCCTGTTCCTGATCGCGGTCGACGCCGACGCGCTTGGCGATGCGCTGCGATGGGAGCACTCGCGCAACGACGAATTGTTTCCGCATCTCTATGGTGAACTCGATCTCGGCGCGGTCGCGGGCGTCCTTTCGATGCGCGCGCGGTCCGACGGCTTTCACGACATTCCGGAGCTTGAGCCGTGATCCGCGCCTTTGATGCCGTATCGCTGCCGCTGCTGCGTTGGCTCGATCCCGAGGATGCGCACAAGTTGGCCGTGCAGGGCTTGAAACTGCTGCCGCCGGCGCCGCCGCGGGGCGACGATTCAAAACTCGCGGTGCGGGCCTTCGGCCTGAATTTTCCCAACCCGATCGGCATGGCGGCGGGTTTTGACAAGAACGGCGAGGTGCCGGATGCGGTGCTGCGCCTCGGCTTCGGCTTTATCGAGATCGGCACGGTGACACTGAAGCCGCAAAGCGGCAATCCGCGGCCGCGAATTTTCCGGCTGGAGCGCGATGAAGGCATCATCAATCGCCTCGGGTTCAACAGCGACGGCGCGGACGTCGTGTTGCGGCGGCTCGCGGCGCGCGCGCATCACGGCGGCATCGTCGGCGTCAATATCGGCGCCAACAAGGACTCTCCCGATCGCAACGCCGACTACGTCAAGCTGATCGAAACCTTTGCGCCGGTGGCGAGCTATTTCACCGTGAACGTGTCCTCGCCCAATACGCCGGGCCTGCGCAGCCTTCAGCAGGCGGACGCGCTCGACGATCTGCTGGCGCGGGTGATCGACGCGCGGGAGCGGGTGCGAAAGAACGCCGGCGATTCGCCGATCCTGCTGAAAATCGCGCCGGACCTCAGCCTCGCCGAGCTCGACGACGTGGTCCACATCGCGCGCTCGCGCCGCGCCGACGGCATGATCGTGACCAACACGACGCTCGGGCGGCCCTCGACTTTGCGCGAGCAGAATCGCGCCAAGGAGGGGGGCGGACTCTCAGGCCGTCCGCTGTTTCGGCTATCGACGCGGATGGTGGCGGAGACCTATGTCAGGACGGAGGGGGCGTTTCCGCTCATCGGCGTCGGCGGTATCGATTCCGGCGGCGGTGCGCTAACCAAGATCCGCGCCGGTGCCAGCCTGATTCAGCTTTATTCGGCGCTGGTCTACAAGGGATTGGGTCTTGTCGAGGACATCAAGCGCGATCTTTCCTCAACCTTGCTACGGACAGGCCGCGATCAGCTTTCCGAAATCGTCGGCGCGGATGCGGCCACGATCACCGCCGAGGACTGGCCGGTGACCTAGAGCTCGATGACGAGGCCATCGCTCGCGGCCTCATAAGGCAAACGGCCAAGCCGTTCGAGCATGTCGTCGCTCATATGCGTCAGGATCAACCGCTTCGGCTTGATTTCACCAAGCCGCGCTTCAAGCGCCTTCAGGCTGAGGTGATTTTTGACCGGCCTGTCGAAGGTATAGGCCTCGGCGATGAGGAGATCGGCGGCCAAGCCCAACGGGATCAGCGCCTCGGTCCATTCGGTGTCGGCGGTATAGGCGATGGTTCGCCCCTCGGTCTCGATCCGGTAGCCCAGGAAGGGGCCGCCGGATTCGCCATGCACCACGGGAAATGGCGTGACGCTGACGGCGCCGAGCTGGGCCGTTGCTTCGGGCATAAGCGTAACGATGTTGACGTCGAACCGCTGCTTTGTCTTCGACGAGTTCTCGAACATCACCTCCATCGCCTGTTTGAGGCGTATCTCGATTCCTTCCGGCCCTGCTATCGTCAGCGGCCGGGTCCTTCGGGTGAATTGCGCGTCCAGCAGCAGGAACGGCAGGCCGGCAAAATGGTCGCCGTGGAAATGCGTGATGAGGATAAGATCGAGTTCGTCTCTGGCAATGCCCTGGTGTTTCAACGCTGGTAGCGACGTTGCCCCGCAATCGATCAGAAAGTTGACGCGCTCGCCCAGGACGTGAAAGCAGGTGTTGTTCCTGCCGCC
>NZ_JBAVCF010000629.1:0-8997 GCF_049586575.1 Bradyrhizobium sp.
CGGCGCGGCCCCGGCAAGGCACGTCGCAATCGTCAGCACCTTCCCCTGTGCTTCAGCAATAGCCGACGGGTAAGCCGGAGCGTGATCGTATTTCGATGGTCCTCCGTCGAAATGTAATTCCGCAGCGCGCAAATTCCACTTTGGCCGGAGACGCGCTAAGCTTGTGCTCGGCCAGCGAATCCCTGGCCCTCGTTTCGCCCGGAGAACCCTACGCGATGGTCCTGTTGAGTATGACCGGCTTTGCCCGCAGCCATGGCGCCAGCGGGCCTTATGCGTTTGAGTGGGAGCTGAAATCGGTCAATGCCAAGGGGTTGGACCTGCGCGTGCGGCTACCGCCGGGTTGGGACGAACTGGAGGTGTACGCCAAGAAGCGTGCCAACGAGGTGCTGTCGCGGGGCACGATCTACGCCAATTTCAACGTGAAGCGCGTCAACGCGTTGTCGACGGTACGTATCAACGAAGGCGTTCTGGCCTCGATCGTGCGCGTCGCCGGAGCGCTCGCCAGCAAGATTGATGCGGTGGCGCCGAGCATCGACGGGTTACTCGCGATCAAGGGCGTGATTGAGGTGGTCGAGCCGGAAAGCGATGAAGCGGAAGATAAGGCCGCGAAGGATGCCGCAGCCGCAGCCTTCGATCAGGCGTTGGCCCATCTGGTCGACATGCGCCAGCGGGAGGGCGCTGCATTAGGGCAGATTCTGTTGCAGCGAATGGATGAGATCGAGCAACTGGCGAAGAAGGCGGAAGCGGCGCCAGGACGCAAGCCCGACGCGGTCAAGGCGCGCCTTGCCGAGCAGATTGCGGCGCTGCTGGAGACGTCTGACCGTTTCGATCCCGATCGTCTCAACCAGGAAGCGCTTCTGATCGCGGCAAAGGCCGACATTCGCGAAGAACTTGATCGCATTGCCTCTCATGTGGCTCAGGCACGCGAAATGATCGCCAAGGGCGGGCCGGTTGGCCGGCGTCTCGATTTCCTTGCGCAGGAGTTCAATCGCGAGGTCAATACATGTTGCTCGAAGTCCAACGATATCGAATTGACCAATACCGGCCTTGAAATGAAGAACGTGGTGGAGCAATTCCGCGAACAGGTGCAGAATCTGGAGTGATAAATGGCGGATCGAGGGCACGGCGATGTCGGTTGAACGGCGCGGATTGATGTTCGTCCTGTCCTCGCCATCGGGCGCGGGCAAGACGACGTTGTCGCGTCTGCTGATCGAACGAACGGCTGGCTTGAAGATGTCGGTATCAGCGACGACCCGCTCGATGCGGCCCGGAGAAGTCGACGGCCGCGACTATCTGTTCGTCGACCAGTCCCGTTTCAAGGAGATGGTCCACCGCAACGAACTGCTCGAGTGGGCGACCGTATTCGACAACAGCTATGGTACGCCGCGGACAGCCGTCGAAACGGCCTTGTCGGCGGGACAGGATGTGTTGTTCGACATCGACTGGCAGGGCACGCAGCAGCTTCGCGAGAAAGCCCGGGCGGACGTGGTGAGCGTGTTTATTTTGCCGCCGTCGGCAGCCGATCTGGACAAGCGGCTGCATAGCCGCGCCCAGGACAGCGATGCGGTCATACGTGCGCGCATGAACCGCGCTACGCACGAACTCAGTCACTGGGCTGAATACGACTACATCGTCATCAATCATGACGTCGACGAGGCTTTCGCCGAGGTGCAGTCGATCCTGAAGGCAGAACGGCTCAAGCGTGAACGCCGTACCGGCCTGACGACATTCGTTCGAGAATTGCAGCGGCAATTGGAAAAGTAGCCGGTTTCACCTCCGCGCGTACCGCGGCGCGCGCGAGGCAAAGTCCGTCGCGCGGTCTTTCGAAGGCCCTACGCCCCGCGCGCTGCGGGCAAATCGCGGCCGATAATCCCTGACATCCGAGGATAGTTGATCCGAGAGGATGATACGATCGTCATCCGTCGTTTCCCAGACCGGCGCCCTTGCGGATCGCACCTTGCGGCGCCGTATCCGCATGCGGCGACGCCTGGCGATGAGCGCTGCAGCACCGGCAAACGCCAGCGCGCCGACCGTGGCGGCGAACAGCGTCGGTATCATTTCCGGCCGAATCGGCATGGATAAACTGGCGTGCGGGGCCGACGGAGCGGCGACCGGAGCCGGGTCGGCGGATGATTGCGTTACATCACTGGCGGGAGAGGCCGTGCTCGCTGCTGCCTTCGGCATGGCGAAGGCCGGTGGCAATGTCGGCCAGCGCGTGGCTACGGCTGCGGTGACGTTCCAGACCGAGGGGTTTGCAGAACTGGCTTCGTTACCAGCTGCATTAGAGGGCGGGCTGACGGTGCGAGTGTCTTCCCGGACGGCCTGCTGCGGGCGCAGCTCGGCGCGGGCATCGGCGACCGATGGCTTCGCGACGGGAGAAGGTGACGGTCGACTGTTTTGCGGAACGGCTTGCGACACCTCGCCGTCCTCAAGACGAAGATACCAGCAGTTGCGCTTGTTGGCGTGGTCGATGCGATAACGCCAATGGCCACCGGGTGGCGTTTCGCCTGTCGGACCAGAAAGGCAGCTATCTGCCGCAGCCGTCTGGCCATATGCAATCGTCACAAGCGGGATTCCCACAAGGATGCTGACAAAAACGGCCGATACGAATTTCGCGGTTCGGCTAGGCATGCGTATCTCCGGTGAACGCGATACATTTCACACGCCAAACTTCACCAAAAACTTGGGTCGCAATACGCCACAAATCCGGACAGCATAAGGCTTAATTCGGGCTGGCGCCCGTGGTCTTGGGAGACACGCTCTGGATGACGATTCCGGGGCTTTAGTTCTTCGGTAGAGCCTTAGTTTTTCAGCACGATGCGGCCGACGACCTGACCGGCCCGCAGCGCATCGATCCATTTCTGGACATCCGCCATCGGCTCCTCCCTCATCGGTGTCGGCTTGATCTTGCCGGCGCGCGCCAGCGACATCAGTTCATGCGCCTCACCGAGCGTCCCGACCATGAAGCCTTCGATCGTCATGCGCTTGTAGACCCATTGCACCATGGGCAGGCTGAAATTGCCGCCCATGAGGCCTGACACCACGATCTTGCCGCCGCGCGCCAGAACCGAAACTGCGAACGCCATCGACTTTTCGTTGCCGGCGAAATCGACGATCTCGTCGAATCCTCCGTCGGTTTCCTTGATGATGCGCCGGCTGATCTCCGGCTCGGACGGATCATAGGCGAAAGCCGCGCCGTTCTTTAGCGCGCTCTCGCGGGCCGCCGCGCTCAGGTCGGCGACCGTGATCGGCTGCTTGAACAACGCCTGCGCAAAAGATAGCCCCATCATGCCGACGCCGCCGAGACCGATCAGCAGCAGGTTGCGCTGTCGCGGGCGGTCGACCAGCCGCTTCAGCGCGCCATAAGCGGTGACCCCTGAACACATCAGCGTCGCGGCCTGATTGACCGGCAGCGGATCGTATTCCAGCAGGTATTTTGCGTCCGGCACCAGCACGTGGGTGGCAAAGCCGCCGTCGATGGCGACGCCGAGAAACCGCTGCTTGGCGCAGAGGTTTTCGTCACCTGCCAAACAGTCACGGCATTGACCGCAGCCGATCCAGGGGAATACGGCCCGCTTTGCGCCGACGATATCCTTCGGCACGTCGGGGCCCACTTCCTCGACGACGCCTGCGATCTCGTGGCCGAGCGTGAAGGGCAGCGTCATGCCACGGGTGGTGTCGAGCTTCTTGCCGCCACCGAGATCGGCATAGCCATCCTGGATATGAAGATCGGAATGGCAAAGTCCGCAGCGCTCGATCCGGACCAGAACCTCCCGGCCCACGGGCTTTGGCGCATCGATGACCGTTTCGCACAGCGGAGCATCGAATTTGACCAGCGATTGGCGGCGCATGAGCGGCATGAGATCTCTCCGGGAAATGTTCAGCTAGTGCCGCGAATTTGAAGTTCCTATGGTCTCGCGGCAAGTTCGTCTAGAAACTTCAAATTCAAATCCGCACCAGATCAATAAGTTGCTGGAGCTCCTTTGATTCCGAAGCTCGCATCAGAGGTCGCCGTGATCGCCTGCGAACTTCGGAATCTGAGCTCCAGTGTTGCGTATATGGGTCAATTCCTGAGCCATGGCAACAAAGCCGCTGACGGGAACGGTCTCTGCGCGCCGGGTCACATCGATCTGGGCTGCGGCGGCCAGCCGGGCTGGATCGATGGCCAGCGATTTCAGGCTTTGACGCAACATCTTCCGCCTTTGGCCGAAGGCTGCGGCAGTTACCTGCTCCAGCGTCCGGCGGTCGCAGATTTCCGGGGCCGCGCGCGGCAGCAACCGCACGACAGAAGAGGTCACTTTGGGTTGCGGCACAAAAGCAGCCGGCGAAATATCGAACAGGATCTTTGTCTCGGCGCGCCAGTTCGCCAGCACGCCGAGCCGTCCATACGCCTCGTCGTTCTCGTGCGCCACGATACGTTCGGCGACCTCGCGCTGAAACATCAGCACCATCATGTCGTACCAGGGCGGCCAAGGTTCGATCGACAGCCAATCGACGAGCAGTGCGGTCGCGATATTGTACGGCAGGTTAGCGACGATTTTTGCACGAGCGGATCCAAGCCATGGACGCGGATCGAAACGCTGCGCGTCGGCGCAGACGATCTCCAGCCGTCCCGGATATCGCGTGGAAATTTCTTCAAGCGCGGGCAGGGCGCGTTCGTCGCGTTCGACGGCGATCACGTGGCGCGCGCCTGATGCCAGCAGTGCCCGCGTTAACCCACCTGGGCCGGGACCGATCTCGACAATGGTTGCATCCTCAAGCGGGCCGGCGGCGCGCGCGATCCTGGCCGTGAGGTTGAGGTCGAGCAGGAAATTCTGGCCGAGAGATTTGCGGGCCGACAGCGAATGGCGGCGAATGACCTCGCGAAGTGGCGGAAGGTCGTCGATCGCGCTCATGCTAGTGTCCCGGTTCTGACATTCGTATCTTATCGCGGCGAGTTCGCAGCAAGACTGGAAGGAACGTCAAATTCACTGCACTGGCCGGGCGTCGGCCATGCGGGCGGCGAGTCTCAATGCCGCAATCAGGCTCGACGGATTGGCTTTGCCCGTTCCGGCGATGTCGAAGGCCGTTCCGTGATCCGGCGAGGTACGGATGAAGGGTAATCCAAGGGTGACGTTGACCGCGTCCTCGAAGGCCAGCGTCTTGATCGGGATCAGCGCCTGGTCGTGATACATGCAGATCGCGCAGTCATATGTTCGCCGCGCGGCGTCGTGGAACATCGTGTCGGCCGGCAGCGGTCCCCGGACTTCCAAACCCTCACCACGCAGGCGGTTGACGGCAGGCGCCACGATGGTCTGATCCTCGATGCCCAACGAGCCGTCCTCGCCAGCATGCGGGTTGAGCCCGGACACGGCGAGACGTGGACGCGAAATTCCGAAATAGGATTTCAATCCGGCCGCCGCGATACGCGCCGTCGTAGCGATCAGATCGCTCGAGAGCTGCGCCAGCGCCTCACGCAACGAGACATGAATCGTTACCGGCACGACGGCAAGCGTTGGTGACCATAACATCATGACAGGCTGCGGTGTCGAAGCGTTCGTCGCGGCGAGTTCGGCAAGGTATTCGGTGTGACCCGGATGGCGAAAGCCGGCGCGGTAGAGCACGTTCTTGGCGATCGGATTGGTGACGATCGCGCCCGCCCGGCCTGCCATCACGTCGCCTACCGCCTGGCGGATCGAGACCATGGCTGCGCCGGCGCTGCTGTCATCGGGGCGGCCGGGTTGGGCAGTTGCAAGGTGACCGGTGGCGACGACCGGCAAGGCTTCCGCGAATGTACCGGCTGCGTCTTCAGGGCGAACCTCGGCGAGCCTGACGTCCAGTCCAAGCGCCTTGGCGCGGCGATCCAGCGAAGCAGCGTCGCCCAGCCAGTAGAAAGCGGGCAATTTTAGTTCGCTACGGCGCAGCCACGCTTTGAGCGTGATGTCGGGTCCGATGCCAGCCGGCTCGCCCGATGTCAGCGCAAGAGGCTTTGCCATGCGTCAACGATATCCGGTCATTGCGACTTCGGATATTCGATCATCGCGGCTCGGCGGACTTCCTGCAAATACGACTTCGATTTCGCCTCGTATTTGGCGTTGTACATCTTTTCGCGAATTTCCCGCTTTTTAGGGGTGTCGACCTTGGTCGGGTCTCTGGCGCACAGCACGACCATTTCAACACCCTGCTTGGTTATCTCAGGCGGCGTCAGGTGGCCGACCGGCGTGTTGTCGAGGATCTCGCGGAGTGCGGCGGGCATGTCGGCCGAGGTTTTAACCACGGTTTCGCGTATTGCCGCGTTCTGCATCGATTTGAAGAATGCGTTTGCCTCGGCGCAGGTCTGGATGCGGGTGCGCAAGGCTTCGGCTTCCTTCTTGCGCGCTTCAATGACATCCGGTCCAGACCCTCGTGGCACAACCAGCACGACTGGCTGCATCTTGTATTCGAAGCCCGGGGTGTCGGGTGTTTGTTCGACGCCCTGTTCCTTGACCTTCTCCTCCACGTCCTTTTCTCCGACCTGAAGGCTTTCCTTGTACCGGCCGCGGACCAGGCTGCTCCAGACCATGTCGGCCCTGATGCGCGCCTTGAGCGTTTCGGCGCGAATGCCCTGGGCCTCCAGTGTCTTCGTGAGCTGATCCGGAGTAATTCGCATTCGTCCGCTCATGCTGGCATAGGATTGATCGATGTCGCTGGCGGAAGGATCGACGCTGAATTTCTTTCCTTCCCTGATTTTCACCTTTTCGTCGATCAACTCGTTGATCACGTCCTGACGATCCGGCATTTTGTGGGTGCTCAGCATGGTCAGCTTGGAACGCTGCTCGATGTCGAAATTGGTGATGGGTTCTCCGTTGACCATGACAACGACCTGCTGCGCCCTTGCCAGCGACGGGGTTGCTACCATCAAAACGACGGCCATGCCGCCGCCCAGGATGAGCGTTGAAAGCCTTCTAAAGAGTGTAACAGCCATGGTTGTCTTCTACGTTAGCCTAAGTCGGATGAAGCAGATTTGACGTCCATGCCGCCCGCAAATTTGCAAGGCGATCATTAATCCAAAACCCCACCAGAACCCATGCCAGCCAGCGGCCCTTTCGTCCAGCTTGGCAAGGCCTGCTGCTTTACTCGGCAATAACGCCCACGTGTCCCACGGCCAAGCCTTAGTTTTGCGATGACGAGTTCGTGTTGGCAAGGGTCCGCAGGCCGAGCTGCAACATGAAGGCATGGCCAAGGATGGGCGGTGAGGTGGTGGTCGCATAGGAGAAGGAGGTGACGTAGTTGGCCGCCAGCACGAAGCAATCGTCAACATAGCCCGCGCCGACGACGTATTGGTTGATCTGGTTGGCGACCAGATCCCAGCGGGCGGCGCCCTGGGCGACCCAGTTGTTTGCGATCTTGACCGAGCCGTTGACCAGAATGCCCTCGCGGCGGGTCAGGTATCCGAGGTCCGGCTGCGCGGCGTAATCGCCGTAGAGTACACCGACCGCCCAGCGATCGAAGTGTGCACTTGCCTCAGTTTCGAAACGCTCGATATTTCCGGTCGCCTGGTCGAACCGCGCCCGCGTCGCGATCGTGTAGGTGCGGTTCGGCGAGTAGGCGAGGCTCGCGACGTAATCTGATTTCGGAGTCTGCAAGCCCGAATCGACGCCCGTATTGGTGACGTCCTGCACCGCGAAGGAGTTCATGCCGAACAGCTGGTAGGACTGGCCGAACGCCGCTGTGATCGATCCGCCGCGGTCGAACTGGGTGGTCGCCTGTACGCCGGCATTGGCCCGTCCACCGCCTTCGACGCGGTCGTAGCCGGAGAACTTGTCGACCTCGAACAGGTTGGAGGTGTCAAACACCATGCTCTGGGCGTCTTCGTTGGGCAGTTTGCCGGCATAGGATTCGTTCGGACGGATGATGACCTGCGCGATCGGCTCGATGGTGGTGGAGCCCCATGGCTGAACGTTGATGAAGGGGTAGCGATATTCGAGGCCGACGGTCGGCATCACCCGCAGCGCCTGGGTGTCGCCGACGGGCAGGAAGTTGGCAACGCCCGGCTGGTTGGAGACGCTGGCATTGATGGCATCGGCCCGCACGCTGGCAAACGGTGTCCAGATTTCACCCGCCGGGTCCGTGAACGAGCGCCGCCAATCGACCTCGCCGGAGAAGCGCGTATAGGTGCCGGGCATGCCGCGCATCAGGCAGTTCTGGCGGTTGATGTTCTGGGCCGTGTCGGCGGTCGCGTTCAGACAGGCGCCGGTGGCGGCGGCAAGCAGATTTATCGGATCGAACACTGCTTGGTCGCGGGTGAGGTTGGTGAAGTTGGTCTTGTAGCTGACCTCACCGCCCAACACCGAGTGGTTGATCACGTTGGAATAGTCGACCACCGGCCAGATCACCGGCACCTGCGACTGGCTGCCGGAGAGGCTGAGGTAATAGATCGTCCGCGCATCGAAATAGCTGCGATTGCCGACGCCGGTCAGATAAAGCTGCGACGGCGCTTCCGTCGGCAGGGTCAGGAACGAGTTCAGCACGTCCTGGTAAACCGAGAGCCGGTAATCGAACAGCAGGTTCGGATCTGTGAGGGCGACACCCTCCCAGCCCCAGACCCATTTGTCGTTCAAGGCGAATTCGCCCTTGGTCTCCACGCCGCCGCGGAACTGCCTGTCGCCGGACTGGCCGGCAAAGGCGCCGGGATCGAGCTGGTCGATGCCGTAGGCGCGGATCTGGTACGAGCCGTCCATCAGGCGCTGGCGGAACTCACCCTGAAGCAGCACGCCTTGATTGGTCATGAAGCGCGGATTGAAGGTGGCGTCATAGTCCGGCGCAATCGCCCAGTAATAGGGAACTTCGACCGCATATCCGTACTGGGGGGTGGTCGAGATGGCCGGCGCGAGGAAGCCGCTCTTGCGCTTCACTGTGGGATCGGGCGCGGAGAAATACGGAATATAGGCCAGCGGAACACCAAAGAACTCCAGCTGCGCATTTTCGAAGTAGAGCATCTTGTCGATCTGGTCGTGGATGATGCGCATCCCCTTGACC
>NZ_JBAVCF010000630.1:0-6710 GCF_049586575.1 Bradyrhizobium sp.
CGAGCGGGCCGGTGTCGTTGCGCGCGCCGAGCGTCGCGCCGGACGAAGACGACGTTCCCTTGCCCGGCGAAGCCGCGCCTGGCGGATGGCGGCCCGGGCCGTCGTCGCCTTACGCGCCACCGCCCGCCTATCCGCGCGATCGTTATGCCCCGGCCTCTCCGCAGCGAGTTGAGGCGCCGCCTTTGCCGCCGCCCACTTCCTATGAGCCGCCGCGGCTCGGTCCGGGTCCGCTCAATTCGTATGCTGCCTCCGGCCCGGTCGCGGTCAAACCGGCGGCGACGCTGGCTTGCCCGATCGTTTCCGTTCTCGACCGCTGGTTTGCCGAGACGGTGCAGCCGGCGGCGCAACGCTGGTTCGGCCAGCGCGTGGTCGAGATCAAGCAGATCTCGGCCTATTCCTGCCGCGGCATGAACGGCAATCCCAGCGCGCACATTTCAGAGCACGCCTTCGGCAACGCGCTCGACATCGCGGCCTTCACGTTCGCCGACGGACGGCGTGTCACGGTAAAGGACGGCTGGCATGGCCTGCCGGAAGAGCAGGGCTTTTTGCGCGACGTCGAGGCGGGCGCATGCCGGCAATTCACCACCGTGCTGGCGCCGGGCTCGAACGCCTACCACTACGATCACATCCATGTGGACCTGATGCGCCGCGCCTCGCGGCGTCTGATCTGCGAACCGGCCGCGGTCTCCGGCGAAGAGATTGCCGGGCGCGCCTCCCAGCGCAACCCCTATGCGTCGTCGCGCGATCCTTATGCGACGGGATCGCTCGGTAGCCACAAGACGGCGTCCGCGCACAAGCACGGCGCGAAGGTCAACGAGGAAGACGAGTTCGAGGACGAGTAGGGCGCGCAGGCTACTCGTGCGCCCCCTCATCGCTTCTCCGTCGTGCTTGTTACGGTCGGCAAAAGCGCCGGCGGTGGTCGGTGGCCAGGCTCCGCGCGCCTCGGAGAAGGCGAGGTCACGCGCCCCAAGCTTGTCATATCTCGGCCTCCAGCCCGTCCATGTGCCGCCGCCGGAAAGTCGCGGTGGGAACAAAGAGTGCGATCTTCCAGTTGGGTTTTGATTACCTGAGAATTTTCACCGCGGCGCCATATGAATTCGAACGTAAATGTGCCGTTCAATAATTTGCGCGGGGCCGTCATCCTGATCGTGATCGCCTTCCACTCCGCGCTGCCCTATCTCGCATCGCAACCGGCGCAACCGTTTGCCTTTGACACCGCTCCCTATCGCTGGGTCGCGTTCCCGATTATCGATCGCGAGCGCTGGTTCGGCTTTGACCTGTTTTGCGCCTGGCAGGACATCAGTTTGATGACGCTGATGTTTTTTCTCGCGGGCTTGTTTGCGCCAACGAGCCTTGGCCGCAGGGGCCCTTTTGCCTATCTCGCCGATCGATGGTGGCGCATTGGCCTGCCCTTTGTGCTGGCGGTCGCCAGTCTCAGCCCACTTGCCTATTACGCCTCGTATCGGTTGACCGCGGCCGATCCATCGCCGGTCGCGTTCTGGCAGCATTGGCGTGCGCTCCCGATGTGGCCCTCCGGCCCGCAATGGTTTCTGTGGCAGGTGTTCGTGCTCAGCGCGCTCGCCGCCGCCCTGCACGGCTTGGCACCTCGATGGCGCCATGCCTTGAGTCGGTTGATCGGAGGACTGAGCGATCGGCCGCTCACCTTTTTTGCGGGGCTGACGGGGCTCTCGGTTCTCGCCTACGTTCCGTTGGCGCTTGTCTTTTCGCCCTGGAATTGGGCCAGTCTCGGGCCCTTCTCCGTTCAGCTCAGCCGTCCCTTGGTCTACTTCGTCTATTTCTTCGTGGGCTTTGCGATCGGCTGCTACGGCTGCGACCGCAGCCTGCTGCGCACCGACGGGCCCATGGCACGGCATTGGCTGGCCTGGCTCGCGGCGGCTGTGATCTGTTTTTCGGCGTGGGGCGGGCTGACCTCGCTCACCCTGCCGGACTGGGACGCGAGTTCCTTCTCGTGCAGGCTGGCAGCGGCACTGGCCTTTCCTCTGGCCTGCGCGACCGGCGTTCTGGCCTACCTGGCCATCGCGCTGCGGCTCTTGCGCGCCCGTTACCGCGTGCTCGATCACCTTTCGAGGAATGCCTACGGCATCTATATCGTGCATTATGTCTTCGTGCTGTGGCTGCAATATGCATTTGTCGGCGTGACCCTGAGTGCGTTCGGCAAGATGATCATTGTCTTCTCGCTGGCGCTGGCGCTGAGCTGGACGACAAGCGCCGGCGTCAGGGTGCTTGCCCGGGCCGGCGTCAAGGCGCGCGTGCGGCGGCCGACAGCCATTTTGACCGAAAGCACGATTGCCGACCAAACGCGATGAGGGTTGAGGGGATGTCTCTGGTAATGACGCTGGCATGGCGCAACCTGTTCCATGACCGGCTGCGCTTCATCGCGACCCTCGTCGGCATCGTGTTCTCGGTCGTGCTGGTGATGGTTCAGATGGGTCTGTACCTCGGCTTCGGCCGCATGGTCACGACCATGATCGACCATGCCAATGCCGACCTCTGGATAATGCCCAAGGGCGCGAAATGCTTCGAGGACCCCTCGCTGCTCGATGCCAAGCTGCGCGAAAAGGTCGCCTCGGTCGGTGGCATTGCTTCCGTGGTGCCGCTGGTGATCGGCTTTTCAGACTGGCGGATCGAGTCGGGCGAGGTGACTCCGGTCTTCATTGTCGGCGCCGATGCCGATGCGTTGCAACCCTGGGACGTCGTCGAAGGCGATGTCCGCGCTCTTTCGCAATCAGGCAACGTGGCCGTGGACCGCACCTACTTCGATCGACTGGGGATCAAGGGACTTGGCGCCACCGCCGAGATCCGCGGGCGTCGCATCAAGGTCGTCGCGGTCACGGCCGGGATCCGATCCTTCACGACGACGCCCTATGTCTTCGTCGATCTGAAGAACGCGCGGTTCTACACCGGCACGCCTTCCAATCGCGCCAGCGACCTGCTGGTTCGCCTGAAACCTGACGTGAATCGAGCCGACGCGATCTCGGCGATTCGCGATCGCATCGGTGACGCCGAGGTGCTCACGACGGACGAATTTCGCAACCGCAGCCGGTCATTCTGGCTGTTCGGCACCGGCGCCGGTGCGGCGCTGTTCGCGGGGGCGCTTCTCGGGGTCATCGTCGGGACCGTGATCGTCGCGCAGACGCTCTATTCTTCGACGAAGGATCATCTCAGCGAGTTCGCCACGCTCCGCGCGATGGGCTCATCGAACAGATACATCTACAACGTCATCATCTATCAGGCGTTGATCAACGCGGTGATCGGCTTCATCATCGCCGCCGCTATCGGCTTCGAGGTGGTCAGGATGACGGCGGGAAGCGCACTGCCGATCGTGATCACGCCATTGCTGGTATCGGCCCTGCTGGTGCTTACGGTCGTGATGTGCGTGGCGTCGGGCCTGGTGGCGATTATCCGCGTCGTTCGCATCGATCCCGCCACGGTATTCATGCGATGAAGGACGTCATCATCGAAGCCAAAGAGGTCAAGAAGACGCTCGGCAGAGGCGCCGGCCAGGTGCAGGCGCTGCGCGGCATAGACCTCAGCTTGCGCAAAGGCGAGCTGACGCTGCTGATGGGGCCGTCCGGCAGCGGCAAGACCACGCTGCTGCTGATCCTCGGCTGCATGTTGACGCCGAGCTCGGGCACGGTCGCGGTCTGCGGCGTCTCGACCAGCGACGCCGACAAGGAAGGCCTGGCCAAAATCCGGCGTGATCATATCGGCTTCGTTTTCCAGTCCTATCATCTGTTCCCGACCTTGACGGCCGCGCAAAATGTTCAGCTTGCGCTCGACATCCGCGACCATCGCGGCAGGGACGCCGCCAAAAAGGCGCGGGAGGCGCTCGCCCTGGTCGGGCTTGAGCAGAAGGCCAAGGCGCTGCCGGACTCTTTGAGCGGAGGCGAGCAGCAGAGGGTTGCGATCGCGCGCGCCTTCGTCGCCAATCCGTCGGTCATCCTGGCCGACGAGCCGACTTCGGCGCTCGACAGCGACAATGGCCGCGCGATCATGCATATTCTCTCCGAGGCCGCGCATGAGCGCGACCGGGCCGTGCTCGTGGTCACCCACGATCCCCGCATCGTCCCGTTCGCCGATCGCATCATCGAGATCGAGGACGGCGTTCTCGTTGCGGGAAAAGCCGGCGAGCCCGAACCGGCGCGAATGCCGAAGGCTGCCGCATGGCCTTGAGGCAGGGATATTGCGGGCGTTCGCGGCGCTTCCGCTTCCTTTCGCAAACGCTTCACAACGATGTGCAATATCAGCGTCATTTTCGGCGTCAGCTTTTGCCACGATTGCAGTCTATGGATCTCCCTCCGCCGGCCGACCCGGCCGAAAGGGAGTCGCGAAATGTCAGACCCAATCGATCGCCGCCGCTTTTTTGGCGCCGCCCTCACAACGGCCGTCACAACCCAATTCGCCCTGGGCGGGCCGGCCCAAGCGCAAACGTCAGCGCAAAATGATTCCGGCGCTTCCGCCAAGGCGGGAGGCCATACATCGTTTCCCGCTCTGAAACAGATCAATGCCGGGCTGCTCAATGTCGGTTATGTCGAAACCGGCCCGGCCGGCGGCAAGCCGGTGATCCTGCTGCATGGTTGGCCCTACGACATCTACAGCTTTGTCGACGTGGCGCCGCAACTCGCCTCGGCCGGCTGTCGCGTCATCGTCCCCTATCTGCGCGGCTACGGCACCACGGCGTTTCTGTCCGACACGACAATGCGCAACGGCCAGCCCTCGGCGGTCGCGGAGGACATCGTCGCACTGATGGACGCGCTCAAGATCGAGAAGGCCACGCTCGCCGGCTTCGACTGGGGCGCGCGCACGGCTGATATTATTGCCGCGCTGTGGCCTGAGCGTTGCACGGCGCTGGTTTCCGTGAGCGGTTACTTGATCGGCGGTCAGGAGGCCGGCAAGTTGCCGCTGCCGCCGCAGGCCGAGCTGCAATGGTGGTATCAATTCTATTTCGCGACCGAGCGCGGCCGCGCCGGCTACGAGAAATATCGTCGCGAGTTTTCCAGGCTGATCTGGCAGCTCGCCTCGCCGAAATGGCACTTCGATGACGCCACCTTCGAGCGGAGCGCGAAGGCGTTCGACAATCCCGACCATGTCGCCATCGTGATTCACAATTACCGCTGGCGGCAGGATCTGGCGCAAGGCGAGGCCAGATATGACGATCTCGAACAGAAGCTCGCCAAAGGTCCTGTGATCGGCGTGCCGACCATCACGATGGAGGGCGATGCCAACGGCGCGCCGCATCCGCCGCCTTCGGCTTACGCGAAAATGTTCTCGGGAAAATATTCGCACCGGACCATCAGCGGCGGCATCGGGCACAACCTGCCGCAGGAAGCCCCTCAAGCGTTTGCCGAAGCGGTGATCGATGTCATAAAGACGGCTTGACCGGCACGACCGTAAAGGGCGGCCGCTGTCAATGGCCTTGACGCTATACCGCAGCCCGCCAATTTGCTAGATCTCGCGCATCGTTTTCCGGGGGGAGTCCCGCGTGTCCCTTATCGAAACTGCGGTGCGTGGCGGAGCATTTTTTCTTCTGGTTCTGGTTGCCGCGCTCCTGCTTCGCGATGCGCGACGTGTGCCGGCCGGGCTCTACGGCGCGCTGTTTGCGCTTGGCGTTGCTGCTTACGTCGTCGTCTCGGCCTCGGCGTTTGCGGGCGAACTGCCTGGCTGGCTGTTTCCGGCGAAACTGGTCGGGATGGGCGATCCGGTGGTGTTTTGTCTATTCGCCGCCGCGCTGTTCGACGACGAGTTCAGGCCATCCTGGTGGCATGCGCTCGCCTGGCTCGCGATCGTGGCGCTCGGCGCTTCATGTTTCCTGATCGGCACGCCGCTGGCCCGCATCGGTTTCTCGACGGTCGGGCTCGGCTGCAGTGCGCTTGGCGCCTGGTATGCGCTGGCCGAGCGGTCGCTCGATCTTGTCGAGGAACGCCGGAGGCTGCGCACTGTCCTGGTGGTTGTCATCGCCTTTTATGCGGCTGCGATCATCGCATCCGAGATCGTTTTTCCGAACGACAGCGGCGGCGAGGAGCTCGCGCTCGCCCTCGGCACCGGATTGCTGGCGCTCACGATCGTGTTCGCGCTGGTTCTGCTGTCGGTCAGCCGGGATGGCTCGTTGATTCCGTTTGGTCAGTCCGAGCCGCAGCCGCTGCCGGTCGCAGCCCGCTCGCCGGCGGCAGCGCCGGGCCTTACCGAGCGATCCGAACGCGACGACGATACGCGGCTGCTCGCAGGCCTGCGGCGTCTGATGGATCATGACAGGGCGTATCGCGAGGAGGGGCTGTCGATCGGCGGTCTTGCCGAAAAGCTTAGCACGTCCGAGCACGGCCTGCGCCGCCTGATTAACCAGCAGCTCGGCTACCGCAACTTCAATGTATTTCTCAATGGCTATCGCCTCGATGACGCCATGACGGCGCTTGCCGACCCGGCGCAGGAGGAGGTTCCGATCCTGACCATCGCGCTCGACGCCGGATTCCAGTCGCTCGGGCCGTTCAACCGCGCCTTCAAGTCGAAAACCGGCATGACGCCGAGCGAATTCCGCCGCGAGCAGCTTGGCCGGCGCACCCGCGTCGCCGCCGAATAGGGCCCTTTATCCGAAATCGGCTAGCCGAATTCGAATTCGGCGGCTCCTCGGAGAGGGTTCGGCGAGAGTACCAAGCCCCTTCCATTCCAAAAAGGTGCGCAGGACAGGCGCCGTC
>NZ_JBAVCF010000631.1:0-6193 GCF_049586575.1 Bradyrhizobium sp.
TTCCAATCCACCCGTTTGATCGCGGCAAGGCCCGTTGATTTGAAGTGCGCTGGGCGGCATGGCACAATACCGCTCTGGCTGCTGGGAGTGGTTTCGAAATGACTTTGAAGCTCGTGATTGGCAACAAGAATTACTCGTCGTGGTCGATGCGGCCATGGCTCGCGCTTCGCGCCAACAACATCCCGTTCGAGGAAGTCTTTGTTTCGCTCTATAGCGGGGAGGCCGACAAGCGGCGGATTCTTGATTTCAGCGGCGCCGGCAAGGTGCCGATTCTCGTCGATGGCAATGTGACCGTCTGGGATTCGCTCGCGATCATCGAATACGTCGCCGAGCGCTTTCCGGAAAAGCGGCTGTGGCCCGAACATCCCGCCCATCGAGCGCACGCGCGCTCGGTTTGCGCCGAGATGCATTCCGGCTTTGCGGCACTTCGCAACGAGTGCGGCATGAACCTGCATCGGCCTGTTGGCGCGATCGAGCTGTCTGCCGACGCTCGCGCCAACGTCGCCCGGGTTGAGGGGATCTGGCGTGGGTGCCGCGAACGCCATGGGCAGTCCGGACCGTTTCTGTTCGGAGCGTTTGGCGCAGCAGATGCGATGTTTGCCCCGGTGGTGCATCGCTTCCGCACCTATGCCGTTGCGGTGACCGAAGAGACACAGCACTACATGGATACGATGATCGCGCTGCCGTCATTTGCGGAATGGACGAGGGCCGCTCTCGCAGAGACGATCATCATCGAAAAATTCGAGACGGCCTGAATCGAATTGGTGTGTCGGTTCCCTGCCATTTTTTCCCGAATCGCGTGGAACCCGCTGCGTTCACTTTCGTACTTTTCATGAAACCGATTGCGCCTGCGGACGTTACAGCGGCGTGTAGTTTTATTGGGGGTGCGCGATGGTCGGAAGAGGGTATCTGTCGCGTCAGGCGCGGGCGCTTTTGAGTTTCGCTCGCGCAACAGGGAACCCCGAATTGGCGGCGCTGCTGGTGGAGAAGGCCAGCAATCTTAAATCGCAGGCCGACGAAATCATGTCGTCTGGTGATATCAGCCCAAAAGCGCCGGACGTAGAAACGGCCCCGCCGTATTCCCAACGCGGCTGACCGGCAATTGCCGCGTCGCTCGAATGTCATGCATTTGTGATTGGTCGCTCAGGTCGGCTGCACGAGGTCGAAACCGCTCTATCAGCGGGATTCGACGCTTGACCGTGCCAGCTAAAGCGGTCTGAATCCGCGTATCGGCTTCGCCCTCCAGCCCAAAAGGGGTTCGACCATGGGAATTCTTGATTCATTGGAAAATTCACCCGCTTTCAAAGGCGCGCTCGGTCAGTTGGAGGGCGCTGTCCTGCCGGCTGTTCTGAGCGAGGTTTTGGGCAGCGGCAGTCAGGGCGGGTTGTCGGCCATCGTTGCCAAATTGCAGCAGGCGGGTCTCGGCGATCAGGTGAAATCCTGGATCGGTAACGGGCAGAACCTGCCAATCACGGCGGAGCAGTTGCAGCAAGTTCTCGGTAGCGACACGGTTAGGCAACTGGCCGCCCGGTACAATATTCCGGTCGATCAGATCACCCAGATCCTGGCGCAGCAACTTCCGAAGGCGGTCGATCAGGCGAGCCCCGATGGAAAGCTGCCGCACACCGCCTGATTTCGAAGTTCGTCTTGTTGGCCGCCGGGCATGCTATGCTCGGCGGTATTATTTGACCGCCAAAAGGCCGAGTTTTAGTGCGCCGCAGTCAGGGTAGCTTCAGGTCATCAATGGCTGGCACTCGGCCATTTATCTCACTGAAAAGCCTGCAAAATCATCGCATTTGCCATGTTCGGATCGCGCTGGCCAAAAAGTCGGCCCGCATGCTATACAGCGACGTTTTCAGTTGGCCGACGCAAGCGGGACCGTAGGCGAGAGCTGACGTTTTGCGTGATGGAGAGGGCGTTGAAGCATAAATATAACGTTGGAGAGAGCGTCTATTTTACCGCCAGCAACGTGGCGCGTCCGGCCGCGAGCGGAACCTATGAGGTGATCCGCCTGCTTCCGACCGACGGGGACGACTGCCAGTACCGGATCAAGAGCTCCACCGAAGCGTTCGAACGTGTGGCCAAGGAAAGTCAGCTCGCACTTTCTTGATATGATGCACCACGGGTGAAACTGACTTCTGTTTCAGCCGCCGTCAAAAGGCCCGGTTCGCGGCAACAAGCTTGCGACAAGCGATTTGCAAAAACGCATCATGGGTGCCTGACGTTCGTCATACGGACTTCCGAACCAAAGCCGCGCTGAACTTGCCGCCGGTGTCTTTGGGCTCCGAAGCTTGCAGATACGGCGGTAGTGGAATGGATTTGACATTCGCCGTGCCGCTGCCAAGTTCGCGGGGCGAATGTCAAATCCAAAACTCGACAAGAGGCCTATATTTGCTCGTGGTCCTTTGATTCTAACATTTGCAAAAGTGCCTGCCACATCGGGTTGCAAATGGTAAGGTCGGACCACTAGAGGACATCGCGCATGAATTGGGCCTGGGCGAGCACGCTCGATCAGTTGTGGCGTTCCCCCGCATTCCCGATGTGGCTGACATTGGCCGCTGCGGGATTTTTCGCCGTGATAGCGATCATTACGCTGTTGCGTGCCGAGAAATCAGTCGCCAACGGCGCACTGACGGTGATCACGCTGTTGGCGGTTGCGGTTGCTCTGGCCGCGACCACCCGCGGTTTTGGTTCAGGCAGTTCGGTCGCGACCGACGACAGAGGACCTTCTTCAGTGACGGCCAGCCTGCCGGCGCTTGCTTGCGTTGACGATCTGGCCGGAGATCTGGTTCTGGCCGCCTGCGAAAAGGCCGTGTTCGGTACTCCCGAAGCAACTGCGGCTGCGCTTTCCTACGCGGCCCGGCAAATCAGCCGCCTGACCGGTTTTGGCGACGTGGCAGCCGCCAACAAGAACATGACGCCCGAGCTCGAGGCACTGCGCCGCGCGGTGGAGCACGACCGGTATGGGCTGATGGCCGAGGTACTGGTCGTTCGCGAGCATTGTACGCCGACGGCTTGCGCGGCGTTCAGATCGCTGACGGACAGCCGCCAGATCTCGTCCAATATCAGCGAGCGGACCTATGACGGCCTGATCGGGCGTTATTCGCTCGCCTGGAACGCGCCGCCGCCGTCGGTCCCGCCGGTTGCGGCGCTCATCCCGGGCATGCCGACGGGCAAGCCGACCAACGCGGAATTTCCAAGCGCCGCTTCGACGCCGCCTGTGAGCATCATGACTGCAGAGCCCGCGACCACATCGGCGGCGCATTCGCCTACGGCTTCGGCGGCCACGCCGACGCCATCCCCGCGGCCAGCACCACCGCCGACGCTGGCCGCAGTCAAGAAACAGTCAGCGCCAAAGCCGCCGCGGACGCCGGCCCCGGCCACATCTCTCAAGCCGCCGGCGGCCGCTTCCACCGATTGACCCCCGCTAGTGTTCCATTTCCGGCATTCGCATCGGCTTGACGAACCCGTGGTCGAGCAAGTAGCGAATGACAAATCCACTCCTCCACTAGCATTTCGGCTATCAATCAAAATGCCGCTTCATCTGGTCAAGCTTTGCGTCGGTTGCGAATCCATCAAGGAACTCAGAGGGTGGGTTGCCGAGCGCATGAAGGCTGCCAAGAAGAAAGGCCAGCCCGCCCATCATATTCACATCACGCGGATGATGCCCAAGCGCGTCGAAGCGCTGCTCGCCGGCGGCTCGCTTTATTGGGTCATCCGTGGCGAAATCGCCGCGCGTGAAAAGCTAATCGCAATCGAACCTTTTCGCGATCGGGACGGCATCGGCCGCTGCCGCCTGGTGATGCAGCCGAAGGTGATCGCGGTGTCCCCACGTCCGATGCGGGCCTTCCAGGGATGGCGGTATTTCGAGGCAACCTCGGCACCGCCCGATCTGACGAAGTCGGCGGCGTCAAGCGTTGCCGCCATGCCCGAGCCGATGCGCCGTGAGCTCCGCGACCTCGGTTTGCTCTAGGTTCCAGCTTTCACACCGCGATATTGTCGATTAGCCGTGTCGTGCCGATTCTGGCGGCGACCAGAATGCGCAATGGTCCATCCTTTATTGATGTGACCTGTGCCAGCGTTTCGGCGTGCCTTGTTTCGAAATAGTCCACGGAAAAGCCGGCCGCGGCGATCGTCGCAATGGCGGCGGTCTGCGCAGAATGGACCTCTTCGCCGGCGCGCAGGCGCCGCGACGTTTCTTTCATGGCCTGGAACAGAACCGGCGCGGCGCGGCGCTCTTCCGCTGAAAGGTAGACATTGCGCGAGGACATCGCGAGCCCGTCGCGCTCGCGCACTGTTTTAGAGCCGATCACCTTGACGCCAAGGTCAAGGTCGGCCGCCATGCGCGCCACCACCAGCAACTGCTGGAAATCCTTTTCGCCGAAGATGGCGGCATCGGGTCGGCATTGCGTAAACAACTTGCCGACCACGGTGGCGACGCCACCGAAGAAGTGCGGCCGGAAGCGGTCCTCAAGTCCGACGATGGCGGGGCCGTCCGTAATAATACGGCTCGCGAAACCTTCCGGATACATTGTTTTGACGTCGGGATTCCAGATCAGATCGACGCCTTCGGCCGTCAGTTTCGCGAGATCGGCTTTCCAGGTTCTCGGGTAGGATCCGAAATCCTCCGTCGGGGCAAACTGGGTGGGGTTGACGAAGATCGACACGACGACCTTGCGGGCGCGCTGCTTTGCCAACCGGACCAGCGACACATGGCCGTCGTGGAGCGCGCCCATCGTTGGCACCAGCGCGATCGTGGCTTTTCTCGCACGAAGACCATCCAGCGCGCGGCGCAGCGCAGGGATTGTACGGGCGATCATGGGGCGGCGTGACGGCATCGGGTCTCAATCTGTTGGGAGTCGGGGGCGTCGGAGGTCGTGGCGCGGCAGAGCGGGTGCGTCGGACTCTATCAAGCTCCGTGCCGTGCCGCCAAGCGCGGCAAACACCCACCGGGCGTTCTCGACGGTCGGAGTTTTTCGAGAAACGATTGTCTCGCGCAGACAGGACGCGAGCGATTCACCATCGCAGCAGGCTCGGTAGCGATTTGCGATGAGGTTTGCGCATTTAACTTGACCGCGCTCGCGCGTAATTTGATGATGACCAACGGGGGATCAAATGCATGTTGCTGCAGACTAGTCAGGGTCAGTCCGGCTCGGCGCATGTCGTTGTATTGGGCAACGAAAAAGGTGGTTCCGGAAAGTCCACCACGGCCCTGCATATCGCCGTCGCCTTGCTGAAGGCCGGCCAGCGAGTCGCCACCATCGACCTCGATTGCCGCCAGCAAAGCTTCACCCGCTACATCACCAACCGCCGCGCATGGGCGGCCCGAACCGGTCTCGACCTTGAAATTCCGGTGCATCGTTGCATCAAGCTCGGCCAGACCATGCAAATCGCCGAAAACGAGACGACCGAATTCGAACAGTTCGAGGAATCGGTAAGGGCGGTCGAACACAGCTTCGATTTCATCGTGATCGATACGCCGGGTTCCGACAGTTACCTGATGCGGCTGGCCCATTCGATGGCCGATACGTTGGTCACGCCGATCAACGACAGTTTTCTCGATTTCGACGTCCTTGGAACCGTCGACCCCGAAACCTATTCGGTCACCGGCGAAAGCCACTATGCGGAAATGGTGCGCGACACCAGGCGCAAGCGCCGCCAGATCGATGGCGCCAGCACCGACTGGATCGTGGTTCGCAACCGCCTGTCGATGCTCGGCTCGCGCAACAAGCAGCTCGTTGCCGACGGGCTCAACGAGTTGTCGTTGCGGCTCGGCTTTCGTTCGGTGGACGGCTTCGCCGAGCGCGTGGTGTATCGGGAGTTTTTCCCGCGCGGTCTGACCGCACTTGACGATCTCGACGAGGCGACGCTGGGCACCCGCCCGAATCTGGGACACGTGACGGCGCGAGAAGAGGTCACGAGCCTGTTGCGCCAGCTCAAACTGCCGCTGGACGAGCGCGGCCGCCGGCGCGCCGCCAACCGCGCCGAGTGGTTCACCCAGGTCGACAAACCGCTGGAACTTCACGACATCATCGGCGCCTGAGGCTTTACGGTCCCGCGGCCAGCGTTCCGCCGTTTGCGGGCTTGACGCTCCCGGCCAAATTCGGCCCGCAAGGCGTGCCGGCCCGCTCATCGCCTGTTTAATGCCTTGTTTTACCGGGCTTTTACCCAGGATCTGAACGTACCTTTGATC
>NZ_JBAVCF010000632.1:0-5921 GCF_049586575.1 Bradyrhizobium sp.
GGCGCTCGGCGTCGTCTTCTATCACACAGACTTCCGGCTGCCCGGCGACTGGCACACCGAGTTCTTCGGCGTCTCGACGTTCTTCGTCATCTCTGGCTTCATCACCCGTGATCCCGACGGCGGCGACACGACTGCGCGCGGCTTCCTACCCAGGCCAGCCGGTGAGAAGCCACGACCGGCTCGGTCTCGGGCCGTGATCGCAGCCATCAGTGGCTTGGTCCCGACGATGTTCATGACCCGTGTCAGATTGTAGGCCAGGACCGAGAGAGCCACCTCGGCGGCTACTGTTGGGAGCGTTTTGGTGAGGAAGTGTGTTGCTCCCATGCGGGCCTTCATGGTGCCGCACGGAGGCTCGACTGTCTCGCGACGCTGGCGCATGGCTTGTGGGTTTGCATCAAAGCGCTGCTGCACAACCCTCGCGAGGCCGATCGGCTTTCTAAATTGGCACCCGCACCAGAGCCGAAGCTAATACTTCACGAATTCTGGCCGTATTGTTCTACTGTTTCTGTGCGAGCGTTGGCGTGGTTTCGGTAGGATCGTGGCACTCAGCCGCCGGTTGATGCCCCAGGCGTGCTTGAGGTAGAACAATGCCCGTGAGGTAGAACAATGCCCGATCGAGGCAGTTCCGATTGACGCGGTAGCGATCGTGAAGTGGTTGCAGCAATTCCTTCAGCAGGAATCCAACAACTCCCGCACGGCTTATGGATTGGCGATTGCGGGCCATGCCATTATTGCACTGCTTCTGCTGCTCGGGTTCTTCGAGCGAGTCGAGCCGACTGAGATCGCTGCAATCCCTGTTGAAATCGTGATGGAAAAGCCTGCGGCGGCGGCTTCGTTGCCCTCGGATTCCGCGCCGAACGAGCAGAATCGTCTGTCGGGCATCCCTGCCGTGGCCGATGTCGACAAGCGGGCCAAGGCGCCGATTGCGACGCTGGACGTCAATGGTATCGATCTGCCAAAGCAGCCAGGACACGATGGCGGGGACCCCAGCTCGGATCCGGCCGGGGTCCGCCTGCCGCCCGCCGACGGCGACCTCGCCTCCGGCGCCGCGTCCCTCCCCTCCTGGGCGATTGAACCCACCGGCCTCGCACAACGGCAGACGACGGCGCGCGAGCCGGGCGAAGACGAGCTGACGGCCGTCAAAGAGCAGAAGCTTGAGTGCGGCCGCAAGGCGAAGCGACCGTCACTGGCGGTCGGGATCCGGAACCAGGCGAGGGTGTTGGGCTTCGTCACTGAGGGTCAGGCGCTGGCCATGACCCGATCGAGCCAGCTCATAGCGGACCGGCATATCAATCCGCATTACCTGAGAAGCCAGGAAGTTTTCGCCGAGACACTGGACGGCGCCGGAAAGTTTGCCCTGGCGCTTCCTTCCGGGCTCTCGGTGAATGTGGGCGATGTGATTGAATTTGATCAGGGCCACATCGATCCAGCCGACCCCTGTCAGTACATTCCGAACCTTGCCGTCAGCAATCGTTAATTCCGCCTCAGCCTTGATCGCAACGTCAGCCGACGGGCTTCTCAAATCACGAAGAAGCCGTGGGTGCCGTCGCGCTTGAGTTGTTCAACCAAGCCATATTCCCAATCGAAATAAGCCTGCATCGCATCCCTTGATGCCTCGGTGCCTTCGTAAGGGCGCCGATAGCGGTGCGACGGATCGGGCTTGGGAAAAATCTGCGGCGGCCCGATTTCGAGTGCGTCATCATACCCGCCATCGAGCACGTAGACCTCCCAACCCATCTGCGCGAGCCATGACGCGGTCATGTCGGCGCGAACGCTTCTGTCGTCGGTCAGAAGAATACGCGCGCCACGCACCGGCGCCGCCATATCGATTTCCTGAACGAGCTGGCCGCCTGGATAGTGGCGAAAACCCCTGAGATGCCCGGCCGCATAATCTTCAACCGCACGGACGTCGAAGCGATAGAGCGTGCGCGTTGGTTCGGCTTCGAGCACGGCGGCATCGTGCGGATTTAGATGCCGAACGCCGGCGCGATAGGCGACTTCACGGGCTTTGTCTCTTGCGCCCTCGAACTGACCGATACCGCCGTGGCGGTCGGCGCCGTGTTCGAGCGTCTGGTTGGCGAGCGTCCAGCCCATGGTGCCGTTACGCAGCGCCACCACCTTGTTCGCAACACCGGCATTGATCAGCGACTGGGCGCCAATGATCGATCGGGTCCGGCCGGCGCAATTCACGACGATGGTGGTCCCGGAATCGGGCGCGACATCACCAGCGCGAAGCACCAACTCCGCGCCGGGTACGCTGACCGAACCGGGGATGTTCATGGTCGTATATTCGTCCGGCCGCCGGACATCGAGAATGCGGATATCGGCCTTGTTCGATATCAGCCGGGCGACTTCCTCCGCCGACAATGACGGGGTGTGCCGGCGCGACTCGACCAGTTCGCCGAAGGCTTTCGCGTAGGAATTGACGTCGATGAAAATCTCGAAGCCCGCGCTTCGCCAGCCTTCCAGCCCTCTCTCGAGCTCGCGAATATCGGTGTAGCCCAGCGCGGCAAAATGGTCTGCGGCCTCGGCAACGAGGCCTTCGCCGGCGTCGTAGACTACGATCGGCGCATCCTTTCGCGGAAGCCTTGTCGCGGCCTCGAGCGCAATCCGGCCCACAGCCATGTTGGCTGCAAACAACGGATGACCGGTGGCATAGGCGGCCTCCTGGCGCAGATCGAGCAGCGCAATTTCCTCGCGCAAGAGCAGCCTGCTGCGGGCTTGCGACGGGCTGATGATGGGAAGATTCATGGCCAGGATGGGCTGGAGCGTTGGAAAATCAGCCTTGCACGGTTGCACCGGGCATTTCAACGGGACCAAGGGCGGCCTGCCACAATCGCAGGCCAGACCGGAACTTTTCACATAGCCGGGCGTTTGTTCTTGTTAACTCGATATTTCAGGTAGGGGAATTTTGCGTGGAGCATTCCGAACGGTTCGAGGCCTCGGGGGCGAACGGAGGCCGCTTCCGTATGCTCGTTGATGCGATCACCGACTATGCGATTTACATGCTCGATCCCGACGGGACAGTTACGAGCTGGAATCCCGGCGCCATGCGTTCCAAGGGATACGAGGAATCCGAAATCATCGGCGAGAATTTCTCGCGTTTTTATACCGAGGAGGATCGCAAGGCGGGCCTTCCCAAGCGCGCCCTCGAAGTGTCCGAGCGCGAGGGCAAATTCGAAAGCGAAGGCTGGCGAGTCCGCAAAGACGGCACAAAGTTCTGGGCTTACGTCGTCATCGATCCGATCCGGGACAATGCCGGCAGGCTGGTCGGCTTTGCCAAGATTACGCGCGACCTCACCGAACGGCGTCAAGCGGAACTGGCTTTGCGCGAAAGCGAGGAGCAATTTCGCCTCCTGGTACAGGGCGTCACCGACTACGCGATTTTTCTGCTGAGCCCCGAAGGATACGTCTCAAACTGGAATTCCGGCGCGCAGCGGATCAAGGGATATGCGCCCGAGGAAATCATCGGCCGGCATTTCTCGCGCTTCTATACCGAAGAGGATCGGCACGTCGGCGTGCCGGGAGAAGCGCTTGAGATCGCGGCGCGGGAGGGAAGATTTGAAAGGGAAGGTTGGCGTGTTCGCAAAGACGGGACGCAATTCTTTGCCCACGTCCTCATCGACGCAATTTACCATCCCGACGGGTCGCTTCTCGGCTTTGCGAAAATCACACGCGATATCACCGAGCGAATGAATGCGGAGCGCTCGCTGGAGAAAGCTCGCGAAGCGCTGTTCCAGTCGCAGAAGATGGAAGCGATCGGGCATTTGACCGGCGGCATCGCCCACGACTTCAACAATTTGCTGATGGCCATTCAGGGCAGCCTTGAGCTCTTGCAAAGGAGACTTCCGGGCAGCGACCCGAAAGTCGCGCAGCTGATCGACAATGCTCTTCAGGGAACGCGGCGGGGAGCCGCGTTGACGCAGCGGATGCTGGCCTTTGCGCGCCGCCAGGAACTGAAGCTGATGCCGCTCGACATCCGCGACTCCGTGCAGCGGATGACAAACCTCCTGCAGAGTTCGCTTGGCCCAACGATCCGGGTTGAAACCCATTTCCCTCCGGACCTCCCGGAAGTAAATGCCGACGCCAACCAGCTCGAACTCGCGCTTCTCAACCTGGCCATCAATGGACGCGACGCGATGCCGAAGGGCGGGACCATTACGATCGGAGCGACGGAGCGAACCGATGTGCCGGGTCTGGAATCGGGAAACTACGTTTGCGTGAGCGTGGCCGATACCGGCACCGGCATGGACGAGGAAACGCTCAGACGGGCGATGGAGCCCTTTTTCACGACGAAAGGTGTCGGCAAAGGCACCGGTCTCGGACTGCCGATGGTCCACGGAATGGTCGAACAGTCCGGCGGGAAGCTGCTCCTGAGGAGCAAGCTCGGAGAAGGAACCGCCGCCGAACTCTATCTTCCGGTTGCGCCGCGCGCCAAGGCGCTGCCGGCGCAGAACGCGGACACCTACACTCCCCCCTTCTTCAGCAAGAAGCTTGCGATTCTCACCGTCGACGATGATCCGCTCGTTGCGCTCAACACGTCGGCACTGCTCGAGGAACTGGGTCACACGGTTTACAGCGCGCCGTCCGCCCTACACGCGCTCGACATCCTGCGCCGGGAAAAGAAGATCGACCTGATGATCACCGATCAGTTGATGCCCGGCATGACCGGCTCGGAACTCGCCAGCCGAATCCGGGCAGAGAACTCGCACATTCCGGTTATCCTGGCGACGGGCTACGCCGAATTGGCGCCCGGAGAAGCGGAAGGGCTGCCAAGGCTCGCAAAACCGTTCAGCCAGCGCGAGCTTGCCGAGGCGATCGCCCGCGCCGTGACGTCTTAAAAACGAGCGCATATCCATTCTATCTCTCCGAGAGGCCGAGCGCGAGAACCCACTAGTGGAGTGGATTTGACATTCGCTATACAAACTTGCGGCCGGGTGAGTAACGAATGTCAAATCCACTCCACTCGTGAGGGGTTCCGGAAAAGGGAGAAGCAACATGGACGACACCGCGGCGCAGCTTGCGGCCGAATGGCTTCTGGCCGAACATCAGGCTGGACGTCGCTTCGCGACGTTCGGGCCGCCGGCCGCGCCCACTTCCATTTCGGACGCCTATGACATCCAGGACAGATACGTAGCACTCCTGCGCCGCCGAGACGGAGAGCCGGCGGGCTACAAGGTCGGGCTGACATCGGCGACGATGCAGGCGTTCTGCCGGATCGACCATCCGATTGCGGGCGTCGTGCTCGCGTCGCGCGTGCACCGGTCAGGCGCCAGCATACGGCGATCCGATTACGGCCGGCTCGGCCTTGAGTTCGAAATCGCCGTCCGTATCAAGTCGGACATCTCCGCAACGGCTCATACGGCCGCGACGATCGAACCTCACATCGACGGCGTCGGCGCGGCGATCGAACTGGTCGACGACAGGGCTGCGGATTACACGAGCCTCGACGTGCGCTCGCTGGTCGCGGATAATTCCTGGAACGGCGGCATTGTGCTTTCGGACTTCAAGCCGAGTTGGCCCGATCTGGTGCCCCTGCTCGGGCGCGCCACACAAGACGGCGATCTGATCGGCGAAGGGTATGGACGCGACATTCTCGGACATCCCTTCAATTCGGTCGCGTGGCTCGCCACCCAGTTGGCCACACGCGGCCTCACATTGAAGGCCGGTCAGGTCGTGATGACCGGAAGCGTCATGAAAACCGTCTTCCCCGAACACGACGCCCATTATCGTTTCGAACTTGAGGGATTGGGGCTGGTCGAGGTGCAAGTTTCTTAGGTGTCGACGGCAACTGAGTCGGGGTTTTCGATGTCGTTTCGGAAGTTTTCCGCATTGCTGTTCGTCGCGCTGTTTTCGGCCGCCCCGCTCCGCGCCGAGCCTCCTTCCATCCCCCCACTGCCCGAATTGAAATTCGCCGAGAT
>NZ_JBAVCF010000633.1:0-3581 GCF_049586575.1 Bradyrhizobium sp.
TTGATGCCGGCAATTTTGATCACCTTGGCCCATTTCTCGGTTTCGTCGGCGATCAGCTTTCCAAATTCAGCCGACGATCCCGGCAGCGCCACGCCGCCGAGGTCAGCGAGACGAGCCTTCATCTTAGGGTCGTCGAGAGCCGCGTTGATCTCCTTGTTGAGCTTGTCGACTATCTCGGCCGGCGTCGCTTTCGGTGCGCCGACGGCCCACCAGATGCTCGCTTCGTAGCCCGGCACAAACTCACTGACAGTCGGCAGGTCGGGTAATGCTTTCGAGCGCGTTGCGCTGGTTATTGCCAGCGGACGTACCTTGCCGGCCCTGATGTAGCCGATCGAACTGGGGATGGGGTCGAAATAGACCTGGACCTGTCCGGCGAGCAGGGCAGTAACCGCAGGCGCCGCCCCGCGATAGGGCACGTTCACCAAGTTCACCCCGGTCATTATCTTGAACAGCTCGCCGAAGACATGGGAGGGAACTCCGATCCCACTCGACGCCATGTTGAGTTTGCCGGGATTGGCCTTGGCATAGGCGATAAACTCTGGAACCGTCTTGGCAGGAACCGACGGATTAATCTCCAAGACACTGGGCGCACGGACAATGCCCGCGACCGGCGCGATGTCGCGAATGAGATTGAAATTGAGCTTGTCGTATAGCGTCGCGTTGAACGCACCTGCCGTGTCGAGCAGAAGGAGCGTGTACCCATCGGCAGGCGCGCGCACGACCGCCTCGGTGGCGATATTGGTGGGGCGCCCGGCCGGTTCTCGATGATGAACGGCTGGCCGAGCCGTTCTGACAGCCATTGGCCCATCAGGCGGGCGACGAGGTCATTCGGACCGCCGGGAGGATAACCGACAATGATGCGCACCGGCCGCGTCGGATAGGCTTGCGCCAGTACCATGCGAGGCAGAGCCGGCAGCGCGGCAGCGCCCGCGGCCAGACGCAGAAATTGCCTACGGTGGGGAAGTTTCATCCAATGTCTCCCGAGATAATGAGCCGAGCGCCGGCATTCATGTTTAGTTTTCCAATTCTTTCCGTCCGTCGTCTGAGCAAAATAGCTCACTGGCCTTACGAAGCGTGTCTGGTCGCTCTCGCCCGCGCGATCTCTTCCGCGCTGTACCGATAGGCGCGGAACACGCGATTGTTAGTCGGAGCGCCGCCGAAATAGGGATTGACGTATTCCCAGACGAGATCGCAGGCGGCCGTGACCTCAAACAGGCGTCCGAAGTCGCCTTCGCAAATGAGTGTGTTGCCGTTCGGCAGGCGCTGAGCGTTCGAGATTCGAGGACTGAAAAAGTCGCTCTCGCGTCGTTCACGATATTGCCAAGCGATCTTTCTGGTCTTGGGCTCGACCTCGATCACCCGCGAGAACGGCATTGGATGGTCGAGCCGGTGCGGTCCGTTGTCGAAAATCAGCAAATTGCCGTTGGGTAGCGGCGTCGGCGCATGTTGGCCGCATAGCGGCGGCGCGCCGAGCTTCCAGACGATGACGCCAGTCCGACGCTCGACAACGACCACAGTGGAGATCGTCCGAAAGCTCACGACGATGTCGCCGTTCGGCAGTTCGGCGAGTCCATTACCATTGCTCCAAGCGTCGCGCAGCTCCTGAATCGCGGTTATCCGGTCGGTTTCCGGATCTAGTTGCTCCCAGAGGCGGTATTCCCGGACCAACCGCCCGTCGGTCGTCATCTCCACCAAATGGTCGCCGTACATGTCGCCCTTGTGCTCGCTACCTGGCATGCCACCCTTTACTTTTGCGACCAGTTCGCGTGGCAGCTTGGCAAGGGTGAGCAGCATCACATTGCCGTTTCGCAGCAAAATTCCGTCGTGGTGATGATCGGGATGGCGCATCTCCCAGAGCACGCGACCGCTCCAATCCGTCTCTAACACCGCACCAACCTTGTAGGGTTTGTCGGAAAGAAAATTGTGTGGCTCACCGGGGGTCTTGCCATTGTAAAACAGCGTGCCGCGTTCGGTCAGGCGAGCGTACTGAGCCGGGTACGGCATGCGCCAGGTGTGAAGGGGCGTGCCGTCGAGATCGATGAGATAGACTGTCGGGTCGGCGCTCTGATACGGCGCGAACAGCGTATATCCCGGGCAGGCGCGTTCGCGATCGAAAGCGCGCAGACCGGTCCCCGCGCGCTTGAGCTTTGTTTGCTCCGCCGGCATGGTTTTGGATGCGTTGGCGTGATCGACGCGCAGCTCAATCTGCTTGCAGCTTGATGCCGGCCATTTTGACCAGAGCTGCGTTGGCGGCGACTTCCTTTGCGACAAAGGCTGCGAACTGATCCGCCGTCATGGTCATCGGATCGACGGCCAAACGGGCAAGCTTGTCCTTGACGTCACCTGTTTGTTCAGCCCTGAGGGTCTGGTCGTGAAGCTTGTCGACGATAGCACGCGGAGTCTGCGCCGGAGCGAACATGCCAAACCAGATTGGGAATTCAGCATTGGCAAGGCCCACTTCCGATGTGGTCGGCACGTTTGGCAGAGCTGCGGATCGCCGGTAACCGTTCACGACCAGGGGGACTAGCTTCCCATCGCGTATTTGCGGCAGCACCAGGCCGAGAGGCCCGAAGAAGAAGTCGACTCGCCCGGCCATCACTTCGGTCATGGCCTGCGGGCCACCTCGGAACGGCACGTGAACGGCATTAATTCCGGTGCTGGCGCGAAAGCGTTCGGCACTCAGGTGAGTGGCAGTGCCGACCCCGACAGACGCGAAAGTCAGCGAGTTCGGCTTTGCCTTGCCGGCGGCAATGAGATCGCCAACGGTCTTGAAACCCTTGCTCGCCGAAACGACCAGGACGAGCGGAGAAATTCCGAGAGGAGCAACCGCAGCAAAATCGCGTGCCGGATCATAGCTCAGGCTGGGGTAGAGCGCCGGCGCGATGGTGTGCGCGTTGGAATGTATCAGAAGCGTGTAACCGTCTGCCGGCGATTTCGCCACAAACGCCGCGCCAATCGTACCGCCAGCGCCGGTTCGATTCTCCACGATGATGGGTTGGCCAAGCTGCGATGCCAAGCGATCCAATACTAGGCGTGCGATCGTGTCGGCGAGGCTGCCTGCGCCAACCGGAACGACCGCCACCAGTGGTTTCGCCGGCCAAGTCTGCGCATGCGCGTGGTTTCCGACTGCTAAGGCAAGAGTCGCCAGCAGCAGAGCCAAGATCAATTTCATCGCGTGCTCCTTCATCCTGACCTGCGGCGCCCGACCACGATCAAGCCGGCCGCAATGCTGCGGGCCCATCCAATAGCTTTATCAAGCCCACTGAGCTATTATAATGCTTCATCATTATCGTTACTCTGTGGGTATTAGCTTGGACGTGAGGCAGCTTCGATATGTCATCGCGGTCGCGGAGGAACGCAACATCACGCGGGCCGCGGAGCGCCTTGACATGCAGCCGCCGCCGCTCAGTAGACAGATCAATGAGATCGAGCGCGAACTCGATGTGCAGCTGTTCCGCCGCAAAGCGCGCGGTGTCGAACTGACCGATGCGGGCCGCGTCTTTGTCGACAACGCCCGCAGCGTCCTTGCGCAACTCGATCAGACGTTTGACGCGACCCGGCGCACTGGGCGCGGCGAGCAG
>NZ_JBAVCF010000634.1:0-6678 GCF_049586575.1 Bradyrhizobium sp.
TCCCGCGCTCAACGTTCGTGACGACCGCGAAGCGCCCCTCCGTGAGGAGCGCGAGACGGCCGAATTATTGGACGTGATTTGCCCGACAACGCAAGGGGAAGTTTTCGGCGCTGGCGCCACGCCGATGCCGCCAATTGGCACGACCGGCAAGTTGCTGCGACCGAATTCGTGTCAAGTGATCAGCAATTGCTTCATCCGGAACGCCGCGAGAGCGGCGAGTTCGGAATCCTTTGCGCCAAACCAATGTCGGGAGGAATGCACGTGGCGGCGCATCCCGGAATGACGACGCAAGCGCGGGCGAATGTGGCGAAGTTCGGACAGAGAACCCGAGCGGCGTATCCGCAATGACAACGTTTCGCTGCACGGCGCCCCAACCGTTTCCTTTTTTCGACTCAATTTCGCCCGCCGACTCACTTCAGTTCCGATCAACAGCCAAACGCGGGCATGGGGAGTTTGCTCGCGTTCGGTAGTCACGTCCGGCCATTTGCGCGTCCGGCCAACCAAAGGTGTAGCCGTCGTCATGGATGCCGTTGTGGGGACAAAACCTAAGCCTTTCCGCATACGGGGGCGATCTTATGTAGCGTTCGTATTTTCCCCTGTTGTGCCGATCCTGGACTGGCTTGCGGAGGTCGACGCCGCGCTACGCCAGTCGCCCGGCTTTTTCGTCGGTAAACCGGTGGTGCTTGATCTGTCGGCGGTCGATCTGAGCCAGAACGCGATTGCCCAACTCGTCGCGAACCTCGAACAACGGGATCTCCGCATTCTCGGCATCGAGGGCGTGGACGCCACGCGTCTCACGACGAGTATGCCGCCTTTGATGATGGGCGGCCGCCAGTGCGTCATTCCGAATAATCCACCACCGAAAAAAACCGAAGCGAAACCCAAAGCGGCGTCGCTGCTGCTCGACACCCAGGTGCGTTCCGGCCAGTCGGTCGTCTTTCCCGAGGGTGACATCACCGTCGTCGGATCGGTCAGTTCCGGCGCCGAGATTGTCGCCGGCGGCTCGATCCACGTCTATGGAACGCTGCGCGGCCGCGCGATGGCCGGCATCAACGGCAATTTGAGCGCACGGATCTACAGCCAGAAAATCGAGGCCGAGCTTCTGGCCATCGACGGATACTACCTCACTGCGGAACAGATCGACGCCACTCTGTACCACGGGCCGACGCAAGTCTGGCTCGCAGGGGACGTCGTGCAAATTACACCACTCAATTAATTGGTTTTGGGAGAACAAGAATGGCCAAAGTTGTGGTTGTGACGTCAGGCAAAGGCGGCGTCGGCAAGACCACTTCGACCGCTGCTCTCGGGGCGGCGCTTGCGCAAATGGGAGAGAAGGTGGTCGTCGTCGACTTCGACGTCGGCTTGCGTAACCTCGATCTCGTGTTGGGTGCGGAACGGCGGGTCGTCTTCGACTTCATCAACGTGGTGCAGGGCATCGCGAACCTTTCGCAGGCTCTCATTCGCGACAAGCGTCTGGAAAATCTGTGGCTGCTGCCGGCTTCGCAAACCAGGGACAAGGATGCGCTGACGGAGGAAGGCGTCGGCAAGATCATCGGGGAATTGCGCACCAGGTTCGACTGGATCATCTGCGACAGCCCGGCCGGCATCGAGCGGGGCGCGATGCTGGCGATGCGCTACGCGGACGAAGCCGTCGTCGTCAGCAATCCCGAAGTGTCGTCAGTGCGCGATTCCGACCGCATCATCGGCATGCTCGATTCCAAGACCGTGAGGGCCGAAAAGGGTGAGGCGGTGCAGAAGCATCTCCTGATCACCCGGTTCGACACCGCGCGCGCGGCGCGAGGCGAAATGCTGACGATCGAGGACGTGCTGGATATCCTGGCGACGCCGCTGCTCGGCATCATTCCCGAGAGCCAGGACGTGTTGCGCGCCTCCAATGTAGGCTCTCCCGTGACGTTGAACGACGCCAACAGCGCGCCGGCTCGCGCCTATGTCGATGCGGCGCGCCGCCTGATGGGCGCGACGATCCCGATGATGGTGCCGGCGGCACGGAAGGGCCTGATGAACCGGTTGCTCGGACGGAGGGCCGCATGATGAGCTTTCCGCGGCTGTTCGGAAGCCGCGCCGCACCGGCACCCGCATCTGCACCCGTCGCACGGGAGCGGTTGCAGATATTGCTGGCGCATGAGCGCGGCTTGCGTGGCCAACCTGATTTGCTGGACCTGCTCCGATCCGAGATCCTGGCAGTCGTCTCGCGCCATGTCGCGTTCGACCCGGAAAAGCTGAATATCAGGATGGAAAGGGGCAACGACGTATCGACGCTCGAAATCGATATCGAGGTGCCCAATTCAGCCGAAAGATTGTCAGCCGTGGCGTGAGGCGGGGGAACGAGGGATCGCCGTCCGCGGCGTGCGCCTCAACCACCCAGAATGGGACGTCGTCCAGGCCTGGTGCGCAATTGCGCACAAGGCGCCGGAACCCATTCGCCGCGGCCTGTCTTGCAAGCCTCTGACGCGAGGCGACTTTCCGGCAATTCACATCGGTGGTCATGGGTCCCAGCTTCCGCAGGAACGACCGATGCCGTAATCCCACTTCCCTCCAAATGATGTTCCTGATATGTTCCGCGCACGTTTTGCGTGTGTTGGAGCGGGGGCATGGGTTCACGTCGAAATCGCGACATCAATCTGCCGGCGCCATACCTCAAGCGGGTATGGATCGAGCCGACGCTCGTTCCGGATCGCGAAGCCTATCCTTTTTGCTTGCCGTTTCTGCACGACGAATTCTCGCTCTCATTCGATCGCGCCATCACCATCATTGTCGGCGAGAACGGCGCCGGCAAATCGACGCTGCTGGAGGGCCTTGCCGTGATGGCGGGCTTCGATGAAGCCGGCGGCGGCAAGGGCTACAGCACCGTCGATCATTCGCAAGCCCTGGAGGAGGGTGGTGGAGAACTGACAGTGGCGCTGCGCGCAAGCTGGGTGCCGAAGATCAGCTACGGCTGGTTTTTTCGAGCGGAAACGTTTTTCTCTGTCGCGAGATATCTCGACGCGGTGGGGAGCCAGACGGCAGATTTCCTTTCCTACTCGCACGGCGAAGGTTTCCTGCGCTTCTTCGAAGAACGCTGCCAGCGGCAAGGACTCTTCATCTTCGACGAGCCGGAATCGGCGTTGTCGCCGTCACGCCAGATGGAATTCTTGAAACTGCTTTACCGCATGGACAAATCGGAGCGCTGCCAGGTGATCATGGCGACGCATTCACCGGTCCTGATGGCCTATCCCAACGCCACGCTGCTTCAGTTCACCAAATACGGGCTGGAGCCGACGACGCTGCGGCAGACCGACCACTACAGGGCGATGCGCGAGTTTTTTGCTGATCCAAAGGGATTTGTGGAGGCGGCGATTTTGGATGTCGACCTCGGGGAGCGGGAAGGCGCTTAGAACCATTGAAAGCGCTTCAGATTATACATAGTCGGGATAGCACATGAGTTCACGGCGAAACCGCAACATCAATCTGCCGGCGCCTTATCTCAAGCGGATCTGGCTTGAGCCCACGCTCATTCCGGATCGCGAAGCCTATCCGTTCTGCCTGCCGTTCCTCCGCGACGACTTTGAAATCAGCTTCGAGCAGGCCATCACCATCATCGTCGGCGAAAATGGCGCCGGCAAATCCACCCTCCTCGAAGGGGTCGCAATCCTCGCCGGCTATGACGAGGCGGGCGGCGGCAAGGGCTATGCGACGGTGGACCATTCTTGGGCGATGGAGCAGATGGGTGGACGATTGTCGCAGGCGCTACGCGCGAGCTGGCTGCCCAAGATCACCAACGGATGGTTCTTTCGCGCTGAAAGCTTCTTCTCGGTGGCGAGATATCTGGACCAGATGGCGCAGGAATATCCGATGGGCGGAGGGCCGCCGCCCGACTTCCTGTCCCACTCGCACGGTGAAGGTTTTCTGCGCTTCTTCGCGGAGCGCTGCCAGCGGCAGGGCATCTTCATTTTCGACGAGCCGGAGTCGGCGCTGTCGCCCGCGCGCCAGATGGAGTTTCTGAAGCTGCTTTATCGCATGGACAAGTCGCGGCGCTGTCAGGTGATCATGGCGACGCATTCGCCGGTCCTGATGGCCTACCCCAACGCGACGCTGCTGCGTCTGAACGAATCCGGGTTGGAGCCAACCACCGTCGAGCGGACCGATCACTACAAGGCGTTGCGCGAGTTCTGCGACGATCCGAAGGGGTTTGTCGAAGCGGCGATGGAGGAGATCGGCATCGAGGAGCGAGAGGGTGGCGTGTAGAGAGCGACTCCCCAACGCCAAGCATGATTGGTTTCGCCTCGCTCTTCCCATCCTACGCGGGTTATGCCTCGCCTTTTCGATGCGGGTCGTACTTTGAGAGCACGTCCTTGAGGTAATCCCGGCTTTTCCATTCGGGCGCCGGCGGCTCGTAGCCGGGTCGGGGAACGAACGGATTCGCCGGCACGGAAACTGAGGCGCCCATCAGGTCTGGAACGTAGCGCGGGCAGTTCGGGAAGATCTCGCATGTGACGCGCACGACGAGTTTCGCGCCATGATGGTGCCTAACTGTCTCCGCCTCGTCGTGGATCGTTGCCTTGCCCCGGATGCGCGTGCGGAACGTCTTGCCGTCGAGGCGTACGAACAACAGCCCGACGTTCGGATTCCTGTGAATATTGCCGAGTGTGCGGTACATGTTGTTGCCGTCGTATTCGGGATATTCGAGCGTGTCGGGCCCGGTAATCCTGACGAAGCCGGGATCGCCCGAACGCATCGAGCAATCGACGTTGTCCTGATAGCTCGTCGCGATGAAAAAGAACCGCGCCGTTTCGATGAGATCGCGGTCCTGCTCCCAGAACTCGAAGTGGAGGCGATGCTTCTCGAGGCCGTCGGCGACACGTCGGCCGTCGAAGCGGTCCTGCAGCTCGCGCATGCCGTCGTGGTAGAACGGCGCGCGGTCAATCGGGTCGGTCATGGGGCCTCGGCGCCAGATCTTAATCAGTTCCCCTTCATAGCAGACCGCCGCCCCGAAGCGTCAAGATCGCGCGCAAGGCAGAACCTGCAGAAGCGTCTGATCATGGAAAGTGGTGCGGTGCGAACGCCGGCAGCTAGTTGGTCTTCAGACTAAGGATATAGCTGGCAAGAACGTCCGCCTGATCGGGCGGTATGACCAGGTTCGGCATGTCCTTGTGGCTGGTTCTGAAGAACACCTTCAGCGCAAGCGGCGTTATTCCGGGGTGGTTGGCGATCGCCTCGAAGCTGGGCGGATCGCCCGGCATTCCTGCCATGTGGGGCTCGACGGCATGACAGCTCGCACACCAGGCCTTCGCCAGGCGATGTCCCTCCGATATGCCGTTCGCGCCGGGTGTGGCTCCCCTCGCACTATGTTGGCGGATGAAGAAGAAGGCCGCCAGTGCGACCAGGATGAACAGGCCGATATGAAGGCGAGAGTTGCGCCACATGTCACTCGTGCTCCTCAAGCGGAGGCGCAGCTCCGTGAACAGGACAATTTGCATCGAGCGCTGCCAGCATTCCGGCGGGACCGAGTTCCTCCAGCTTGGCATCGTGGCCGATGAAGCGGCAGGTGCATCCCAGATCAATGGCTTCAGGGGTTCCCGGCCGCGGCACAGAGTAATCCAGCTGACTATTCGATCGCATTGCTCTCTCCAACCATGCGCGTCATTTCGGAGAAGCGCTAACCTGGATCGGAATCAGCTCCGGGACATTGCGCTGGGTCAATGGAACCGGATTCAATTGGCGGCACGGGACATTGGCACGACAGGAAAATCACCTGACGCGCTTTAATGGTGTGCCAACGGAGCGGCGATCGGGGCGGCGTCGCGCCAGGGAGGCCTCAGGCTACTCCGCCGCTTCACTCGTCCCGCTCTTCCGCGGCTTGCGTTCAGCCTTCTTCAACACCGGCGCCAGGAACTTGCCGGTATAGCTGCGCGGCGCCTTGACGATGTCCTCCGGCGGGCCCCAGGCGACGATTTCGCCGCCGCCGTCGCCGCCCTCGGGACCGAGGTCGATCACCCAGTCGGCCGTCTTGATGACTTCGAGATTGTGCTCGATCACGACCACCGTATTTCCCTGCGACACCAGCTCGTGCAGCACTTCCAGCAGCTTTTTGACGTCGTGGAAATGCAGGCCCGTGGTCGGTTCGTCGAGAATATAAAGCGTGCGGCCGGTGGCGCGCTTGGATAACTCCTTGGCGAGCTTGACGCGCTGGGCTTCGCCGCCCGAGAGCGTTGTCGCCTGCTGACCGACATGGATGTAGTCGAGGCCGACGCGGTGCAGCGTCTTGAAGGTCTCGCGGACGCGCGGCACCGCCTTGAAGAACTCTGCGGCTTCCTCGACCGTCATGTCGAGCACGTCGGCAATCGACTTGCCCTTGAACAGCACTTCGAGTGTTTCGCGGTTGTAGCGCTTGCCCTTGCAGACGTCGCAGGTGACGTAGACGTCGGGCAAAAAGTGCATCTCGATCTTGATGACGCCGTCGCCCTCGCAGGCCTCGCAACGGCCGCCCTTGACGTTGAACGAAAACCGGCCGGGCTCGTAGCCGCGCGCCTTTGCTTCGGGCAGGCCTGCATACCATTCGCGGATCGGCGTGAACGCGCCTGTATAGGTCGCCGGGTTCGAGCGCGGGGTGCGGCCGATCGGCGACTGGTCGATGTCGATGATCTTGTCGATATGCTCCAGCCCCTCGATGCGGTCGTG
>NZ_JBAVCF010000635.1:0-4725 GCF_049586575.1 Bradyrhizobium sp.
GCCGCCCCCTTCGCCTTCATTCGTAATGCTGACGTAATAGGTCGCGTTACCGCTTCTTTGCAGCTGTTTGCACTGATGGTCAATTTCGCGATCAACTCGCAAAATAGCTCTTTTGATTTCGCCACCAGGTCATGAAGACCAACGAGCCGATTGCGATGAAGACGACGATAAATACAAACGGGAGCAACGGCTCCGAAAGCAAAATGGCCGTCCAAAGCGGACCAATCGTGTTAGAAAGCAGCAAGATCGTCATCAGAACAGGAATCAATCTCCAAAAGATGAGCTTCCGATTTTGCATGCCAAAAAAATATAATGCCGAAAAGCAAACAGTTCAGCGCTAAGGTCGCTCGGCATTCGCTGAGAATATAGTCGGCGTACCATTTAGGTTTTTCATAACAATGAAAATGCTTATGTCTGACATTTTGCTCACGGCAGCTATTGGCACTAGTCAGCCAATGACGATGTCTGCTCCCACGGCAGCGAGCGGGAGCAAAGCCGACATAGCGGGCAAGGCCAAAAATGACGTTCATGACCCAAGGCGACATGCGCAAGCTATAGATTGCTGCTGCGCAAAAGAGCAGTACGCCTATTGGTCGATAAATTTTGTTTATTCGGTTGCGGCCCTTGGCCGCAACCGCCGAGTGCATTTGTCACGTCGTGTCTAACAACGCCCTTCGGTATCGGTAAGGTTGTGGGCGGCGGTAATGCTGGGAGGGGCAATGTCTCGTGAAGGAGCGCGCGATCTCTGGCGGGCTGTTCTCGGACTCTACGATGCCGCATCCCTTCGGCTCGCCGAAAAAGCACACGTTTGCTGATCTCCAGAAGACAGTAGTGTGTCGGCAACCGGAGCTGCCGGTGTTGCTGCATAGACCACAGCCGCTTGCTCTGAAGCTGCTACCGCACAGCAGCGGCCTCTAGGAGCTTCTCGCGAGAAGAATTCCGTTCGCCTTGGGGGGTGACCAAGGGGAATTTGGATTGGCCAAGTGGGATATCGGCGCGATCGAGCGCGCCTTCATTGAAGCAGCATTAGACTCCTCGCGCTGGAATGCAGCGATGGAGATCGTGGCAAAAGTCACCAGTTCGCGCGGCGCGGCGCTGTTTCCCATGCGTGGCCGCCTCTCGCTCATGCCCCACAGCGAGTCGTGTTCGGAAGGCTTTGACGTCTACCTCCGAGACGGTTGGATCGAGCGTGATCAACGCTATCGGGCAATACCGGCGGCCCGGCGCAAGGGCGTTGCCAGTGAGTTCGATTTTATCACTCCCGAGGAGATCGCTCGCAACCCCTATTATCAAGAGTTTCTCGCGCCGCTCGGATTCCGCTGGGGTGCCATGGGGTTGATCTCTGCGCCGGACGACCAGTGGATTCTCACACTCCAACACTCCATCGCGCAGGGGCCATTTCAGCAGGAAGAACTCGATCAGCTTGCGAAGCTCGCGCCTCGCCTTTCTAGTGCTGCCTCGGTGGCGTCGGCAATCGGGTTTTCGGCGGCAGGCGCGGCCACGGAGGCATTCGAGCTGAGCGGCACGGCAGTCGTTCAATTGGACCGCGGGAGTCAAGTCATCCAGCTAAATAAGCGAGCTGAGAAGCTGCTCGGCGTCGGCCTTCGCGTTATAAACAAGCGGCTTGTCGCCGACCAGCGAGAGGCGACGAACGCCCTCGAGCGTGCACTGTACGCCCTGCTGTGGGGCAGCAGCGGCCGATCTCTGTTGCCGCCCGTCCCACTGCCGCGTCCGGGGCGACGACCGCTCTTGGCCTATCCGCTTAGTCTCTCCAACTTGGTGGAAAACCCATTCGCCAATTGCCGCGCGCTAGTGGCCCTGATCGATCTAGAGCAAAACGACAAAGCGCCCGACGCGCTCTTGCGCAGCCTTTTCGGGCTGACCGCTGCGGAGGCGAAACTCGCCTCGCGACTGGCTACCGGCGAAGCGATCGAACAAGCCGCCGACAGGCTCGGCATCGCAAAGGATACCGCTCGCAATCAGTTGAAGTCGATCTTTCAGAAGGCCGATGCTCATCGGCAGTCACAGCTTGTGGCGTTATTGGCTCAGGTTCAGCTGTTGAAGACAACTAGATGAATTGGTACAAGAGTCCCTACGCGAATGAATCGCCTGCGGCTATGATCATGCCGACGCACGCAGCGATTAGCTCCTTATGAGCTATGGCCTTGGAATGGAATGACCGATCACGGCGCCGGTTACAGTACCCCATAGCGCGCACACCGCTAGAAGCCCGGCCTTGGCCATGTAGCCTTTGAAGTAATCGAATGAGAGCAACGCAAAAATAAGACCAAGGATCAGGCCAAGCAGGCCGAGAACAGACACGATACGCTGTGCACCAAAGATGTTTGTCATTCCGAGCCTCAGTTAGCGTGACCACTCACCGGCTTTGATCCTGCAAAAGCGGCAGGCAATTGCGCCTCAACGTTGCGTCTGGGTCGGTTAGCCGCCGCCCCCACAGAGTCCCCGAATTTGGCAAAGCTCGTTGCGAGGTGCCACGCATCCTCGCGGCCCAGGTAATTGGACCGATAAAGACGATTAGGCCCCTTCTGAAAGTAAAAATGCGCAAGAGGGCGATGATTCGCGTCAAAAACGGCAAAACTCTCGAACCGGTGTTCAACCGTCCAAGGCCGAGGAAACTGAGTGTCGAACGCGGAGCGCGTCAAACCGTCATCAGCCGATGCGTCGCTAATCCAGGGAAATGCTTCATCAGTCATGTTTGATTACCTTCGCCCCCACGGCTGATCCATGCTCAGGATCAGGCTTCGGCGAGGGGCGCGCCCACCTGGCGCAGCCCCACCTCGGGAGGCTTTGTCTTGGCTACGGCGAATGGATATGGCCCCATCGGCAAAAATAGGGCCGGAAGCGACAGCAGCGCGGTAGCGAATGCGATCAGCGCTGGAAAGTAGGAACCCAAATAGTCAAACGACAAGCCCGCGATGAATGGACCAGCCCCTGTGCCCATCAAAAACATGCCAAAAAGCGTACCATAAATTCGCCCATAGGCTTTGAGTCCAAAGTAGCGACTGGCGAAAAACGCCAGCATTCCCACATGGGCGCCCAGCCCCACACCACAAAGCGCTGCGCCCGTGTACCAGGCCGGCACCGACATATCAGCGGCGAGCATGACGATGCCCACGGCCGGAAGCGCAAAAAACACCAAAGAAATGCAAGGACCTGGAAAGCGGTCCAGGCACCAGCCGGAAGCTAGACGCCCCATAATGACGCCGACCCCGGCGATCGAAAGCGCGGCGGTCGCTCGTTCAACTGAAAGGCCTCGGTCGGTGAGCATCGCAATGGCGTGCGCCAATGTTCCGTTTGTTGATACAACGGCGAGGAAAAAACCAATCCCCATCGCCCAAAACCGCCAGCCCGCCGCGGCCTGCGCGAACGTCATGCCGGCGAGGTAAGGCGCGCCGCCCAAAGCTGCGTTCTGACGCATTTCTTCAATGGACGGCTCGCGAACGAACAAGATCACCGGAACAAAGGCGCAAAGCATAATAAACGCGCCCAGTCCCGCATACGCGTACCTCCAACCTTCGTCTGTAATCAACAATTTGAGGAATTGCGGCACCACAGCAATTCCGAGGCCGACGCCGGCCATGGCAACGCCCAGCGCCAGCCCGCGCTGGTGGTCGAACCATTTCGAAATCACTTTTGCATATGGGACCGTGTTGTGCATCGCCCCAAACGCTCCGGCTATTGCAAAGAGAGCGTACATCACCAGCGGTGACGGCTCCAAAAACGCAAACGCTGAAACGCTCAAGGCGAATAAAGGAATGCCCATCAGCAATATCCGTCGGCTGCCGTAACGATCGGCCAAAAAGCCTAAACATGGGGTTCCTAGGCTGCAAAGAAGGCTCATCAAAAGCACGCCCGAAGCCAACTTGCTTCGGCTGATCCCGAGCGCGCTACAAACAGGCTTTACGAACACCGCAAAGCTGAAGACGTTGACTGTGCCGGACACGACAATGAGGCCCAGCATCGAAGCAAAGACGATAAACCATCTAGTCTGTTGAGACGCTAGCATGATTGGCCCGTCAGTCGATCCGGGCCGCGCATCGAGCCCCGGTCCCTTCTGAATTAAGCTGCATGCCTTCAGCAGGTGGCTTGCGACCATTCGATTGATGCAGCCACGAAGGAGCCAAAAACTGTGCACGAGGAAACGAGCCTGGGCCCATGCGTTGACAGCAGGACGACCACTTGGACTGGCCCGCGAATCGGCGTTCGATGAACCACGCCCGATAAGTCTCAAGCAGCGCGATTGCGGATTTCATGATTGCTCCGCATCAGTCGGCCTGTGGTGCAGCACAAATTCGGCAGAGCTTGGAAATCGGTGCGTTCGTGCCCTCTCTGCATCGTGCGTCCTATGCGTCCGCCTTGCGTGTTGTGAAACTATGCCCACCGCAACCAGAGGTCTTGACCCAAATGGGCTAAGACCTCGCACTCGCTATGGTTGCCGACAGGAGGGGGGAATTTTCGTGGCAAAGCGCAGGGTCGACGCCGAAGGATTGCTGACGGTTAGCCGGCGGCTCGGCCGATATGGCGGTTGATCCGGCGATCTGGCCCGAAATTATGGAAGAGATTCTGGCATATGATGGCGACGTGGGGAGGGTCGCTCGGATAAACGCTGTTGGCGGCAAAGCGGACGTGCATCCGTCCGGTGTGTCGGGCGATTCTGACCCAAACCGGACCCGGCGCGTCGCGATCAATTCACTCCACCTTGAT
>NZ_JBAVCF010000636.1:0-4764 GCF_049586575.1 Bradyrhizobium sp.
CCAGTGAACGCTTCCATGCTGTCGAAGAAAGCCGTGTCTCTCAGCGTTACGGCAAAGGACTCCCACCAAGATTCGGGAATGCTGCTGTTGAAAGCCGCCGGATTGCCAAACTCCGGACGGCCCCTGGCCAGTTTCTCCCACAGCGCCCAGCCGCCGCTGTCCTGCTTCGTCAACTGGTCGGGAGGGCGTGTCATCGAACCGAAGCTCGATGCGTCGGTCATCGAGGCATTCTGGAGAAAGACGAGGTCATCGGCGCCCACCGCTATGGTATCGCTTTCGCTCTTGCAGGGATCCCCGACCTTGATCGCCTGGACCACAACGTTGCCGGCTTCGAAAGCCAGATCCAAGTCGGTAACAAAACAGCCCCTTCTGAAATTGACGCCCCTGTCCGAAAGCCACGCCTGAAGCGGCCGGACCAGCGAGTCGAATTGATTGAAGACGGTGCGTTTCACTCCCGCGAGCGTTTCGATGCGCGAAAATTCCTTGATGAACCTGTGCAGGTAGCGCCTTAGTTCCGCTGCGCTGTGCCAGGGCTGAAAGGCAAACGTCGTTGCCCACATGTGCCAGAATGTGGTCGTGAAGAATTCGGCCGACAGCCAGTCGGAGATCCGGTCTGTGCCAAGGTCGGGCTCGCTCGCCATCATCAGTCTGAGCAGTTCCATCCGGTTTGACATCGAGAATCCCATTGAGCTCACGTCGACGATGGCACGGTTCCGGTCCACGAGGCGCGCCCGCGAATGCGACTTGATCTCTTGGTTGAAAGCAACGGTCTCGTCGAAGACGGTCTTGCCTGGATTGACCAGCGACGGGATCGATTTGAACAATCCCCAGGTGCATTCAAAGTTGTCGGTCGTCAGCATGCGCCCGCCACGAAAGGTGTATCCATCCTGATGATCACCGCCCGCATCGAGGCTTCCGCCCAGCACAGGCAGAGCTTCGTAGATCGTGATGTTGCCGCCCGGCAGTCCGCCATCACGGATCATGAAAGCAACCGCAGCGAGAGAGCCGATGCCGCCGCCCACAAGATGAGCTTTCCTGTCTCTCCTGATGGTCACCATTGTTCCTTGCGATCGAGGTCTTTTCCAACCATCGCAAATGACACACCGGAAAGGTCGGATCGCGTTGATTCAGATCAACGAGGAGGAGACCGTTGCATATTGAAATTAAAAGATGGGATTAAAGCCACCAGAGCGGACAGACCTGATATCCCAAGAAGAGGCTGGGACGCTTCCCGGACTGTTCGCCAAACGCGTTGGGCGTAGCCCTGATAACGTCGCTTACTGCGAGCATCGCGACGGGCGTTGGGAAGAGCAGACTTGGCGAGAGATGGCGCAGCGCGTCGCTTGCTTGCGAGGGGCGTTGGCGCGCAGCGGTCTGCGGCCGGGCGATCGCGCCGCGATCTTGCTACCGAATGGCACGGATTGGGTGGCATTTGACCTTGCGGCGACGGCCAACGGCCTGATCACGGTGCCGCTTTATGCGAATGACAGCCCTGAAAACACAGCTTTCATTCTGGAGGATTCGGGAGCCCGGCTCTGCCTTATCGACACCGCCGCGCGATGGAGTACCATCGCGCCGCTCGTCTCTGACGGAACCCTTGAGCACGTCTGGGTGAGGGAGGGGCTCGACGGAGTTTCCGTTCTGCCGTCGAGCCATCGGCGGCTCTCGGCGCTTTGCGGCGCTCTTGCGCAAAGTGAGCCGAACGATAGTGCGTTGCGGTGTGCGCCGCAGGACGTCGCCACTATCATCTACACGTCGGGGACGACGGGCCGCCCGAAAGGCGCAATTCTCTCGCACGCCGCGATCCTTTGGAACGTCGAAGCGAACAGCAAGCTTATTCCCCCGCTACAGAGCGATGTCTATCTCTCGATCTTGCCGCTGGCCCACGCCTTCGAGCGCACGGAAGGTTATTACCTGCCCATGATGGCAGGCTCGCGCGTGGTCTACGCCCGCTCGGCCGAACAATTGCGGGAGGATCTCGTGACTATCCGCCCAACCGTACTCGTTGCTGTCCCTCGGCTCTATGAACGAATCTGCGACGTGGTGCGCCGCGAAGTGGACGTTCATCCACTCATGCGCGGGATCGTTGCGCTGACTGCGCGGCTCGGCTGGGAACTGCATGAATTCCAACACGGCCGTGGCTCAGCCCCTGGCTTCTTTGCAAGGGCGATGCTCTGGCCGTTGCTCGAACGGTTCGTGGCCCGCCCGGTCCTCTCCGCGTTCGGTGGACGCCTGCGCGTGGCGATGAGCGGCGGGGCCGCGCTACCGGCTGCCGCTGCCGAATTCCTGGTCGGACTTGGTTTGCCGATAGTGGAAGGCTACGGGCTGACCGAAGCCGGGCCCGTTGTCACTTCGGCCGCTATCGAGGGCACCTTGCCCGGCTCGGTGGGTCAACCTCTTCACGGCCTTGAAATCAAACTCGGCGAGCAATCGGAACTCATGGTGCGATCACCGGCGGTCATGCAAGGCTATTGGCAAAATCCGCAGGCGACGGCGGAGGCTCTGTCAGCGGATCGCTGGCTCAGAACCGGCGACATCGCGGAGGTCCGAAACGGCAGCGTCTTCATCACGGGCCGGCTGAAGGAAATCATCGTTCTCTCGACCGGAGAGCATGTTCCGCCAAACGCGGTCGAAGCGGCGATCCAGAACGATCCGATGTTCGAGCAGGTGTGCGTCATCGGCGACCAACGGCCTTGCATTGTCGCAGTCTTGGCGCTCAATCGTGAAGCCTGGTTGCGGTTTGCGCGCGACCTTGCGATCGATCCGGCTGACCTCGATGGGCCTGTTGCGACAGATGCTATCCTTTCACGCATCTCCGCTCAGACGCGAAGTCTCTCGCCAATCTGGCAAGTGCGCGCAGTCCTGGCCACCACCACGCCATGGACAATCGAGGACGGAAGCCTGACGCCCACCCTCAAGGTCAAGAGACGAGTGATCGAAGGCCGCTTCAAAAAGCAGATCGATGCGCTATACAGCCGCATCGCCGAGCGAAGGCAATCCGCCGCATCCCGTCGTCGAGCTTGAGAAGCTCGCGGCTTCTTTCGCAGCGACGCTGCAAGCGAAATCTTGCCTGGTCGGGCTACGACCGCTTAACTCGCGACGCTGCCGCGTACAGCCGTCGGCGTCGGCCGGCTCGGCGGAACGATGCCATGACCTCGTGAGATCTTCGCTTGCTTCGGCGCAATCTTCATCGGCGGCACGGCGTGGACGCGTTTGACCGTCTTTACCGAGCCCCGACCGGTTGAACAGGGCAGGGCGGGCAGAGACGGTCCTCACCCGGCTCTCACGGTCGTCGCACGCGAGGCATGATTTCCTGACCTCCGTCGTCGAACATGTTCGGGAAGGTCAGCGCGGGGTGTTCGGATCGTTTCCGGTGCGAAACTCGTGCGGTAAACCCGTGGACATAACCCCGATTTTTCTCCCGTGCCGTCGTGCGCTTCCGACATCTTGCGCTCGTGCTCGATGCTGTCGAACCCGGAAGAAAAGCCCTGGAAGTCGATTGGTAACAATAGTAGGGAATGGGAGGTGATCGTTCGTCGGTACGGTACATCTTGCTATTTTCGATTGAGATCCTGGAATTTGAAGTTGACACATATCAAGAGAAAAGATGGGAGGCATGTTAATTGGGCTAAAGGGGGTTGGTCATATGGAGATGAGCAATGCAGACGCAGGGCAATATCCACTTCTATGTAAATTGGGCCAAGGAACGGCTCGACGAAATGGAAGCCGTACTCACGTCGCTTGAAAGCAAAGTTGCCGAAGTGCAGGGCGATGCCCGCGACAAGGCCAAAAAAGCCCTCGCTGATTTGGGCAAGAGCCGTGATATCTTCAGGGACACCATCAAGAAGCAGGCGGAGGCCAACGAGGCCGCGTGGACCAGTGCAAAGGAAAAACTGGAACCACAATGGAGTTCGTTCGAGACCGAGGTCAGGAAATACGTCGAAACCTTCAGCAGACAATTCGAGCAGCAGCGGGCAACATTCAAACTTCAGTCGGCGGCTCAACTGAAGGCGTGGCGAGAGGCCGCGGACAAGCTTGCCGGCGATACCAACCAATTCGCTGCCGAGCGTCAGGCTGAAATCGATACCGCCGTAAAGCGCATGCAGACCGATGCCGCCGCAGCAGAAGTAAAACTCCAGAAGCAGATGGAGCAGATGGGGACCCAGTCATGGTCCGCGCTGATGGCGGTCTTGACGGAGACCCGCGCTGCGTTCGATCGTGCCAATCAGGCTGCGCGCGACGCTTTCAAGCGAGTTGCCTGATTCGAACAAGTCTATCAGCCGGAGAAACCGCCGAGAGGCGGTTTCTCCATGGCAGAAAGAGTCGACTCCAAGAACTGCCGAAGCGGAGCAGCCGGCATGAGCAGCATGAATGCGGACCCCCGGGATGGTCGATCGGGCCGGCAAACCGTCGTCAGCAATGGGCCACACGTCAGCTTCTGGGTCAGGGAGCTGCCTTTCAGCCTTGTGTTGATCCTGACCTTGCTCGGCGTTGCCTATAGCAGTTTGTTGAGACAACCGATCATGGGCTATTGGGAGTTTCTTGCGCCGGTGATCGGATTAGTCTGTGTCGGCTCCGGATGGTCCAGCGCCAACGAGAGAAACGCGCGAATACAATTGATAGGTACGCAAGCGCTGCACTGGGGCTCGTTCCTGCTCGTGATGAATATGACTCTGTTGCCTGGCGTCCAGGCGATACTCAATTCCAATGCGACGGGGCTCGCCGTTCTCATGTTATTGGCGCTCGGCACCTTTACCGCCGGTG
>NZ_JBAVCF010000637.1:0-9747 GCF_049586575.1 Bradyrhizobium sp.
TCGGAGCGGCCTTCTTCGGAGCCGGCGCAGGCGTCTGGGCCCACCCGTCGGACGCGAGGAACGCGGCGCTCAGAGCTGTGATCGCCATCAAGGCGAGAACGCGCCCACGCGGTCTGACTGGCGCGGCCAACTTGCGGAAATTCATTGCGGAAAACCCTTTCTGAACGGAAGCGCCGAAAGCCGCCTTAGGCGCCGAAAGCCGGCCATTTTGGCGGTTGTCTCCTTGCCAATTGAGGCGGATGCGTGACAGGCCCTGCCCGATTGGTCAATTGGACGTCTTCATACAGGCGCGTACGAAAAGATCAATGCCGACCGGCCATCTTACCGCGTGTCACCGCGAGCGCCGGACGCTGTGATACAGGTCAATTGTGAGCCAAAGCGAATCACATCGACGCGCCGAATGGTGGGTTCCGGCGGGCAGCGTCGTGGCCGTGCTGTGCGGCCTCGTCGCCTTCTGCCTCCCGGTCCTATTCGGCTGCGACAGGGCTGTTGCCGCCGAAAGCTACGCAATCGCCATGCATGGCCCGCCGGCGCTGCCCGCGACCTTCACCCATATGCCCTACGCCAACCCCGATGCGCCAAAAGGTGGACGGCTTGTGCAGGGCGTTCTCGGTACCTTCGATAGCCTCAACCCCCTGATCGTGCGGGGGCTCGCCGTCCAGCAGATCCGCGGGTTTGTGGTCGAGAGCCTGATGGTGCGGGGCAATGACGAGGCGTTCACGCTCTATGGCTTACTCGCGCGAACGGTCGAGACCGACGAGGCGAGGAGCTACGTCACCTTTCACCTCGACCCGCGGGCGCGATTTTCCGACGGACAACAGCTCACCGCCGATGACGTGCTGTTCTCCTGGGCGTTATTGCGGGACAAGGGACGTCCCAATCATCGCCAGTATTATTCGAAAGTAGCAGAAGCCGAGGCGCTCGACCCGCTCACGGTGCGGTTCGATTTCGGCGGTGTGGCAGATCGCGAACTGCCCCTGATCCTCGGCCTGATGCCGATCCTGCCCCGCCATGCCGTCAACCCCGCAACCTTCGAGCAAACCTCGATGGCGGCTCCGGTCGGCTCGGGACCTTATCGGGTCAGCCATGTGAATCCGGGCGTAAGCGTCACGCTGACGCGCAATCCCGACTATTGGGGACGCGACCTGCCGGTCAACCGGGGCTTATGGAATTTCAATGAGATCAGGCTTGATTTCTATCGCGAGGCCAACGGCTATTTCGAGGCGTTCAAACGGGGCCTCTACGACTTCCGGGTAGAGAGCGAACCTCTGCGCTGGCACGACGGGTACGACTTTGCAGCTGTGCGTAATGGCGAGGTGGTCCGCGACACCATCAAAATCGCGACACCGCACCCTTCCGAATTTCTGGTTTTCAACACCCGGCGGCCGGTATTTTCTGACATTCGGGTCCGCGAGGCGCTCACCCTTCTGTTCGACTTCGAATGGATCAATCGCAACTACTTCTTCGGGCTCTACGGCCGCTCGGCGGGTTTCTTCGCCGGTTCCGAACTTTCAGCCTATGGCCGCCCGGCCGATGAGCAGGAACGGACGTTCCTGAAACCGTTCGAGGCACGCATTCCACCCGATATCCTTGAGGGCAGCTATCGCCTGCCGGTTACGGATGGTTCCGGCCGCGATCGCGCCGACCTGCGCTCGGCGCTGAATTTGCTTTCACAGGCGGGGTACGCGCTCGATGGCGCGGTGCTGCGGCAGCGGACCAGCAAAGCGCCACTCTCGTTTGAAATTCTGGTGACGACGCGCGATCAGGAACGCATCGCGCTGGCATTTTCACGCGACCTGAAGCGCGCGGGCATCACAGCCACAGTTCGCGCGGTCGATGCCGTCCAGTTCGATCAACGCCGTCTCGGCTTCGATTTCGACATGATCCAGAACCGCTGGGACCAGTCGCTCTCGCCCGGCAACGAGCAATACTTTTACTGGGGCCGCGAGGCGGCCGATAACCCTGGAACGCGAAACTACATGGGGGCCAAGGATCCGGCCATCGACGCCATGATCGCCGACATGCTGGCGGCGCGGGATCGCGGCGTTTTCGTATCCGCGGTGCGCGCGCTCGACCGGGTGCTGATGTCAGGGTTTTACGCTATCCCGGTATTTAACGTCCGCGAGCAATGGATCGCGCGCTGGAATCGGATAGAACGTCCACAAGCCACCGCTTTGACGGGTTATCTTCCGGAAACCTGGTGGTATCGGCCATCGCAACCGAAGTAGGCTCCCAAAGCCCGATTCGCATCCCAAAGTCGATCCCGTGATCCAGACCAACGTATCGCCGACGCTCGATGGATTGTTTCAGAGGATTTCGGCGCGCCAGCCGGACGCGCCGGCGTTGCTCGATCCGATCAATAAGGCCCGTATCACCGGGCAGGCGCCGCGGCGGCTGACCTATGCCCAGGCCGACCGGGCGATTGCGGCGCTGGCGGCGCATTTCATCGAAGCGGGACTGCCGATCAATTCGGTGGTTGGGGTGCAACTGCCCAACACGGTAGAGTTCATGCTCACCGTGCTGGCCGCCCATCGCGCCGGCTTGATCGTGGCCCTGCTGCCGCAGCTCTGGCGCCAATCGGAACTGACGATGGCGCTCAATCGCACTGGCGCGCGGGCGATCGTGACGACAGCGAAGATCGATGGCGTCAGTCATGCCGACCTCGCGATGAACGCTGCCGCGGAGGCGTTTTCCATCCGTCACGTCTGCGGCTTCGGCGAAGACCTGCCGGAAGGGATGGCCTCGCTCGACCTTGCCTTGAAGGTCGGATCGACAACCGAGCGTACCGTGGTCCAGGACGGGCGCAAGGCGGCGCTGGTCTCCTTCGATGTGACGTCCGATGGACTTCGCGCGGTGCCGCGAACCCATCTCAACCTGATCGCCGGGGGACTTGCCATTTTCCTCGAAAGCCGCGTGCCTCAAGGCGCACGGCTGATGTCGGCGTTTGCCCCCTCCTCCTTCGCAGGATTGACCTCATCGCTGCTGCTCTGGCTGTTGTCGGGCGGGACGCTTGCCTTGCATCACCCGTTTGACGGGGAAGCGCTGGAAAGCCAGATCAACGACAGTGCCTGCGATACGCTGGTGGCTCCTGCGCCGATGGCGCTCCGGCTCACCGACATCGATCTGTCCTCGCGCATGCCGACACTGCGTCATGTGATCGGCCTGTGGCGGATGCCGGAACAGATTTCGTCGAGCGCACAATGGACCGCCGCGCAGGCGAAATTCACGGACGTCTATTTGTTTGGGGAAGTCGGCCTGTTTGGCGCGCGGCGAACCGCCGATGGCGTGCCGGCGTCGATCATGCCGGGATCGCATGGAGCGCCACGCGACGTCCCCGGGGCCTCGATTGCCGGAGAGACCTTGCTGACACCCAAGGGCACGCTGGCCTTGCGGGGGCCAATGGTGACAGTGGCCGCTTATGCGCCTCCGCCGCCGCCAGCGGATTCATTGATCGCAGCCTCGCCCCCCGACTACGCCGATACGGGTTACGCGGCGCGGCTCGACCGTTCTTCCGGTGCGATCTGCATTACTTCGCCGCCTTCCGGCATAGTTTCCGTCGGAGGCTACCGTTTCCTGTCGCAGGATCTCCAGGAATGGGCGAAGCGGCTCGGACAGGGGGCGCTTTTGACGGCGTTGCCTGATCGTCTCTGCGGATTTCGCCTCGCCGGGCGAGCCCAGGATAATGCGCGCGGCCGCGAGGCGCTGAACCAACTCGGGCTTAACCCGCTGATGGCGGAAGCTTTTCGGGATCGCACGATCCCCGGCTGAGTTGGGCCAGAAGGCCTCGTTGACATGGCATTAAGACCGCCAACCTAGGATCGCGCCTCGAAACGAAGCGTGTGGTCCAAGTTTCCGATGTCCCAACAGCAAGGCCCGATCATCGTCGTGTCCGACGACAAGCAGCCATCGCTGATGGCCGTGCTTGGCGAAGCGACGTTTCCGGTCATCGAAACGAACTGGGCCGAGGCCGCGCGCGCGGTTGTGCAACTCCATCCAGCGACCGTTCTTGCGGCCGTGCCCCAAGGAGGTGACTCCGCCCTGCGCTCGCTCGCCCGGCGAATCAGCGATATCAGGCCATATCTACCGTTGCATGTGCTCGACCCGAAGGGCGCACTGCCGGAAAACGCAATTCCATTTTCGAGAACGAACGGCAGTTTGGATCGTCTGCCCCCGCGTTTGCGCGCGGCGCTTCGGGTCCGAACCCTGCACGCCACGGTCCTGCGCCGGCTGAACGATCAGGCGGTGAAAACCTCGGTCGCCGAGTTCGATCCAGTTCGCGACGCGACGGTGCTTCTGGTCGGACGCGGCGGTGCCTATCCGGCGCTTTCCATCGTGCTCGGAGAGCGTATGGGTGTCGTCGGTGCGCTGAGCATTGAAGCCGCGGCCAAACATCTCAACACGCGCGACATCGACGGCATCGTGCTCGGCGAAGGCTTTACGGGCCGGGTGGTCGATGCGTTTCTCACGGTGCTCAGCGAAGACTCACGCTTTCGTCATTTGCCCGTGGTGGCGACGCTCGCGGGATTGGCGCCCGTCTTCGAGTTGCCAAATCTGGAGGTTGTCGCCGGCGATCCCGCGCACGTCGCGGCGAACGCCCTGCCCTTGATCCGGCAGCACGCTTTTGCTGGCCATCTCAGCCGGACACTGCGGTCGATCGATGCGGGCGGACTACTGGATCCCTCGACGGGGTTACTGACGGCCGCGGCCTTCGAGCGCGATTTTGCCACCGCGGTTCGCCAGACCCTTGCGAATGGCGGCGGATTGTCAGTGGCGCGCTTTGGCTTTGACCGAACCAATTCACGCGCACGGTTGGACGGCGCGCGGCTTCTCAGCCGGCTAATGCGGCAGATGGATTTCGGCGTGCTTTACGACGACGGTTCGGCCCTCGTGGTATTTGCCGAGACCGATTTGCGCACGGCGCATGTCATCGCGCGGCGTCTCTCCAGCGTTATCAAGCATACCGCTCACGACCACCGGGGCACGCGACGGAATGAGCCCACCGTCACGGTCGCAACCCTTCAGCCGCAGGACACCGCGCAGTCACTGCTCGCGCGGCTCCATGATGAAGGCCGGCGCGCCGCGTCCTGAAGGTTCCCAATTTAAAGCGCGGAACGTTTGTTCCAACCTCGCATTGTCATCCATCAGCAATGGAGGAGGAACTTATGAAGAAGTTTGCATTGATGGCGGCGTCCCTGGCGATTCTGGCTACGCCCGTTCTCGCCCAGGAATCAAAGACCACCGGAACCGCGCCGGCTGAGGCGAAGTTCTCGACGGTGTCGAAGGACGAAATGTTCAGTTCCAAGCTGAAGGGCCTGAACGTTACCAACCAAAAGGATGAAACGGTTGGCGAGATCACGGACATTGCGATCAAGAATCATGAAGTCGACGCCCTGATCCTCTCGGTCGGTGGTTTCCTCGGTATGGGCGAGCGTTATGTCGCCGTGTCGCCGTCGTCGGTCAGTGTTCGCTATGACGCCAAGAACGACAAATGGCTGGCGTCGATGAACACCACCAAGGACGCGCTGAAGTCTGCTCCGGAATTCAAATATCCGAAGTAAGCTCTATGTTTGACGATTGAAGATAAGCCGCCGCCGGCCAAGGCCGGCGGCGGCTTTTATGCAGCTTTCCGGTCTTCGGCAAGGTTGGCGAGCTGACGGAGGATTTCGTTCGTGCCCAAAAGACGTTCCTCGGGCGTCTCCCATTCCTGGAAGAATACCACCTTCATATCAGGCCGTACCCGCGCGGCCTGGCCGTGCTGGCGGATGAAAAACACCAGCCGGTCAGGCTGAGCGAATTTATTATCGCGGAACGTGATCACCGCGCCCTTTGGACCGGCATCCACCTTCTCGACATTGGCCCTGCGGCAGTAGTTCTTGATGGCCGCGATCTTGAAGAGATAGCGGACCTCATCCGGCAACACACCGAAGCGATCACGCAGTTCGGCTGCGAAATTGTCGATCCCCTCGTCCGTATCGAGATCGGCAAGCCGCCGGTACAACGAAAGACGAACCGAAAGGTCGGCAACGTAATCTTCCGGAATGAGCACGGGCATGCCGACAGTGATTTGCGGCGACCAACGGTCGGCCGCAGGCTCGACCACGCCAGCCTTGAGGTTGACGATCGCTTCCTCCAGCATCGACTGGTAAAGCTCGAAGCCGACTTCCTTGATGTGACCGGATTGCTCTTCGCCGAGCAGATTGCCCGCGCCACGGATATCGAGATCGTGTGAGGCAAGCTGAAAGCCTGCGCCCAGCGTTTCCAGCGATTGCAGCACTTTGAGCCGCCGTTCCGCCTGTGCCGTGATCTTTTGCTGCGCCGGCAGCGTGAATAACGCATAGGCGCGCAGTTTCGAGCGTCCCACCCGCCCGCGCAATTGATAGAGCTGCGCCAGACCAAACATGTCCGCGCGGTGCACGATCAGCGTGTTGGCATTCGGAATGTCGAGACCGGACTCGATGATCGTGGTCGAGAGCAAGATATCGTATTTGCCGTCGTAGAACGCCGACATGATGTCTTCGATCACGGTCGGCGCCATCTGACCATGGGCGACGGCGACTTTCATTTCCGGCACGTTCTTTTCTAGGAAATCCTTGACGCCCGCGAGGTCCTCGATCCGCGGCACGACATAGAAGGCCTGTCCGCCCCGGTAGCGTTCGCGCAGCAACGCCTCGCGGATCATCAGCGGGTCGTGCGGCGCCACGAAGGTCCGCACCGCAAGACGATCGACCGGCGGTGAAGCAATGATGGACAGCTCGCGCACGCCCGTGAGCGCCAGTTGCAGCGTTCGCGGGATTGGCGTTGCGCTTAGCGTCAGCACATGCACCTCAGCGCGCAATTGTTTCAGCCGCTCTTTATGACTGACGCCGAAATGCTGCTCCTCGTCGACGATCAGAAGGCCGAGGTCTCTGAATCTGATCGACTTGCCGAGCAGCGCATGGGTGCCTACCACGATGTCGATGGAGCCATCTGTCAGCCCCTTCTTGACCAGGGCGAGTTCCTTGGGCGCGATCAGGCGCGAGGCTTGCGCCACGTGCACCGGGAAACCACGGAAACGCTCGGTGAAGGTCTTGGCATGCTGGCGTGCCAACAGCGTGGTCGGGACGACGACGGCGACCTGTTTGCCGTCGAGCGCGGTGGCAAAGGCTGCGCGCAACGCCACCTCGGTCTTGCCGAAGCCGACGTCGCCGCAGATCAGCCGGTCCATCGGCCGCCCGGCTTCGAGGTCCTTCAAGGTCGCCTGGATTGCGCCAAGCTGGTCCTCGGTCTCCTCGTACGGGAAACGTGCGCAGAATTCGTCATAGACGTGCTGTTGAACGGGGAGCTTCGGCGCTTCGTGAAGATGGCGTTCGGCCGCGATCTTGATCAGTTCGCCGGCGATTTCGCGGATTCGGCTCTTGAGCTTTGCCTTGCGGGCCTGCCAGCCGCTACCGCCAAGCCGGTCGAGTTCGACATTGGCGCTGTCGGAGCCGTATCGCGACAACAGCTCGATATTCTCGACCGGCAGAAAAAGTTTTGTTTCGGCCGCATAGCGCAGTTCGAGGCAGTCATGCGGTGCGCCAGCGACATCCAGCGTCTGCAGCCCGACGAAGCGCCCGATGCCATGCTCGACGTGAACGACGAGATCGCCAGCGGAAAGGCTCGTCACCTCCGATATGAAGTTGTCGAGCTTGCGGCTTGCCTTGCGCGGCCGAACCAGACGGTCGCCGAGGATGTCCTGCTCGGTAATGACGGCGACCTGATCGGTTTCAAAACCGGTTTCCATGCCGACCACCGCCAGCATGGTTTCATTGCGCGGCGTCGCCTGCACGGTGCGCCAGGCGTTGACGCTGGTCAGGTTCAGCAGCTTGTGGTCGCGCAGCATGCTTTCCATGCGATCGCGCGAACCTTCGCTCCATAGTGCGATCACGACTTTCTTGCGCGCCGATTGCAGCGCCTGAACGTGGCCGACCAGTGCCTCGAACACATTGATCGCGCCGTCGTTGCGTTCCGGCGCAAAATTCCGCCCCTGCCGCGCCCCGGCGTCGACCGTATCTGCACTTCCTTCAGGCACCGCGAATGGCATGAGCCGCGCCAGCGCCGCCGCCTGCAGCCGTCCGCTCCATTCGTCTTCAGTCAAATAAAGCCGCTCGGGCGGCAGCGGCTTGTAAATCGCGCCGCCGCCGGGATGTTCGAGCGCCTCGCGCCGGGCCTCGTAATAATCGACGATCTGCTTGAACCGCTCGCGCGCCGCGTCCTCGCTTTGCGGCTCGATCGCAATCGGCGCGTCGCCGAGGTAATCGAACAGCGTATCCATGCGGTCCTGGAACAATGGCAACCAATGTTCCATGCCGGGATGGCGGCGGCCTTCGCTGACGGCCTCATAGAGCTGATCGTCGCGCTCGGGCGCGCCGAAGGCTGCGACATACCCCATGCGGAAACGCCGGATCGTCTCGGTGGTCAGTTGAAACTCGGAAATCGGCACCAGGTCGAGCGAACGCATGTCAAGCAGCGTGCGCTGGGTCTCCGCATCGAAGCTGCGGATCGATTCCAGGCTGTCGCCGAAAAAGTCGAATCTTACCGGCAGGTCGAGCCCGGCGGGGAACAGATCGAGGATACCGCCCCGCACGGCGTATTCGCCAGCTTCGCGGACGGTGGACGAACGGTTGTAGCCGTTGTGCTCCAGCCAAGCGACGATCGAATCCATCGGCACCACGTGGCCGGGCGCTACTGACAGCGCTTGCGCGGCCATGGTGTCACGGGCTGGGACACGCTGGACGATGGCATTCACGGTCGTCAGCACAATCAGCGGCTTCTCGCTGCCCGCGAGCCGCGACAATTGCGCCAGCGTCGTCAGCCGCTGGGCGAGGATTCCGCCATGGGGCGATACCCGGTCATAGGGCTGGCAGTCCCAGGCCGGAAAGTGCAGCACCGAAAGATCCGGCGCGAAGAATGAAAGCGACCGTGCCAGTTGTTGGAGGCGGGGTCCGTCGCGGCACACGACCGCCAGGCTGACGGCCGGCGGTTTTGGCCGCGCCGCCACTGCTCGCGCCAGATCCGAAACGATAAGACCCTCGGCGCCCTCGGCGGCATTGGCTAGCGTCAACGCACGGCCGGGAGTGAGCGCTTGTGCGGGCGACTGACCTGGCTGCTTCATTCGCCCTGCTCTCCAGGGCGGAATGCTTTGATCCGCTCGAACAGTGGGCCAGCATGAAGGGCCGCCAGCGGCGCGCTACCGGTAAGCGCGGCATAGAGGTCAGGATCGGGAACCTCGATCAGTTGCTCGAGCTGGCCGAGTTCGTCGTCGGCGAGATTGGCAATAGTGGCGTCGGCAAACCGGCCGAGGATCAGATCCATTTCGCGGGTGCCGCGATGCCAGCAGCGAAACAAGAGCCGCTTGCGGCGGTCATCGAGGCCGCCGCTCGATCGTGTCGTTCCCGTCATTCTTCACTTCCAATCGAACGCCAAAAGCCCGGACGTGCCGGGCGGAGGTGATATAGCGATCCGAATGGCGGTTGTCAGCCCATCTGCTTCCCGATTATCAACGTTACCAGCCATGCCGATTTGATCCACCAGGCGGCGGGTTCAGAACTCCGCACCGTCTTTAGCCGCGAGTTGATCATGCGGACTTCTGAACCAGGGCCACACTAGATCAATAAGTTTGCTAGTGTCCCTTCGATTCCGAAGTTCGAAACGTGGCTCCGCAAAATCATACGAACTTCGGAATCGGGACACTAGATCGCTCGAGCCTCGATGCGCCCTGCTCTGCTC
>NZ_JBAVCF010000638.1:0-11080 GCF_049586575.1 Bradyrhizobium sp.
ATTTCAGCTGGTCGGCGACCTTATCGAGTCCGGCCTTGATGCAGGCTTCGTCCTTTTCGCCGCCGGGCGCGCCGGACGCACCGGCCCCGCCGATCACTTCATCGCCCACTTTGATCGGAAGCGCGCCCCGGTTGGCGATCACGTTCGTCAGATGGATCAACCCCAGCGTCGGATCGGCCTTCAAACGATCTACCAGTTCGCCTGACGGAATCCGGAAGGTGCGCGCGGTGTAAGCCTTGCGGAAACTGTTCTCGACGGTGTGGGGCCCCGTGTTGTCTCCACGCACCTGCAGGATGACCTCCCCGCTCCGGCCGACCACGGTGACCGACACGGCATAGCCGTTACCCTTGCAGGTATCGATGGCGGTTTGTGCGATGGTCATGGCGATGGAAGAGGTCAGATCCTTGTGGCTCAGCAATTGCGCGCTCGCCGGCGAGGCCAACGCACAGACGCTGGTGGCAGCAAGAATCATGGCGGCGCGAGAAATCCCGAACGATCGCATGGTTGTACTCCCTGAGTTTTTTGACGCCCACTTATAAGGCCTTTATGAAGAGGGCTTCGTTTATGCACCGGTTCAGGACGACGACTCAATGGCTGAGGCTTTCTTCTTTTCGGCGCAGCAAGCGCGCGGAAACGTTTTTCGCCATCTGAAAATTGCGCGTCAAAATCAGCCGGATCTGACATGCAGCCCTCTTATATCGCAATTCGACAAAGACACGCCTATCGCTTCCGGCGCTTCTTCGGGGCATGGGTATCCCACAGCCTGAAGCCGCCCTTGAAGGCGTTCGCGTTGTCTCCCAGCCGCGTCTTCGGAGGCAGACGTCCGAGCTTATCGACATTGCCGCCTCCAAGCACGACGTAGTCGGGCTCCAGCGCCGCGATGAAATGCTTGACGACGTCGGCAACCCGGCGCCGCCACTTTTTCTTGCCGTGGCGTTCGAGGCCTTTGGCCCCCACGCAATCCTCGTAGGTCTCGCCTTTGCGGTAAGGCAAATGCGCAATCTCCATCGGCTCCAAAATACCGTCAACGATCATGGCAGAGCCCAAGCCCGTCCCCAGTCCGAGAAACAGCATCCGGCCGCCCTGGTAGCTGCCGAGCGCCTGCATCACCGCGTCATTGACGACCTTCGTCGGGCGGCCGAACGCCTTTGCGAAATCGAAGCCGAGCCAGCCGTGGCCAAGGTTGTACGGTTCTGCCAGCGGCCGGTCGTGAACGACGGGACCGGGATAGCCGACCGAGATGTAATTGTAGGACCAGTCCTGGGTGAGCGCCTTGACTTGCTTCACCATCTCCTTGGCCGACAGATGCGGTCCGGAGGCAAACTCGCGCCTGGTATGACCCTTGTTGGTCATGACCTTCACGTGGGTCCCTCCGACGTCCACCGCCAGAATGGTCTTTTGCCCTGTTCGTTTTCGCGCGGGTTTTCTCATCGGTTCTGCAATTCCCTGAAGGCCCCCTGAACTTAACGATTCCAGAGCCTCAATGATCCCTCGGCCGCCGCCAGCACGCTATTCCAGCCTCGTGATCTGGGCTATCAACGGTGGCAGAACCCGCGCAAAGACGGGGTGAGACACGTTGCATCTAGTCAGATGAGAGGGTTACCGATGCCGATCGCCGCCACAGATTCCGACACAGCCGTTCGCGCCCAGCTCAACGCCCTCCTGGCCAAACAGCGAGCCGCGCAATTGCGCGACGGCGCGCCTTCGGCCGCCATTCGAATTGACCGGCTCAACCGTTGCATTGGGCTCCTTGTGGACTATCGCGGCGAAATTGAAGCGGCCCTGAGCGCCGACTTTGGCGCGCGCTCCAGCCACGTCTCGGCCTTTGCCGACGTCGCCTCCTCGATCGGCCCGCTCAAGCACGCCCGTCAGCATGTGGCGCGCTGGATGAAGACGGAGAAGCGGAGCACGACGCCGGGCATCCTGGGCCTGTTTGGCGCCAGGTCCGAGGTTCGCCATCAACCCAAAGGCGTCGTCGGCGTCATCAGCCCCTGGAATTTCCCGGTCAACCTGACCTTCTCGCCGCTGGCCGGCGTGCTGGCCGCGGGCAACCGGGCGATGATCAAGCCTTCGGAAATGACGCCGGCAACGTCGGAACTGATGAAGAAGATGTTTGCGAGCGCCTTCGACGAAGAGGAAATCGCGGTCGTCACCGGCGGGCCTGAAGTCGGGCAGGCCTTCGCCAGCCTGGCTTTCGATCACATCATCTTCACCGGTGCGACTTCGATCGGCCGGCACGTCATGAAGGCGGCCGCCGAAAATCTCGTCCCGGTCACCCTTGAACTGGGCGGCAAGAGCCCGGTGATCCTTGGCCGCTCCGCCGATCTCGCAACCTCGGCTGCGCGCATCATGAACGGCAAGACCCTGAACGCCGGCCAGATTTGTCTCGCGCCGGACTATGTGCTGGCGCCGGCGGAGAAGGTCAGCGGCTTTGTCGCGGCGGCGAAATCCGCGGTCGAAACCATGTTTCCGACGATCCGCGACAACCCCGATTACACCGCGGTCGTCGCCGACCGGCACTATGAGCGGCTTACGGGCTACGTGGACGATGCGCGCGCCAAGGGCGCCCAGATCGTGGAAATCAATCCGGCCGGCGAAGATCTGCGTCAGCAGCCCCATCGCCGCATGGCGCCGACCCTGATCCTCAATCCGACCGACGACATGAAGGTGATGCAGGAAGAGATCTTTGGCCCCCTGCTTCCGGTCAAGGCCTATCAAAAGCTCGACGAGGCGATCGACTACGTCAACGCGCATGCGCGCCCGCTCGGGCTCTATTATTTCGGTTCGGACAGCGACGAACGGGACCGCGTGCTGGATCGAACCACGTCAGGTGGCGCGTCGGTCAACGACGTGGTGATGCATGTCACGCAGGAAGAATTGCCGTTCGGCGGCATTGGACCCGCGGGCATGGGCGCCTACCACGGCCATGACGGCTTCCGCGAGTTCAGTCACCGGAAGTCGATCTATCATCAGATGAAGAGCGATTTCGGCCTGAAGATGTTACGGCCGCCCTACGGTGCTGCTATCAGCAAATATCTCGCGACCCAGATCAAGCGTTAGCGCCGCCCCGCAAGCAGGCGAGATAAAACAACGGCCCGTCGCCGATCAATAAGTCGATGGATCCGGCGAATCCGTCGGCTTCTCGAAGGCACGCTTCATCGCCGGGCTCATCGGGATATTCAAATTGGCCCCCTTCGGCGGGATCGGCTGCGTGAACCACTTGGCATAGAGCGCCGCGCCCTCGGGACTCCTGTAAAGGGCCGATGTCGCGGCATCGGCAACCGCCTTGAACGCCACGTCGTCCTTGCGCAGCATCACTCCATATGGTTCGGGCTTCGAGAACGCATCCTCCGAAATCACGTAAGCCTTCGGATCCTTGGCATTGGCAATCAGGCCCGCGAGCACGATATCGTCCTGGATAAAGGCCACTGCCCTGCCGGTCTCGACCATCAGGAACGCTTCGCCCTGATCCTGGGCCGGGACGATCGTCATCCCCAGATTCAATCTGCTGTTGAATTCGAGCGCCTGCTTGATGTTGGTCGAGCCGGCCGGAGCGACGACCGTCTTGCCCTTCAGGTCCGCGATCGATCCGATGTGGGAGTCGACCTTCGAGACGAAACGGCTCGCCGTCAGGAAATGCGTGTTGGTGTACCAGACCTGCTGTTGCCGCTCGGCGTTGTTGGTGGTGTTGCCGCATTCGAGGTCGATGGTGCCATTGGCCATAAGTGGAATGCGCATCGAAGCCGTCACCAGCTGATACCGCACTTCGAGTTTGTCGAGCTTCAGTTCGCGTTTTACCGCGTCGACGATCTTGGCGCAGATGTCCATGGCGAAGCCGACCGGCTGCCGCTTGTCGTCGAGGTAGGAGAACGGTATCGACGCCTCGCGGTGCCCGATGGTGATATATCCAAGCTCCTTCACCTTCGCGAGCGTACCGGTAAGCTCCCCGGCAGTAGCGCTGCCGGAAACAAGCATTCCGCAGGCCAACGCCGCCAACAGGTCTTTACGCACGAGGGCTCTCCACCGCCAATTTCGCCATTCGCGGCCAAGCTTGGCGATATCGGAGAATATTGCAAGCCGTCGAGGCGAACATCAGCCCCCCATCGGGAGCAACGCAGACCCTGCCGCAGGAAAGGTTAAACCTTCAACCTGCCGAGTGAAAATCCCGCAGGAGCTGATCGGCGTTGACGCCAGCTGTTAAGTGCAAAATGTACGAGCCGCAGGCGTGAATCCGTGTCGGCTGACGCTCTCACCGGGCCACCGGCTTGGCTACCTCTTGTCAAACTCGAGGTAGGTATTCCAGACAGCGCTGGCTAACGTTTGCGACGGTGCCTGATCGCATCTTCTTTTAACCTCAGCCACTATCGCAGTCGCGTCCGTTCCCGCTTGTGGCTGCTCGCTTGCCGCAGCGACGTAATTCAGTCCGGTCCAGAAACCGTAAATCCAGACGGCTCCCTCCGACCGGTGCTCTTTCGTGGCCCTCCAGTGGGCGCAACTCATGCCTCCTATTCCCGTCATGCCGACGGAAACCTTTGTATCCTGCGCTGCAACGGGGTGGGCCGAAACCACGAAGAGCAGCGCCGCCAATGAGAATGCTTTGACCATCCACCATGATCTACGCACGACGCCGGGGCGGTCAATCCTTGCAACACTCAAATTGATGCGGCGGCCCTTCAGCTCATCGGCCATGCGTCACGACCGCTGGGTTCCATCATGCCGAGGTTTTCCTGCGCTGTTGCTGAAACGCGACAGTTGCGAACGCGCGCTGTGATACCCTCCGGGCGGGCCCAGCCGCACGGAATCATGGTTCGTCCGGCTGGTTCAGGGGGACGATGGAATGAACCAGCGCTCGCGTCCGCTGTTCTGTTTCCTGATTTCGGCTGTGCTCGCCGTATGTTCGACCAGCGCTATAGCGCGGGCCAACCATAAGTCCCCGCACGCCGGGAAGCACCATGATGCAAGCGGAGCGCGGCATCACCGCCACCCGGCGCACGAGAAGGCCAGACATGCAAGGCATGTGGCGGAGAAGGAGCACAAGTCGGCGCGGCCAGCCGACGCGCCGTCTCCGAGTGCGGACGCTTCTCCGCTTTCGGCCGATCTCGCGGCGGTAAAGAATGCGATCGATCTCGCGCGCAAGGCAAAGACCGCCGAGGCGACCGCTGTACAGAAGACCATTGGAGACCCGGCGGCACGGAAGCTCGTTGAATGGTTCATCCTGCGCCATCCGGACGCTGACACGAATTTCGGCCGGTACGCGGCGTTCATCGCCGATAATCCGGACTGGCCGAGCATGGGATCGATGCGCAAGCGGGCTGAGGCGCGCCTGTGGGAGGACCGCAGCGACCCCGCCACCGTTCGTGGCTTCGTCGGCGATCATCCGACAACCGCCAAGGGCCGCCTCGCGCTCGCGCGGATCCTGCTCGCCGAAGGTGATCGTGACGGCGCCAGACGCCTGGTTCGCGAGACCTGGCGGTCGGATGAATTGTCGGAGCGCACCGAAACCGAAGCGTTCGAACTGTTCCACGACCTGCTGACGCGCGAGGACCATCGTGCACGCATGGACAAGCGTATCGGCGCCAAGGATATTTCAGGCGCGAAGCGCGCGGCGCAACACCTCGGCAGCGACGAGCTTTCGATCGTGAAGGCCTGTGCGGCGGGAAACACAGACGAGGCGCTCGATTTGCTCAACGACGTTGCGGCCGAGGCTCGCAGCGACCTGGGCTACATGCTTTGCCGGATCCGCTGGATGGTGCGTCACGATCGTATCGACGAGGCAACCCGCCTGATGCTCGCGGCCGCGCCGGAGACGATGGCGCTTCAGGACACCGACGAATGGTGGCGCGAACGGCGCAGTCTCGCCCGCAAGCTGCTGGATCAGTCGAGGTTTAAAGCAGCCTACCAGGTGGTGCGCGATGCCGCCCTGCCGGCCAACGAATATTACCGGGCGGACTTCCATTTCACGTGCGGCTGGATCGCCTTGCGCTACCTCAATGATCCCGCAACGGCGCGGGGGTATTTCGCCCACATAGACGACGGCTCCGCTAATCCGATTGTGCTGGCGCGGGCGAACTACTGGCGAGGCCGTGCTGCTGAAGCGATTGGCGAGAAAGACGCCATGCATGCGAGCTATGAGGCGGCCGCGAGCCATCCCACCGCGTATTACGGACAGCTCGCACGCGCCAGGCTCGGCCTCGACAAAATCGAGCTGCGGGCGCCGGCGGCGGTTAACCCGGCTAAAGAGGTGGCGCTCGTGGACGAGCGCGTGCGCGCCGCGGATATGCTATATGCACTCGGCGAGCGCGACCTCGTTCTGAATTTCGTTGCCGACCTCGCCGATGAGAGCACCGACGTGGGGTTGCTGGTGGCGCTCGCTGAGCTAACCGGCCGCCGCAATGACGCGCGGGCCATGTTGCAGATCGGCAAACTGGCGCTCGCCCGTGGCCTCGCGCTCGACCCTTACGCGTTCCCGACAATCGGAATTCCGCAGCACAGCCCGATCGGTCCCGAGATCGAGCGCAGCATCATCTATTCGGTCGCACGTACCGAGAGCGCGTTCGATCAGCGTGACAAGTCGTCGGCCAATGCGGTCGGCCTGATGCAGGTGACGCCGGAAGCCGGACGCGACACCGCCCGGCGATTCGGCGTGACCTATGACTGGGACCGGATGGTCTCCGATCCCGTTTACAATACGCAAATGGGGGCCGCTGAACTCAGCGCATTGTTGAAGGAATATGCCGGCTCACACATCATGACCTTTGCCGGCTATAACGCAGGCCGGGGACGCGTCCGCGATTGGGTAAAGCTGCACGGCGATCCGCGCAATCCTGATGTGGACGCGATCGATTGGGTGGAGCGCATTCCGCTCTCGGAGACGCGCAACTATGTCGAGCGCGTTATCGAGAACCTTCAGGTCTATCGCGTCCGATTTGAGAATGGTGCTTCGCTGATGGCGAAGTCCGATCAACGTCCAGCTCGCTCGCAGGAGGCCAACTCCGCGCCGCCGCTGTTGGCTCCGACGTCCGTTTCCCAAGAAGATTGGGGCGTTCCATAGCACTTGATCGGCGCGACAGCCGGCAAGTCGACCAACCAAGATCTGCTGCCTGCCCCTTTGTGCCGGAACTCTCGGCTCGTTGGTCCGTTCAAGTACCACGCTTCGAGCATTTCCCCATCCCGAAGCCAATAGAGAGTTAGCGTCATTGTATCGGCATGCCTTTATCGCGGTCGTATTGGTTTGCATGGCCCCATCGGCAAAGGCTGAAAGCGGCCTTGCTTCTTACTACGGTGGTCGTGGCCACAAGGGCGAGATGACCTGCGCTCATCGAACCCGTCCTTTCGGAGCCATGGTCACGGTGACGTATGCCGGTCATTCAATCCGGTGCCGTGTCAATGATCGCGGACCATTCGTGAGAGGCAGGGTTATCGATGTGTCGGTGAGCGCCGCGCGTGCGCTTGGAATGATGCGATCCGGCGTCGTTCACGTCTCGGTCGAGTGAATATCGCCCCGAAGGCTCCGAATCATCTGACTGATTCCATAACTCGCGCCGCCTCGGCGAAGCTGCTTCCGGGGTTGGCGCAGAGCTTCGGGTTAGCTGGCGAAGTCCGTTCCTGTGCGAAAACTGGATGGTTGTTGTCGGCAGCATCCTATGACACCATCCGGGCACCGATTTGTTATGACGTCTAGAAGCCAATGCCACGCCGGAAATATCCCTGGGAAAAGCTATCGGATGAGCAACTGCTCAAGCGCCGCCTCAGCAGTCTGAGGATTGCGATCGAAGGCACCTGGCTCGCGGATTGTCTTGACGCTCTCTACGAAGAGCTCGAAGAGCGGGGCATCCGGCTGCGGCCGCACGCATGGATATCGAGCGAATGGTTCAGTCCGGCAGATGTGCCCGGCATTGCGATCCCCTTCTATCTTGCCCATCCCCGCCTGATGAAGCTCGAGAAGAAAATGATGCTCGACGTCGAGGGCGGCACCTGGTCCGAGTGCATGGCCATCCTCCGCCATGAGGCAGGCCATGCCATACAGCACGGCTATCAATTGCAGCGCCGCCGGCGTTGGCAGCAGCTGTTCGGCCGGTCCTCGAAACACTACCCGCGCTACTACCGGCCCAATCCGGCCAGCCGGCAATATGTCCAGCACCTGCGGCTCTGGTACGCGCAGAGCCATCCGGACGAGGATTTCGCCGAAACCTTTGCGGTGTGGCTGCGGCCGCGCTCGAACTGGCGGACGCGCTATGCCGGTTGGCCGGCGCTGAAGAAGCTCGAATATGTCGACGAACTGATGGAGGAGATCGCAGGGAAGCGGCTCGTGGTCACGACGCGGGAGCGTGTCGACCCCCTGCACGAGCTCGGCCAGACGCTTGGCGAACACTACCAGAAAAAGCAGGATTTCTATGCCTTCAAGGCGCCGAAGACTTACGACCGCGACCTCTCCCGGCTGTTTTCCGCCGATGCGCGGCATCGCCGGCATCAGCCGGCTTCGGCCTTCATCAGGCGACACCGAGCCCATATCAGGCAGCTGGTGGCGCGGTGGACGGGCGAGAACCAATTGACGCTCGATGCTGTGCTGGACGACATGGTCTTGCGCTGCCGCGAGCTCGATCTTCGTGTCGTCGGCTCCGAACGGAAGCTTGTAGCCGACTTCACGGTCCTGTTGACCGCCAAGACCATGCACGCGCTGTTCGGTCCATCGCGGCGGAAATGGATCGCGCTATGAGGCGCCTGCGCATCCTCGTGCTCATGCATCCGGACTTCATGCCGCCGGAGACGACCGACGGATACACGGCGCGGGAAATCAACGAATGGAAAACGGAATACGATGTCGTGAGCACCTTGCGTGCGGCCGGCCATGAAGTTCGCCCGCTCGGCGTGCAGGAGGAAATCAAACCGGTGCGCGACGAGATCGAAGAGTTCAAGCCGCATGTGGTCTTCAACATGCTGGAGCAGTTCCACCACGAGCCGGTGTATGACCAGCACATCCCGAGTTTTCTCGAACTGATGAAGGTTCCCTATACCGGATGCAATCCGCGCGGCCTTATCCTGGCGCGCGGCAAGGATTTGTCCAAAACGCTGGTTCACCATCGGCGCATCGCGGTGCCGGCCTTCGCCGTTTTCCCGATGCGGCGCAAGGTCAAACGGCCAAGACGCCTTGCGCTGCCGCTGATCGTCAAGAGCCTGAACGAGGATGGATCCCGCGGTATTTCGCAGGCATCCATCGTCGATACGGATGAGAAGCTTATCGAGCGCGTCGCCTTCATCCACGAGCGGGTCGGAACCGCCGCCATCGCCGAGCAATATATCGAGGGACGCGAACTCTATGTCGGCGTGCTCGGCAACAACAGACTGCAAGTGCTGCCGGTCTGGGAATTGAAATTCGGCACCATGGGTGGCCAGGCCATCGCCACCGAGAAGGTCAAACACGATCCCGATTATCAGGAGCGCGTCGGAATTGTCGATGGGCCGGCCAAGAGCCTTGCGCCGGAGCTGCGGGCTCGCATTCAGCGAACCGCGAAACGCATCTACCGGACGCTGGGGCTGGATGGATACGCGCGCATCGACTTTCGGCTCTCAGCCGATGGTATCCTGTATTTCATTGAAGCCAACCCCAATCCCGAAATCGCAAAGAGCCAGGAACTCGCGACAGCGGCCAAGTATGACGGATTAGATTATCCGGCCCTGCTCCATCGCATTCTGATGCTCGGAATAAGCCGGGCAAAGGCGGGCGTATCCGTGGGTTGAAAGGCGCCACGAATGTCGAAAGAAAAACATTCCACCGGCAAACGGCAAGCTCGGGTTGCGTGATCGTCACGCCTGAGGACGATCTAACACTTGTTGAGATCAGTGGCTGTCGCCGCCACGGGCGTTCCAGTTGCTCCAGTTCACGCCGGTCAGACTTCCAAAATCGGTCGCGACCGGCCGCCTGGTTTGTCTGTCATGCAGCGCAATGCATCGCTCGGACTCTGCAATCTTTCGCCTGAGGTCGGCGATGGCCTTTGACGTTTGTCCGCGCCCGGCGGCGATTTCGCCTTTGGTGAACCGGGCGGTTTCCAACGCCTTCAACCCCTCGCGGTTTTTCCTGAGCTGAACTCGATGCCACGCAATCCGACTATCGCTGTCTGCAGCCATGATCCGGCTTCCTGATTCGTTGTCAGACTATCATTGCATGGAAGCCGAATGGCGGCAGTGTGACGGATGGCCTTGCGACTGTGGCTGGGACGCAACCCGGACCTGACCGGCGATGTCCGCTTGGGAGACTGCCGCAGCCTTGAATCTCAGAATCGCCCGGCCTCTCGCGATTGCGAACGCCCGCTTCAAGCCGGCCGGCGCGGCACGATCGCAATCGGATTGAAGGTGTAGACGGCCTCGCCGTCCTGATTGAAGGCGGTCCATTTGACCCGCGCGATGCCTTGCGGCCTGGTTTTCGACGGGATCAGTTCGACCACCTCGCCTTCGAGATGGAGCGTGTCGCCCGGCCGGACCGGCTTCATCCAGCGCAGGTCATCGACGCCAGCGCCAAACAACGGATGCGGTCCGAACGGCTTTGCCGAAAGCGCAAGCCTCATCGCGATTGCCGCCGTGTGCCAGCCGGAGGCGGCAAGCCCACCGAGGATCGTGTCCTTGGCGGCTTCATCATCCAGATGAAACGGCTGCGGATCGAATTCGCCGGCAAAGCGAAGAATCTCTTCCCTGGAGACGGTCTTGCTCTCGCTCGCAAAGCGCATCCCGAGCTTCAGGTCGTCGAACCACTCGATCATCCTGATCCCCAATTACGACTCCTCATCCTGAGGACTTCACCCGAGATTCAACTCCTTGAAGAAGTCGTTGCCCTTGTCGTCGATGATGATGAAGGCCGGAAAATCCACAACCTCGATCCGCCAGATCGCTTCCATGCCGAGTTCGGGATATTCGACGACTTCGACCTACTTGATGCAGTGCTCGGCGAGATTTGCCGCGGCGCCTCCGATCGAACCGAGGTAGAAGCCACCGTGCTTCTTGCAGGCCTCGCGCACCGCGACGGCGCGGTTGCCCTTGGCGACCATCACCATCGAGCCGCCGGCCGCCTGAAACTGGTCGACGAAGG
>NZ_JBAVCF010000639.1:0-2036 GCF_049586575.1 Bradyrhizobium sp.
TGCGCCAGCGCGTAGTACTTACCCATCAAGCCCTGAAGCTCCGGAAATTCGCCGACGACGTCCGTCAGCAAATCCGCCTTGGCGAGATGCGCGGCGCGTTTGGTTTTGTCGACGTCTGCGCCGACCAACGGCGCGATCTCGGCCGCCAATCGCTCAATGCGCTTGATCCGCTCACCCTGTGTGCCGAGTTTCTCGTGAAACACGATCGAATCGAACTTCGGCAGCCGATCTTCGAGTCTGGTCTTCAGATCGGTCTCGTAGAAGAATTTTGCATCGCTCAGCCGTGCGCGGATCACGCGCTCATTACCGGCAACGATCGCCTTGCCGCCGTCGGATGCCTCGATGTTGGCGGTGAGGATGAATTTGTTGGCGAGCTTCTCCGTCTTGGGGTCGCGAACCACGAAGCACTTCTGATTATTGCGGATGGTGGCGCGGATGACTTCGCCGGGGATCGACAGGAATTCCTGATCGAACGAACCCATCAGCACGACCGGCCATTCGACGAGGCCGGAGACTTCATCGAGCAACGCCTGATCTTCGACCAGTTCGAAACCTTGCGCGAAGGCCAGTTGTTTGGCGTCCGTCAGAATCGCGTCTCTGCGGCGCTCGGGGTCGAGCACGACCTTCGCTTCCAACAGCTTCGCTTCATAATCTTCAAAGCGCCGCACCGAGATTGCCTGTGGCGCCATGAAGCGATGGCCGAACGTGGTCTGGCCCGCTTCGACACCATCGACGGCAAACTTCACGACGTCAGGCTCTTCGGTCTCAAGACCGAAGGTCGCGGTGATCGCATGCAGCGGTCGCACCCAGGAGAGCGCGCCGGACCTTGCCGAGCGCGCGCCCCAGCGCATCGATTTCGGCCACGGAAAAGTGCGGATGATGACGGGAAGAATTTCGGCGAGCACATCAATGGTGGCACGACCCGGCTTTTCGATCAGCGCGACGTAGAAGTCGCCCTTCTTCGGGTCGCGCTGGATCTTCGCTTCGTCCAGCGAGGCGAGCCCCGCGGCTTTCAGAAAACCGGCGATGGCAGCCTCCGGCCCGCCGACGCGCGGCCCTTTTCGCTCTTCCTTCAGGTCCGCCTGCCGAGCGGGAATGCCGTGTACGGTCAGCGTCAGGCGCCGCGGCGTCGCGAAGGCTTTGGCGCCTTCATAGACGAGTCCTTCCGCGACCAGTCTGTCGGTAACCATGCGGCGCAGATCGTCGGCCGCCTTCGCCTGCATGCGCGCGGGGATTTCTTCCGAAAACAATTCAAACAGCAGATCGGGCATCAGCCTGCCCTTCCCGCTTCGGTATGCACCCAGGCCTCACCGCAGGCTTTCGCCAGTTCGCGCACGCGCATGATGTAGCTTTGCCGCTCGGTGACCGAGATCACGCCGCGTGCGTCGAGGAGGTTGAAGACGTGGCTAGCCTTGATGCACTGGTCGTAGGCCGGCAGCGCCATCAGATGCTCCCGGCCGTTGCCACCGTCCTTCCAGCCGGCTGCGAGATATTTCCGGCAAGCCTGTTCGGCCATCTTGAACTGCTCGAACAGCATCTCGACGTCGGAATACTCGAAATTGTGCCGGGAATATTCCTGCTCGGCTTGCAGGAACACCTCGCCATAGCTGACCTTCTCCGCGCCTTCGCGGCCGTTGAAATTGAGGTCATAGACGCGATCGACGCCCTGCACATACATCGCAAGCCGTTCGAGGCCATAAGTGAGTTCGCCGGCAACGGGCGCACATTCCACGCCCGCGACCTGCTGGAAGTAGGTGAACTGGCTCACTTCCATGCCGTCGCACCAGCATTCCCAGCCCAGCCCCCATGCTCCCAACGTCGGGCTCTCCCAATCGTCCTCGACGAAGCGGATGTCGTGCAAATGCGAATCGATGCCGATGGCGGCGAGCGATTTCAGATAGAGCTCCTGAATGTCCGGGGGCGACGGCTTCAGGATCACCTGAAACTGGTAGTAGTGCTGCAACCGATTTGGATTTTCGCCATAGCGGCCATCCTTCGGCCGTCGCGACGGCTGCACATAGGCCGCATTCCACGGC
>NZ_JBAVCF010000640.1:0-5590 GCF_049586575.1 Bradyrhizobium sp.
GTCTACTACCAAGCGCCCCAATTCAGTCAAAAACAGCGCGTCAGAGCGGTCCGCATTAATCAGGCCGAATATCCACTCCCCATGGGATCTAATTTGCTTGCGGCCCAATTCGTTAATTTTCATGAACTGAGCAAAATGGAACAATGATTGCTGGCCATATTCGGTTAAGAGCATAAGATCCGCAGCGGGTGGCCAACCGACAGGAGTGGCCAATGGACCCCTTCATACATCAAGCGAACCTAACCCTCTTTAAGAAGCGCCTTGCCGAAGATCACGATGCCGCCCAGCATAAAGTCCTGCTGCAGTTGCTGGCAGAGGAAAAGGCAAAAGAGCCCGCGCCTAAAACCGGTAAGTCAATTTGAAATGAGGGCCGCCTCAGTGGGCGGCCTCTTTCATTGCGGAAGCGGCAAGGACAGTACCGAGCCCCCGGCCCTGGCCACTTTTCATCGGGATTTTTGGTTAGCGGTCCCGTTACGTTCGGGGCATCGGCCCTTTTGACGCAAGGCAATTGCCACTTTTTCCCGTATATATTAGGAAACAATGGCAAGCTGGATAACCGTCCATGGCCACGGCCAAAAAGTCAGACAAGAACCTGCCCGGGCCGATTTGCACGGAGTGCGGTGGTCGAATGGCCCATTACGCGACGCTACCAAAAACCGAAGATCGACCAGCGGTCACCGTATATCGGTGCGATCACTGCGGTGAGACCGTCGTCAAGCCGAAAGAAAAAGAATAAGCCCGCCTCGGTTAGCGGCCTCACAATGCCGGTCAGCTACTCGTCTGATGAACGATGGACGTTGTCCAAAAAGAAAACGGCCCCAGTGGTCTGGTGGACCAGGACCGTTGCCCGCGAGACAGTTTTGGGGGTCGAATGGACGCGAGCAACGCACAATAGCATCCGCCGGGTAGCTCGATTCTAAAATCTTATTGAGATTGAGTGGCCTAAAGACAAAACCGCGGCGAGCAGGTACAGGCCCTTCCGATCGTCCATTTGCCGGTCTTTGCGTTAGCCGTTGGCCCCTTTCGGTAGCCGAAGTTATTCGCAGCGGATTCCAGGGTAACCGGCCAAATTAATGACTCGCATCCGTAAGTCCAAGGATGCACACTCTCACTATCACCGCTCGGATCGTGGCTTTTATCGGTGACTGAGAACGCCCGGTTGCGCTCCCGCCCTCCTCTAACGGATCTAACGGAATGGAGCGTGCGCCATGCAACAGCGGCGACGTTTCAAACAAGCGGAATCCCTGAAAGATCGGCTCGCGGCGTTCGCCAAACAGGTGCGCGAGAAAGCCGATCACATGCCGTCCTGTCGTGAGCGCGACGAATTGCTCACGAAGGCAAGCCGGGCTGAGACCGCTTGCCATCTGGACGATTGGGCAAACTCCCGCGGATTGCAGGCGCCGAAGTAGCCTGAGCCACCATGATGGACATGCAGGCGACCCTGGAGAAGCTCCGCGCCGAAGCGGCGGAAGCCGCGTTGATACGAGACCTGGCTACTGACAAATCCAAGCGCGAATTGTTCGCGAGATTATCGACACATCTGGCGGCGCTCGCGACAGAGGTTGAACGCGCGATTGCGACACACTCGGCGAACGAGAAATAGTACCGCCTCAGATCGCGGCCTCTTTCGCTTGGCATTCGGCACAAACGCTTTCACAGGATTCCTTGTAGCCTCCCCAAAAAACAATGGCCCACCGCGCTGAGAACGTGGTGAGGCCGATTTGATCCGTCTTTAGAGTTCCTTTGATTCCGAAGCTCGCATCGGAGGTTGCCGCGATACCGTGCGAACTTCGGAATCGGACCTCTAGCCAACCGAGCTTACACGCGCCTTACAGCGGGTGCTCAATCCCCGCTTCCGCGGCCGCCCGGCCATTTCCGGCAACACAAAAAACGGCCCCGTCACGCTGAGAACGCGTGCCGAGGCCGCCTGCCCCCATGGGTGTTCCGGGGGACCAGAAACTTGAGGGCAGCGCAACATAACGAACGTCGCTAAACCAGAATGTGAGCCTGTTCACAATCGCCGGTTTTGAATTTGCGGCGGCGCTTCATCGGCCGCTGCGAGTGTCCAAAAAAACGGCCCCGGCAAGTCTAGCAGACCGAGACCGCTACCCGCAGGTTTGTCGGGGGCGAACGAAACGCGGGCACGCCAACGTAGCAGCCAACGAACGGTTCCATCCTTAAATCCTGGACAGAATATATCCCGATATTTCGCATCGCGTGCGCTGGCCCACAGTCGTCGCTTCAGTTGGCGGCCTCTTTCACGAGTTGCCCGGGGCGAGGGATCGGCGCACGCGAGGCCATCGAGAATGAACCTAACGGCGGCCGGCACCGACCCAAGATTCGACCGAGGGGATTTCAGGGGCCTCGGTGACCAGGCCAGCGCCGCCAAGCGATCATATTCCGCTCGCGCGGCGTTGCGCTTTTTGCTCCTCCCTCTGAGGCTTTCGGAGCCCGGTTTTGCTTCCATGAAACTGAACAGTCCAAACCGCGCCTCCAGGGAGCGCAGTCGTACGGTCCGGAGTAGACACTTTTTGAGTAGCGCGTGCGGTCGGGATCAGGCGTTAGCTGACCGGCCGCGCAGAGCTGACCCGTCAGGGCCACAATTTCAATTGCGCGGCCGGGGTCGTCGGCTTGTTGTCAACGGGGTCGACGGCCCCACTCGAAACGACTTGGCAGTGGCCTCCCCGGTCTCATCCGAAAGTTACGCTCAGCAATTTTCAGAATTAAATGCTATGCTTGTCGGTGACGCCATCCCGGGCCGTCACATGGCTTTTCGGGACGGCCGACACGGCTGTGCTGATCGCGAGTTGACGATGACTGTTCACGCTCCCAAGCTTCTCACCCCCGAAGAATTTGCTTCCCTGATCGAAATCGCGATCGCCTCCGACAATCCGACAGTGCCGCCGCCGCATCTGTCGAAGCTGCTCAGCCTGGGCTATGTCCTTGAGACCGCTAAGGGTCTCGTCGTCACCGGTGATGGCCTGGTCCGCATCACCGAAAGCGAATGAGGCGGTATTTCGACGCACGCACCCGTAGCCTCCCGGAATTGATCCACCGTCGTATCGGGCGTCAAATGACGGCATTACCGATAGGGGCCTCAACCGGGCCCCCCGCAGGCGGTTCCCGGTAAGTGAGTATTATGCCGCTCTATTTTTTTCGGATTCGAAATGGCCGTTATTCGGGTGCGTCGGAGCAAGGCATCGAGCTTCCCGACCACAATGCCGCTTGGCAGGAGCTGACCAGTTCGTGCGCCGATATGGTCGGCGGAATTTGCCGCAAGCTGGGCCAGGATACACAGTGGGAAATGGAGCTTCTCGACGAGCTCCGTCAGCCGGTTTTCCGAATCTGCCTGGTGGCGGATTCGCTGGCTGGGTCAAAACCCGCCGCCGGCAAGAAGCGGCAGCCCCACTCCAAACGGTCTTGAAATCCGAACGCCGTTTTTCGTCGAAGCGCCGGCTTGTCGTGTACGCGCTATCATGTCCGCTTCAATGGCGAGCTACTTCAGTTGCCGGAGCCGCCGCTGCTCGCACTGGCCCGGCTTTTGGCTTTCGGCTTGGACGATGAGGCCGACTTGGCCGTTGAAGACGGCGCATCCGTGCTTCGCACGGCGCCCCAGGGATCCGAAGGCGCCTTGGCATCCGGGATCTTCTTCAAGGAATCCTTGTACGCCTTTTGCTGCGCGTCGTCGGCGTCCTTTTCCTCTTGCGTCTTGGCAGGCTTGTTGTCCTGCAACAGATTAAGCTTCGGAATCTGAGCAACGGCCGGCGATGCCAGCAACATGATCGCGGCCGCAAGGCGCAAGGCTCTCATGAACAACTCTCCGTATCCTGGGAAGACCCAATGCCTACTTTCCGAAGTTCGCACTGCACTCGGCAACCACCTTTCGCGAACCTGGGAATTTCAAGGACACCAGCATATCATCGCGCTCCCTGCTGAGCCAAGCGTCCAAGGATGGTGCCGCAGCAGGCCGGCACTCACTTAAAGATGGTCGGATCTGCATGATTTCTGGGACGGAAACCAGTCGTCCCAAATCGGGCCGCACTTGGTGCAGCCGCTGAGTGCGAGCCCAACGGCGATCACGCAAAACAACCAGGCAAGCCGGCGAAACATCTGGAAAACTACTCCCCCTAGCTAGTTGTCTATTCGAACATTTGCATCCCGGTTTGGCATGCACTTTTGCAGATGTTAGAATCAAAGGACCACCAGCAAAGACAGGCTTCTGGTGGAGTTTTGGGTTTGACATTCGCATGATGAATGCGCGGCTACAGGATAGCGAATGTCAAATCCACCCTACCAGCGTCCCCGATTCTGATATTCGTACATCAGAGTCGCCACACTATCTGCCATCATAGGACCCAAGGCCTGCTATTTTCAAGCACAGCAGGATGGAGCCTTTGCCAGGGGCTGGCGCTTCACATTGGAATGCGGCACCAGAATGGATTTCACAAAATGCACTCAGTCGGTCGTTGAAGCCATGCAAGAAGATTCAAGCGCGCGGGGAGCGATCTGTGATGGCCTGTGATCCCACGATCCCGGCAAAATTCGATATCGAAGAAGCCAGACGCGTTCTTCGCGAGGTCTTCGCACCCTGGGTGCAGGACCTGGACCTGGCGATCGTCGACATCGAATCCGACCCGCCTCCGAGCGCGCCTGCCGATTGGCAGCCCGGCGCCATCCTGCGCATGGCGTTCTCGGATCGCCTGTGCCGGCATGGCGGCATCATCTGCGGTCAGGCGCTGATGTCGCTTGCCGATACGGCGATGGTGATTGCCGTCCTTGCCGCCAACCGCGGCTATCGCCCGATGACCACGGTCGATCAGACCACCCATTTCATGCGTCCGGTTGCGCAGTCCGACGTCCTGGCCGATGCGCGGGTGGTCCGGCTCGGACGAACCATGAGCTTTGGCCGCATCACGCTATCGGGGAGCACCGACAACAAGCCGGTGGCGATGGTATCGAGCGCCTTTGCGATGTTGTGAGAGCAGGCACAGGCGCGGGAGCCGGTATTATCTCAAAACGCGACGTCATCCGCTCCGTATCTAGTCTCCGGCTTCCGAAGTTCGCAGGATTTTACCAGAGCCACGTTTCGAACTTCGGAATCGAAAGGACACGAGTGGTCCAAACCTATTGATCTACTGTGGCTTTGGTTCAGAAGTCCGCGCGGCCAGCTCGCGGCACAAGAGATGCGGACTTCTGAACCGCCGCACTGTGACTAAAGAGGACCGATGGGGCAGGCTGTTCTACCAATCGCGCTCATGGGCTGCGCGCTCGCGCTCGGAGGCTGTGGCCTCGCCGACAGCCGGTCACCGCTGCCGGTGCCGGATTTCATGCGCGCCAAACCCACTGAGCCGCCGCCGCTCGAGACGACGCCCGATGTGCGGCGGATGGTCCGCGAAAAACTCGACCAGGTCTTCGTCGCCCAATCCAATCCGCAGAACGTGCAGGTCTCCGAGCCGCGTCACGAGCTTCGTGGGTTGGGCTGGACGGCCTGTGTGAAGGCCGAGCTGACCTCGGCCACTGGAAAGCCGCTCGGCGAGGAGACCTATCGCATCTCGATCAACGGCGGCGTCATCATCGACCGCCGCCGCGC
>NZ_JBAVCF010000641.1:0-6804 GCF_049586575.1 Bradyrhizobium sp.
ACACCATCCTTCACTTCAGATCGATGATCCGCCTCTTGTCGCCATCGAACTCCATGCCGCAGAAGGCGCCGCCCTGGTAGAAATCGCCGACCGGATCCGGCTTGAGCTTGGCCTGTTCGGCAAAAGCATGCTCGCGGAAATCTTCGGCGCGGCCGGTCGGGCGATAGCCCAGATCGTAGGCGCGATGATTGTCCCACCATGCGCGCTCGTTATTGGAGGCGCCATAGAAAACTTCGAAATGAATGTCGGGGTGATCGAGCCCGATCCGGCAGAGCTGCACCAGGTCTTCCGGCTTGAGCCAGATCGAGAGCCGGCGATGGTCGAGCGGCTTTTCGCCGAAATTGCCGATCCGGATGCAGGTCACCTTCATGCCGTGCTTGTCCGCATAAAGCGCGCCAAGGGCTTCGCCGAACACCTTGCTGACGCCGTAGCGGCTGTCGGGCCGCGGCGTGACGTCGGTACCGATGTGGTGATGGCGCGGATAAAAACCGACCGCATGGTTAGACGACGCGAACACGATGCGCTTGACGCCCTTCTTGTGCGCGGCCTCGAACAGGTTGTAGCAGCCGATGATGTTGGATTGCAGGATATCGTCCCATGGACCTTCGACGGAATAGCCGCCGAAATGTACGATGCCGTCGACGCCTTCGCAAATCGCTTTGACCTCCGCCATGTTGGCGAGATTGGCCGCCTTGAATTTCTCGTTCTTGCCGAGGTCGGCGGGCGCTTTCAGGTCGCTTAAAAGCAAATCCGGATAGATCGGCGGCAGCAATTTGCGCAAGGACGTCCCGATTCCCCCTGACGCGCCGGTCATCAATATGCGTGGCATTTCATCCCTCGTTTCAGATACGGCAATATGGCGCGGCGCACGGTGCGCGGCAAGGCATGGCAGATCTTCCGCCGTGATAGCCCGCGAAAGCGGGGTATCCAGCACGCGGAGGATATCGGTTCAGTTCCATGCACCAGCGGATACCGGATCGGCCGCCTTCGCGGGCGATGACATCGAGGCAGCGCCGCCGCTTGCCGCCTTAGGACCGCGATGATAGCAGACAAGGACGGCGAGGAAATCAAACAACGGCAACGAGAACACTAAATGTCCGACAAGCCCGCACGCCCCGGCTTTCAGCCGGCCACGCAATATCCCGATCCCGCGATTCACGCGCTCGATCCCCGCTTTGAGAAATACTGGCTGAAGCTGTCGGCGGTTGAACGATTGGCGACCGGATTGCGCTGGGCCGAGGGGCCGGTGTGGTTCGGCGACGGGCGTTACCTGTTGTGCAGCGATATTCCCAACCACCGCATCATCAAGTGGGAAGAGGAAACGGGCAGCGTCAGCATCTATCGCAAGCCGTCGAATTTCGGCAACGGCAACACCCGCGATCGCCAGGGACGTCTGGTCACCTGCGAGCATGGCGGCCGGCGCGTGACCCGAACCGAATATGACGGTTCGATTACGGTGCTGATGGATTCTTTCGACGGCAAGAAACTGAACTCGCCGAACGACGTCGTGGTGAAATCCGACGGCTCGATCTGGTTCACCGATCCGGTCTTCGGCCTGCTCGGCAACTACGAGGGATACGTCGCGGAGTCCGAGATCGACGCCAACGTCTACCGCATCGATGGCAAAACCGGCAAAGCCACCATCGTCGCCGAGGGCGTCTTGGGACCGAACGGATTGTGCTTCTCGCCCGACGAGACAATCCTCTACATCGTGGAATCCCGCGGCGTGCCGAACCGCAAGATTCTCGCCTACGACGTCTCGCCTTCCGGCGACAAGATCACCAACAAGCGTGTCCTGATCGACGCCGGTCGCGGCACGCCCGACGGCATGCGTTGCGACATCGACGGCAATCTCTGGTGCGGCTGGGGCATGGGCGATGCCGAACTCGACGGCGTGATGATCTTTGCTCCCGACGGCAAACCGATCGGCCGCATCGCGCTGCCCGAGCGTTGCGCCAACGTCTGCTTCGGCGGGTTGAAGCGCAACCGCCTGTTCATGGCGGCGAGCCAGTCGATCTACGCACTCTATGTGAACACGCAAGGCGCGTTGGGGGGATAGGTCTCCGTCGTCCCGGCGAAAGCAGGAGCCATAGCCACAGGCGCCCACCGGTGAAATTCACTGGGGCGACAGCCTAACTCAAAACGTATTGCTATGGTTATCGGTCCCGGGTCGCGCTTCGCTTGCCCGGAACGACAGGAAATATCGGTCCAAACAAAAAACGCCGGAGCGGAAAAATCCGCCCCGGCGTTGTCGTAAAAGCAAAGCTTACGCCGCGTTGAAACCGGCGACCGCCTTGACCTCGAGATATTCCTCCAGGCCGAACTTGCCCCACTCGCGACCGTTGCCGGACTGCTTGTAGCCGCCGAACGGCGCGGTGCGGTCGTTCGGCACACCCTGCAAGTTGACGTTGCCGGCGCGGATGCGGCGGCCGACCTTGCGGGCATTTTCGACCGTGTCGGCGGTAACGTAACCGGCGAGGCCATAAGGCGTGTCGTTGGCGATCCGCACGGCGTCTTCCTCGTCCTTGGCGCCGAGGATGGTGAGCACGGGTCCGAAGATTTCCTCGCGCGCGATCGTCATGTCATTGGTGACGTCGGCGAAGATGGTCGGGCGAACGTAGAAGCCCTTGTTGACGCCCTCCGGGAGACCGGGACCACCGGCCACGAGCGTCGCGCCTTCCTCGATGCCTTTGTTGATGAGGGCCTGGATCTTGTCCCATTGGATGCGGGAGACGACCGGGCCGATGGTGGTGCCTTCGGCGCGCGGATCGCCGACCTTGGTCTTTTCAGCCACGCCCCTGGCGATGGCGGCGACTTCCTTCATCTTCGAGAGCGGCACGATCATCCGGCTCGGCGCGTTGCAGGACTGGCCGGAGTTGTTGAACATGTGCATCACGCCGCCGGTCACCGCCTTGACGAGATCGGCACCTTCGAGGATGACGTTCGGCGACTTTCCGCCGAGTTCCTGGCTGACGCGCTTGACGGTTGGAGCTGCGCGCTTGGCCACATCGATGCCGGCGCGGGTAGATCCCGTGAACGAGATCATGTCGATGTTCGGATGCTCGCTCATCGCGGCACCAACTTCGGGGCCGAGGCCGTTGATCAGGTTGAACACGCCCTTCGGCACGCCGGCTTCATGAAGGATTTCGGCGAAGATCAACGCCGAGGACGGCGTGAATTCCGAGGGCTTCAGGATCATGGTGCAGCCGGCAGCGAGCGCGGGCGCGACCTTGCAGGCGATCTGGTTCAGCGGCCAGTTCCACGGCGTGATCATGCCGACAACGCCGACCGGCTCGCGCACCACCACGGCGGTGCCGAGCGCTTCTTCGAAGTGATAGTTTTTCAGGACGTCAAGCGTGGACATGATGTGCCCAAGTCCGGCGCCGGCCTGCAGCTTCTCGGCCATCGGCAGCGGCGCACCCATCTCGTCGGAGACCGCCGCACCAATTTCCTTCATGCGGCCCTTGTAGATCTCGACGACCTTCGTCAGCAGCGCGACGCGCTCTTCACGGCTCGTCTGCGAATAGGTCTCGAAGGCACGCCTTGCGGCGGCGACCGCCTTGTCGACGTCCGCCTTGGAGCCGAGCGCAATCTCATACATCGCCTCTTCGGTCGCTGGATTGACGACTGGCGTGGACTTCTTGACGACCGGATCGACCCAGGCGCCATCGATGTAGAATTGCATGCGGTTAACCATCGTAGACCTCTTGATTTCACGGGCTGTCGGGGAATGGGCGCTCGGCCACATCCTTGTGCCAGCATCCTTGCACGAATGGGGGCAAAATTGAACCCGCCATATGCGGGACGCCGCGTTGCGGCCGCGGCTGGATATAGGATCGGTGATGTGAAGGACGCAAGACCGGCTCTGTTTCCCTCTCCTACAAGGGGAGAGCGAAAATTCCGTCACACGGCCAATTTCCGATGCCGCACCGGTGCACCGGCCGTCAGGCTTTCGGCCGCGTCGATGATGGCGTTGGCGTCGATGCCGTAGTGGCGATAGAGATCGTCGATCGTGCCGGTCTGCCCGAAATGCTCGACGCCGAGCGCTTCCAGTCGATGGCCGCGCACCCCGCCGAGCCAGGCCAGTGTCGCCGGATGCCCGTCGATCACGGTAACGAGACCGCAATCGCGCGGCAGCGGCGCGAGCAGCTTTTCGATGTGGGACAGATGGGCGACGCCGCGGCGATCGCGGCGCAAGCTTCGCGCCGCGCTCCATCCGGCATGCAACCGGTCGGCCGAGGTGATTGCCAGCAGGCCGATGTCGCGGCGGCTCTCGCCGATCAGCCCGACCGCTTCGATCGCTTCCGGTGCGAGCGCGCCTGTGTAGGCGATAACGACTTCCGCATTCGGTCCGGGTTTGCGCAGCCAGTAAGCGCCCTCGGTGATGCCGGCCTCCAACTCAGGCGTCATGATCCGCTGCGGCTGGTCGAGTGTGCGCGTGGTGAGCCGCAGATAGACCGAACCGCCCTCGCCGCCCTCGCGCTGCATGTGGCGGAAACCCCAGCCCATGATCACGGCGAGTTCGTCGACAAAGGCCGGTTCAAAAGACGAAAGCCCATCCTGCGCCATGCCGATCAAGGGCGTGGCGATCGACTGATGCGCGCCGCCTTCCGGCGCGAGCGTGATGCCCGAAGGCGTCGCCGCCACCATGAAGCGCGCGTCCTGATAGCAGGCATAGTTCAATGCATCGAGGCCGCGCTCGATGAAGGGATCGTAGAGCGTCGCCACCGGCAACAGCCGCTCGCCATTGATCGCATGCGACAATCCCAGCGCCGACATCAGGATGAACAGGTTCATCTCGGCGATGCCGAGTTCGATGTGCTGCCCCTTGGGCGAAGCGTCCCAGTTGAAGGTCGAGGGGATTTTTTCGCTGCGGAACAGGTCGGCCTTCTCGGCGCGCGCGAACAGGCCGCGACGGTTAACCCAGGCGCCGAGGTTGGTCGAGACCGTGACGTCGGGCGACGCCGTCACGATACGTGCCGCAAGCGCGCTGTCGCCGCGCGCGAGTTCATTCAGTACAAGCCCGAAACCCTGCTGGGTGGACATCTGCGGCGACGGCGAAAATGCAAGCCGCTCGGGAACTGCGATTTCAGGCGCGCTAAGACGCCGCCTGCCCTCGCGATTGAACGGCACGGACGACAGGAAGGCGTCGAGCGCGGCCGGCTCCTGCGGCAGGCCCTCGTACTTGTCCCACTCGTGGCCGGGCCGGATATTCTGGACGCTGCGCCACTTCTCCATCTGAGCGACTGTCATGAGACCCGCATGGTTGTCCTTGTGGCCCTGGAACGGCAGGCCGACCCCCTTGATGGTGTAGGCGATGAAGCAAACAGGTCGGTCATGGTCGATCGATTCGAATGCCTCGAGCATGCTCGCCATATCGTGGCCGCCGAGATTGGACATCAGCGCCAGCAGTTCCTCGTCGCTGCGCCGCTCGATCAATTGCGTCACCGGCCCCTGGTCGCCGATCTCGTCGCGCAAATGCTTGCGGAACGCCGCGCCGCCCTGAAAGCACAATGCCGCATAGAGCTGATTGGGACAGGCGTCGATCCATTTTCTTAAAGCCTCGCCGCCCCGTTCGGCAAAGGCCTCACGCATCAACCTTCCATATTTCACGATCACCACGTCCCAGCCGAAATTGCGGAACATGGATTCGAATTTCTCCCACAGGCCTTCGCGCACCACGGCGTCGAGACTCTGGCGGTTGTAGTCGACCACCCACCAGGTGTTGCGCAGACCGTGCTTCCACCCCTCCAGCAACGCCTCGAAGATATTGCCCTCATCCATTTCGGCGTCGCCGACCAACGCAATCATCCGTCCCTCGGGACGATCCTTGGCCCAGCCGTGCGCCTTGACGTAATCCTGCACCAGCGAGGCAAACAGCGTCTGCGCTACCCCGAGCCCAACCGAGCCGGTGGAAAAATCGACGTCGTCGACGTCCTTGGTTCGCGACGGATAGGATTGCGCGCCCTTGAAGCCGCGAAAGTTTTCCAGCTTCTCGCGGGTCTGGTGCCCGAACAGATATTGAATCGCGTGGAATACCGGGCTCGCATGCGGCTTCACCGCGACGCGGTCCTGCGGCCGCAGCACCGAAAAGTACAAGGCCGACATGACGGTGGCGAGCGAGGCGGAAGAAGCCTGGTGCCCGCCGACCTTCAACCCGTCGACATTGGGCCTGATATGGTTGGCATGGTGGATCGTCCAGGAAGACAGCCACAGCACCTTGCGTGCCAGTGCGGACAGGGTTTCCAGACGCGCTGATGCGGTCGGCATGGCGAAGCTCCCGGCCTTGGGATTTGGTGACCCGATTGCGGCGGATGTTACCGCGCCTGGTTTCGCCGAAAATCTCAAATTTTGGCGACATACCCTCATATTTTGGTATGATTTATCGACAGCCAGCCAATAACTGACGGTTTATTCCAATGAACGCCCTGGACGCCATCGACCGCAAGATTCTCGGCCTGTTGCAATCCGACGGCCGCATCACCATGGCCGAACTCGCCGAGAAGGTCGGGCTTTCGATCTCGCCCTGTCATCGCCGGGTGAAGCTGCTCGAAGAACGCGGCGTGATCACGCGCTATATCGCAACCGTCGACCAGAAATCGCTGGGCCTGCATGTCAGCGTTTTCATCTCGATCAAGCTGGCGCGGCAGAAGGAAGAGGACCTCAACCGCTTCGCGCGCGCGATCTCGAAATGGGACGAAGTGTTGGAATGTTATTTGATGACAGGCAACCGCGACTATCTGTTGCGCGTGGTTGTCGCGGATCTCGCTTCCTATGAAGCATTCCTGAAGAACAAGCTGACGC
>NZ_JBAVCF010000642.1:0-2998 GCF_049586575.1 Bradyrhizobium sp.
CGCAAGCGCAGCGTCGACATCGCCTTTTTCGACTTGAAACTCACCGATCAAATTGGTTGCGTATTGCTCATGGAGGACCGCGCTCCCCGCCGTGAGCGCTTGCTCGGCGTCGACCACGGCCGGCAACAGCTCCAGATCGACCGTGACGAGCTCGGCAGCGTCTTCCGCCAGGTAGCGGCTTTCCGCCAGAATAACGGCCACGGCCTCGCCGACGTGACGCACTTTGTCGTGGGCCAACAGCGACTGCTGCGGATTGCGGAACGTATGCTGGATCTGCGTGGTCCATTTCTGCGGCAGGGACAACTGCGTATCGGGCACGGGCGGAAGCAACTGCAGGAGATCGGCGCCGTTCATCGCCAGGACAACACCGGGCGCCGTGGCCGCACGCGACAAATCCACGGATCGGATGCGCGCGTGAGCGACCTGGCTGCGCACAAAGACGGCGTGGAGCATATCGGGCAGCTTAAGATCGGCCAGGAATTGCCCGCGCCCCACCAGCAATCGCGCATCCTCGCGGCGAAGCAGCGATTGACCGACGAACAGATCGTTTGTCCGCGTCATCGCCCGCTCTCCTGAGCCCGCTCGGATCGCATCTGTGCCGCCGCCGCCATAACCGCAGCGACGATATTCTGATAACCGGTGCAGCGGCATAGGACTGCGGAGAGCCCCTCACGCACCTCCGCTTCGCTGGGCGAAGGATTGGTATTGAGAAAATCCAGCGCCGCGAGCAGCATGCCGGGAGTACAGAACCCGCATTGCAGCCCGTGATGTTCGTGAAAGGCCTGCTGCAGGGGGTGCAGCTTAGCCCCTCGGGCGAGGCCCTCAACTGTCACGACCTCACTGCCATCAGCTTGCGCAGCCAGCATGATGCACGAGCGCGCCGCCTCGCCGTTGTAGAGAATGGTGCAGGCGCCGCAAACGCCATGCTCGCAGCCAGCATGCGTGCCGGTCAGACCGAGATTGTCGCGCAGGAAATCGACCAGCAGCGTGCGCGGCTCGCAACGCCCCTCGCGCGCTTTGCCGTTCACGGTCAGCCGAACATCGAGCATTTGCGACATTCCCATCACCTTTTTTGCATACGCCCAACCGCGCGCTGGAGCGCACGCTCAGCCAGTACCGAGGTCAAATGTCGCCGAAACTTGGCAGAGGCATTGTTGTCCGATAAAGGATCGACTTCCTGCGCGGACATTTTTGCAGCTTCCGCAATTGTGGCTTGGCCCAGGCCCTGCTCTTCCAGCAGCTGTTCGGCAGCCCGCAGGCGGGTGGAATGTGATGAGACCCCCGCTGTCGCAATGCGGGCCCTTCTGCATCGCTTGCCATCACCGAGGATCATGACTCCAACAGCCGCAATGGCAAAATCACCATGCCTTCGGGCGAACTCCTCGACGGCGACTCCTGCGCCGTGCGGAACGACCGGTAGCCTCACCTCGACCAACATCTCCTCGGGCGTCAGACTTGTTGTCATCGCGTCCAAGAACAACTGATCCGCGGCAATCTTGCGCTGGCCCTGCGGGCCGCGGACGTCCACCTCCGCTTCGAGCAGCTGCAGCACCATCGGAATCTCTGCGGCGGGATCCGCGTTCGCGATCGAGCCACCGATCGTACCCCGTGAACGAGTGGGCAAATGGCCGACGAATTTGATCGCTTCGTGCAGCACCGGCAGATCAGCGGCCACCACGGGGGAGAATTCGATGGCCCGCTGACGCGTCATGGCGCCGATACAGATGACATCGCCGACGCGCTCGATATACGCCAATGCCGGAATACGATTGATGTCGATGATGGCTGTTGGCCGCGCTAGGCGGAAATTCATCATCGGCAGCAGCGTTTGACCACCCGCAAGAAGTCGCGCATCGCCCCCATGTGACTTAAGGAGAGCGAGCGCGTCGTCGACGCTGGTCGGCGCATGGTAGTCAAAGCTTGCTGGCTTCATTGATACTCTCGACGACGCAGCGGTCGTGCGTCTGAACACCGTCAGCATTCATAAAACGGCAGTTCCGTCAATTCGCAGCTCACTCCAGATCTTCACGCCGCGTGGATGCCGCTGCGACCTTCGAACAGATCTCGCCCCGCCGCCAGCGCGCGTATCTTGCCGTCGGCGATCGTGCGTTTGAGCATCCAGAAACCGCAGTCTGGATGAATATACTTGATCCGACCAACCCCAATGGCCGTCTCTGCCCTTTCGATCATGCGCGCAATCTGATCGGCAGTTTCGATCACGGTCGTCTTGATGTCGATGACACCAAGACCAAACCCAATGTCCGGACGCAGATCGCGGAAGACGGCTAGCTCATCGAGAGGACGATGCGCATTTTCCATGACGACGTGATCGACATGCAGCGCATTAAGATATGCGATGAGCTTTGCCCAGGCCCCCTTCTGCGAGGACTGCCCGGCATAGTTGCCGAAGCAAAGATGCACGGCAGGAACCGTCTTGACCGCATCCAGGACGAGGTTGATGGCCTCCGCGGCCCACGGCCATTCGTCCGGACTGCCTGGCAGATTGGCCTCGTCGATCTGCACCACGTCGGCGTCGATATGTTTGACCTGTTCGGCAAGCACCGCCGCCAGCGCCATCGCCAGGTCGGCGTTGCTCTTGTAATGCTTGTTCATCAGTGTCTTGGTCAACATATGGGGGCCGGTCAGCGTGAACTTGAACGGCATCCTGGTGAGCCGTTTGGCGCGCGCACAAGCGTGCGGAAGATCGAGCACGCCGGCTCCGATCGGACCATCCACGATGCCAGGAGGCCGGGTGCGATAGCCCATGCCGCGTTGAGATCGATAAGTGACCAATTCATCGAATTTACCGGTGCTGCGCACCCCGTCCATTCGCGATACGAAATATTCGATCATCCCGTTGTTTTCGGGGTGATTGATGTCGTAGCGAGACAGTTCGCCATCGCAGACGAGATCAATCCCCGCCTGCTCTTGGATGCTGATAACGACTCGCGTGGCGTCGGTCAGCGCCTGTTCGGAGGGCAATGCAACGAGCCAATCA
>NZ_JBAVCF010000643.1:0-1803 GCF_049586575.1 Bradyrhizobium sp.
TGACGCGGGTGATCTCCGAGACCAAAGGCGCGACGCTGGCCGGCGCGCTGGAGGCGCCGGGCTCGGAACTGCTCGGCAAGGACGCCGGCGTGCTCGCGGGCCTGCCCGCCAATGGTGTGGAGCTATCCGCCGATCTCTGGACGATGTCGGCCAATGCCGACGGCATTCTCGACTTCACCGTGCCGGGCGCCACCATCGCCAATGTCGCGATTGCAGCCCAACGGGGGCTCGTCCACGTCATTGGTACCACCGGGCTTTCTTCCGACGACGATGCCGTGATCAAGAGCGTCACCTCGCGCGCGGTCGTGGTGAAGTCCGGCAATATGAGCCTCGGCATCAACCTGCTCGCCGCGCTGGTCAAGCGCGTGGCGCAATCGCTGGATGAGAGTTTCGACATCGAAATTCTCGAAATGCATCACCGCGCCAAGATCGATGCGCCCTCCGGTACCGCCTTGATGCTGGGCGAGGCGGCGGCCGAAGGGCGAAAGGTTGCGCTCGAAGCGCATTCGGCGCGCGGCCGCGACGGCCACACCGGCGCGCGGCGAACCGGCGACATCGGGTTTGCCTCGTTGCGAGGCGGTACCGTCACCGGCGATCACAGCGTGATTTTCTGCGGCGCGATGGAGCGCATCGAACTCACCCACCGGGCCGAAGATCGCACGATGTTTGCGCAAGGCGCGGTGAAAGCCGCGTTGTGGGCCCGCGACAAGAAGCCTGGCCTCTACAGCATGGCCGACGTGCTCGGGCTCAATAACTTCTGATCGGTTCAATCAAACGGAAGCTTCAGATATGAGCGATCGTCTTCTCGTGCTGGTACGTCACGGCCAAAGCGAATGGAATCTGAAAAATCTCTTCACCGGCTGGAAGGACCCCGATCTCACCGAGCAGGGAATCGCGGAAGCGAACGAAGCCGGCCGCAAGCTGAAGGCGCAGGGGCTCGTATTCGATATCGCCTTTACTTCAGTCCTGATACGCGCCCAGCACACGCTCGATCTGATGCTGGCTCAGCTCGGCCAGACCAAGCTCCCGGTGCACAAGGACCTTGCGCTCAATGAGCGCGACTATGGCGATCTCTCCGGCCTCAACAAGGATGATGCCCGCAAGAAATGGGGGGAGGACCAGGTGCTGATCTGGCGCCGCTCCTACGACGTACCGCCGCCCGGCGGTGAAAGCCTGAAAGACACGCTGGCGCGCACGCTGCCTTATTATGTGCAGGAAATTCTTCCCTGCGTGCTGCGCGGCGAGCGCACGCTGGTCGCAGCCCACGGCAATTCGCTGCGCGCGCTGATCATGGTGCTGGAGAAACTGTCGCCGGAAGGCATTCTGAAGCGCGAACTCGCTACCGGCGCGCCCATCATCTACCGCCTGAACGCGGACGCAACCGTCGCCTCCAAGGTCGATATGGCAGCGTGAGCGAAAGCGTCGAGATCGTTTCGCTCGCCGCGCCCGTTGGCGCTGTTTCCGGACGGCCGGCTCTGTGACACGGCGATCCTGTAGAAGCGGCTGAAGTAACCTGTCGCTGAGTGACTCCCTCCCCCGGAAAGGGGGAAGGTTGGGGTGGGGGATCAAGGGCGTGGTGGGGGTCCAGGCGAACTTCGCTAAATCTTTTTGATCCCCTCCCGCTTCCTTCGGAGCGAAGCGACCTCCCCGTTTCAAGGGGAGGTTCACGGCTGCCGAGAGCAAACGCTAAGCGGCGCTTGCCTCCTGCCCTGCTTCCCAGCCGATCATCGCCTGTTTGCGGGTGATGCCCCAGTGATAGCCGGTCAGCGCGCCGCTCTTGCCGAGCGCGCGATGGCACGGCAC
>NZ_JBAVCF010000644.1:0-4025 GCF_049586575.1 Bradyrhizobium sp.
GCGCGGCGCTCGGCGCCGCCCAGCCAACGGATAAAGTGCACGGCTGAAATCTCGGAGCGAGCACACGTCCGAGACCCATCAGCTTGCCGCCGCTGCGGCCAGCTGTCGCCGATCACCCCGTAGCTGCTCGCTGCTCCAGCGGAGCGCCGCCAACCGGATTGGCAAAAAAGAACAGCGGCGACGCCGCCTCGCGCGCGTGTGGGAAGCGCAAAGGGGCGACGTTACAGCATCCAAGCTGGGCTGGCGAGCATGTCGGCTTTGAGCCGTTCCCAGTGCATTGAAGCTGCATCTGAAACGGCGTCGGCTTGCGCTCACGCAAGATATCGCTCGACGCGGCTCCGCCCCAGCGGATCACGGGTACAGCACAGGCGAGCGGCGAATGATGCTGGCACCGCTCGCACCAGAGCCAAATCCACGGCGTTGATCGCTGCAGATCGCCGAGCGTTGCCCGTGGACCGGGCTTAGACTTGTAGCGATGCCGCGATGCAATCCATCGCGCCATGTCCTTGCTGCTGAATTTCGCTGGCTCGCCGCTCATGAACCCAGCATAGGGAAATTCGGCTTATGTTCCTATCCGGGTTCCGGTACTGGCCCCTTTCCATATCCCCTGGTCCCCTTTCAAATTGAGGCGTGGTCCCTTTTCAAATGGAAAAGCCTGCCTTAGTTTTACGTTTGGCTAAGGAAACTCTGGGAGACGGACCAATGGCAGTCCGAAAAGCCAGCAAATACGAAGAATACCGGCTTTATGCCGTGCACTGTTTGAAGCTAGTGAGAGTCGCGACCAGTCGTGAAGCTCGCATCATTCAACGCGAAATGGCTGCCGAATGGTTGAAGCTGGCCGACATGTTCTCTGCTGGGGAGAACCTGCGAAATAATGAATAGGCCGCCTCAGTTGTGAGTCTTGTATCCTGGGACCTATCGAAAGCGGGATGCGGAGCATGTCGGCACCAACGTCGGGCAAGGAACTGATCACCTACTATCTCAAAATGGCGATCGACTTGGAGCAGGCCGGCGACGCCCAAACAGACCCGGCTTTCAAAGCCGATCTATTGGCGCGAGCTGAGTACAGTCGCCAGCTAGCGGCCAAAGAGGCGGAAAAGCTCAAGACCGAGCCGCCACCAGCGAAGAAGCTGCGCTCCCACAAGTAGGCCGCCTCAGTGGGCGGCCTCTTTCATTTCGATTGTGGCATCAAATCAAAATCGAATAACGACAGTTGAGCCGGGCTCTTTTTGAAAACTCTGGCGAACTTCTCTCTAAAATCCGCCGTGTTGTTACATAGCTTCATGATCGTAATGACGCGCTCTAAATGATCGTGAACCTTTTCGCGACCAAACTTTTTAAGCCACTGATGATGATTTGCCGGTGTCGATCAGCTTCTGCCGTTTGAGACTTTGCGGCGCCTCGGTAACCCCAGCCCGCCTGACGCCCAGCATCAGCGCCAGAAATTCATGTGTCAGTGGTAGCGTGTTGTCGCGGGTCCGGTCATGGGCCATCAAAATCCATCGCGCCAAGCGCTGGTCAATATGGGACCGTGCGTTCGCAATGGCGGTGTGAGCCGTCTGCACCATGAAGACTTGCACGAATTTGAGCAGGTGGTTGCGCAAGGGAACACTCGCATCCATGGCCTTCTGTAAGTACTTGACCGCGATCTGTCGCCCTTCCCCGGCGACCTGCATGTAAGTGGAATGCGGCGATTGATCGCCGCCCAGCGCCACCGCAGTTCCGCTCATCCCCTCGCGCCCAATAAGGCCGACTTCGATGCGCGTCTTGTCCGCTTGGACGGCGACAACCGATGCAATGCCGGTCTCCATAAAATAGACCGTCTCGATCGTTCGGTTGGGCCGCTCCAGGTCTTTTAGTAGTTCCAGCGCGACCGGCCGCAAGTACGGCTTCAATAACGCGAAATCAGGCGCGGACGTTGCGGCCAGCAACTGATTGCAAGGTGGCGAAGAACTGCGAGTTGCGGAGACCGCGGCCATGGCTCTGTTCCCATTAAGGGCAAGAGCACAACAGGGTCTCTCAAACGCCCGCGCCCGAAGGTCGCTGCTGGCGGTGAGTTATAGATAAGCCCCCGCGCTCGGGTTGCTACTGGTATTCGCTAACCACGGGGAAAAGACCCTCCAAGGTACGGAACCGTACCACCGGGTGGTTGTTGGACTCCTTAGGCGCTTCCGCACACCAAAAACCTCCGAGCGCCCTGACGACCCAAAGAAAAGACTGCCTACGACGCCAAGTCCTTATGGCCTCGAAAGGGTGCGCTTGTGTCTGTATCGGTGGGAAACGGTGCCCGTGCTCTGGTCGTTCTCGTGATCGAGGACGAATTCCTCGTGAGATGCGATGTCGCGGATTGTCTGCGAGACGCGGGCTATGTTGTCGTGGAAACAGCGAGCGGTGAAGAGGCCATCGCGCTCTGTAAGTCAAATACCTCAATCGACATAGTGTTCACCGACATCAATCTTGTTGGCCCGGCCAGCGGTTGGGATGTGGCTGAATGCTTTCGAATTGAGCGGCCGGATGTGCCGGTTCTCTATACGTCAGGGAAATCCGTTGACCCCCAACGCTGCACTCCCGAAAGCGAGTTTGTCGCGAAACCGTATAAGATCGCTGACATCCTGAAAGCATGTCAGCGGCTACATACCGCATGATCGGCAGCGCGGCCAGTGTAGCCGCGGTGCGGCGCATATCAGCAGTCAAGCGGCTCGCTTCGCCCGGAGTTCTGCTAATGCCACCTTCCCCGTTCGGGTAGCTTCGGACATCGTTTCGAAAAATCCAGATTGTCGTACCGGCTTGCTCTTCCCGGCCGTGTAAATTTCCCATCGCCACGGTTTTGGCGGATGACCTCTGATTTTGATAGCGAGGGTGTAATCGTGCACTGTCTCGACACGAGCGAGCACATCAATTCCGGGCGGTATCAATTCTGGATGCGATACCGAGATGTCACGACAAGCCTGCCGAAAGGTTCGAAGAGGCCTTAGCAAATATGGGCTGCAAATAGCCATGATCGCAACACTAATACGGCGGTGAGCGAATAAGTTTCCCTACCAAGCCCATAAATTTTATCGCCCGATCTTTTTGCTTTCGTCGTTCTTCGGCCAGCAGACGGAAAATTGTCTGCTGCCACGTTTTCTCAGGCATGCCCGCCTCCTCACGCACACCCTTAAGAAGGTGACCATAGCGCTCAGAACTCTTGCTTCAGACGAACTGTTCCATGAGGCCATCAGCTCGCCGCGGCGGCGGCGAGGCGTTGGCATCGACCCCATAGCTCCTCGCTGCTCCAGCGTTCGCCGCCACCGGATTGGCAAAAAAGAACAGCGGCGCCGCCGCCTCGCGCGCGCGTATGAAGTAAAAACCCATCAGCTTGCCGCGGCTGCGGCCAGCAGTCGCCATCGACCCCGTAGCTGCTCGCTGCTCCAGCGTTCGCCGCCAACCGGATTCGCAAAAAAGAACAGCGGCGACGCCGCCTCGCGCGCGCGTAGGAAGCGCAAACCTACGCAAGCCATCAGCTTGCCGCCGCTGCGGCCAGCTGTCGCCGATCACCCCGTAGCTCGGCCAGCGGCCAGCGCCGCCGGCGCCGCAAATGAGCCCGGTGCCCGGCACGCTCTCGTCGTGACGTGTCGACCAGCGTTGCGATGCAACCGGCCGCGGGCGCGTGCGCACAATTGGAGACGAACGGAACCGATTAGCCGGCGCCGCAATCGATCCTCGCGACTGTTCATAAAAGGCCTATTGTTTGTACAGTTTCTTTCAGAGCCCCCCGGAAAACCATGGCCAAGCCGCACCTGCGCACTGTCGCCCCAGCCACTGAAAATCGAACAGTCACGCGTCGGCGAAAGAATGCCGACTTGCGGACCCGCGAACATCTGACTGCCGATGAGGTCGAGCGCTTGATCGAGGCAGCGAAGAACAACCGCCACGGTCATCGCGACGGACTGATGGTTCTCCTAAGCTTCCGCCACGGGTTGCGCGCCGTCGAGGTCTGCGACCTGCGCTGGGAGCAGGTCAACTTCAAGGCGGCGATACTACAC
>NZ_JBAVCF010000645.1:0-6254 GCF_049586575.1 Bradyrhizobium sp.
CGTCCGTGGTACGGGTGATCTGCGTCAGGAAGTAACGATTTGGTAACGCTCCCGTATTCGATCGGGATAGCCAAGCCAGCGGCCGTTTACCATCGTGGTCTATATTACCGATTCGGATCGCCGCGACCCCGGAAGAACCCAGGGGATCGGACCGGCTCGTCCCGAGCGAGAACTGCTCAACATCGCGAAGCCGCGATGAACATGCGTTGGCGTAACCGTCAATCTGTCAGCAGCAATTCACGAGGAAGACCATCATGCATACCATCGTATTGGCCACCCAAAAGGGCGGCAGCGGCAAGACTACGCTTGCCATTGGGCTGGCCCTTGCGGCGACCGAGGCCGGACACACCGTGCGCCTCATCGAGACGGATTCGCAAGCCACGCTCTCCAACTGGCAGCGCCGCCGCGCCGGCTCCGAGCCGATGGTCGAAGCCATCCATGTCGCCGACAGAATCGAGCAACGGCTGCAATCGCTGAGCGAAAGCGGCGTGACGCTGACCATCATCGATACCGCCGGCGGCCTCGCCGCCGCGACGACCTCGGCCATTCGCTACTCGGACCTGTGTCTGATTCCGGCTCGCCCGAGCATCGCCGACATCGAAGCGACCGCATCGACGGTTCAGACCGCGCGCGCCTGGAACAAGCCGTTTGCTTTCGTTCTCAATCAGACCCCGATCCGCGGTCAGCGCCTCACTGGCGCCGCGACCGCATTGGGCGATGCGGCCTCAATCGGCGACGTCGTCGCCCAGCCTTTCGTCGTGATGCGAAACGATCACCAGGACGCGTTGGGTGCGGGTCTTGCGGTCAGCGAATATGCTCCCTTCGGCAAATCGGCCGACGAAATCCGCGGCCTCTGGCAATGGGTCGCGGTGAAACTCGGCGAAGACACTACTGCCGATGAGCCCGCTGTCGCGGATGAAACGCTGGAAACGGCATCTGCGATGTTTTTGCAGGCGCCCACAGAGACGATCGCCGTCGTTCCCGCCGCGTAACGCCCACGCGCAGTATCCGCCTCAAGTCCGGGTCGGCCAGGAAAGCCAGGCCCGGAATGCAACGATCACGATATCCTTGCGTCACTTCTGACACTTCGGGCACCAGAAGGTCGAGCGGCCGTTCTGGGTGAAGCGGCGGACGATCCCGCCGCAGCCTTTGCTCTGGCACTTTTCGCCTTCGCGGTCGTAGACCTGAAACGAGTGCTGGAAATAACCAAGCTCGCCCGTGGTCTGGCGATGATCCCGCAGCGACGAGCCGCCGGCCTTGATGGCCTGATTGAGTACGGCGTGAATCGCCTCGACCAGTCGCCGCGCGTGATCGGTCGTCTCGCCTTTTTTGGTGGCGAGGGTCGCGGCCAGACGCCGCGGTGACAGATGTGCACGAAACAGCGCCTCGCAGACATAGATGTTGCCGAGGCCCGCGACGACGCGCTGGTCGAGCAGCGCGGCCTTCAGGCTGGTTTTCTTGTTGGCGCAGGAGCGGGCGAGCATATCGGCATCGAATTCATTGCCGAGCGGCTCGGGGCCGAGGCCCTTCAGTAACGGCTCCTCCTCGATCGCCTGACGCCCGATGATTTTCATGTAACCGAACCGGCGCGGATCGTTGAAGATGATCAACGCGCCCGACGACATATGAAACACCACATGGTCATGGGCGCGATCTTCAGCTCGCGGATGATGAAACTGGCCCGGCGTATGGCCGTTGTCGTCGTTGATGACGCGGAAAGATCCGGACATGCCCAGATGCATCAGAAGCACGTCGCCGGAGGAAAGATCGGCCATCAGGTATTTGGCGCGCCGGCCGAGGCCGGTCACGGTCTGAGCCTCAAGACGTGCGACAAAATCCTTCTGGAACGGAAACCGCAGGTCCTTGCGCCGGACCTCGGCCTTCACGATTTTGGCACCTTCCATGGCCGGTTGCAGGCCACGGCGAACGGTCTCGACTTCAGGTAATTCGGGCATACTGGTGTCCCGGCTCTGACATTCGTATCATGTCACGGCAGGTTCGTTTACGAATGTCGGAACCAGGGGGACACTGGCAAATATCGGTTTCTGGTGTGGTTTTGGATTTGACATTCGCTTTTCGGATTCGCAGCAAAATCGAAGCGAATGTCAAATCCGCCACACCCGCATTCACCTTGAAAGGCTGCCGTGATAGCGCCAATGCGGCGGGCGCGCTATGGTCCGGGGGTGGAGAACATGTGATGAACCGACCGGACGAAACCACGCATTTTGGCTTCAGGGACGTCCCCCTGGGCGACAAGCAGACGCTGGTCAATGACGTCTTTCACAGCGTGGCGCGGCGCTACGACCTGATGAACGACCTGATGTCCGGGGGACTGCATCGCGTCTGGAAGGACCTGATGATCAACGCGCTCAATCCGCCGCGCTCCGAGACGCCTTTTGCGCTGCTCGACGTCGCCGGCGGCACCGGTGATATTGCCTTCCGGGCTGCGGACGCGGCCGGATCCAACTTCAAGGCGACCGTGTGCGACATCAATTCCGAGATGCTGTCGGTCGGCCGCGAACGCGCCGCGGCACGTCATCTCGACGACCGGGTGTCGTTTGTCGAGGGCAATGCCGAGCAGCTTGCGTTTCCGAACGCGACCTTCGACGCCTACACCATCGCTTTCGGCATCCGCAACGTGCCGAGAATCGACCGCGCGCTGCACGAGGCATTTCGTGTGCTGCGGCCGGGCGGCCGATTTCTGTGTCTTGAATTCTCGACCGTCGACGTGCCGGGGCTCGATTGGATCTACGATCTGTTTTCGTTCAAGGTGATCCCGCCGCTTGGCGGCGCGGTGACTGGCGACGCCGAGTCCTATCAGTATCTCGTGGAATCGATCCGCCAATTTCCAAAGCCCGGCGCATTTGCCGAGATGATCAGACAGGCCGGGTTTTCCCGTGTGACCTGGCAGAGCTTTTCGGGCGGGATCGTGGCCTTGCATTCGGGCTGGCGTCTGTGATTTCAGCAACGTTCCACATCGCGCGGCTCGTCCGCGCCGCGTTCGTGTTTGCGCGTGAAGGCGTCTTCGGCGCCGTCGATCCTTCGCTGGTGCCGCCGCCCGGTCAACTGGCGTTGCGATTGGCCCGGATATTGGAGCGCCCGGGCGCCAAATCCGGCCCACGGCTGTCGCGCGCGCTGACGCGTTTGGGGCCCGCCTATCTCAAGCTTGGACAATTCCTCGCTACCCGGCCCGACGTCGTCGGCGTCGTGCTGGCGCGCGACCTCGAAAGCTTGCAGGACCGTCTGCCGCCATTCCCGCAGGACGAGGCCGAGGCCGTGATCGCGACCTCACTCGAACGCTCTATTACACAGGCATTTGTGAGCCTCGGCCCCGCCGTCGCCGCCGCCTCGATCGCGCAGGTGCATCGCGGCGAAGTCGAATACAACGGCATCCGCCGGGCGGTGGCGGTCAAGGTGCTGAGGCCCGACGTGGCCGCGCGTTTCCGCCGCGACCTCACCGATTTCTTCTTTGTCGCGCATCAGGCCGAAATCTATTCGGCGGAAGCGCGGCGGCTGCGGCTGGTTGAAGTCATCAATACGATGTCGCGCTCGGTCACGATGGAGATGGACCTGCGCCTTGAGGCGGCGGCGATGTCGGAGATGGCGGAGAACACCCGCGACGATCCGGACTTCCGCGTGCCTACGGTCGACTGGGATCGCACCACCCACAACGTCCTGACCATGGAGTGGATCGACGGCATCGCGCTCTCCGACCACGCCCAGCTCGAGCGATCGAAAATCGATTTGGCGGGTCTGGGCCGCAAGGTGATCCAGAGCTTTCTGCGCCACGCGCTGCGTGACGGCTTCTTTCACGCCGACATGCATCCCGGCAATCTGTTCCTCGACAGTGAAGGCCGGCTGGTCGCCGTTGACTTCGGCATCATGGGCCGCCTGGGGCTGAAAGAGCGGCGTTTCCTCGCCGAAATCTTGTTGGGCTTCATCACACGCGACTATCGGCGTGTCGCCGAGGTGCATTTCGAGGCAGGCTATGTGCCGTCGCATCATTCGGTCGACAATTTTGCGCAAGCCATCCGCGCGATCGGCGAGCCGATCCACAACCGCACCGCCGAAGAAATCTCGATGGCCAAGCTCCTGACCTTGCTGCTCGAGGTCACCGGCTTGTTCGACATGCGCACCCGCCCCGAACTGATCCTGCTGCAAAAGACCATGGTGGTGGTGGAAGGCGTGGCGCGCGGCTTCGATCCCAAACTCGACATCTGGAAGGTCGCCGATCCCGTGGTGCGCGAGTGGATCGAGCGCAACCTCGGCCCGATCGGCCGCATCGAGGGCGCCATGGCAGGCGCCGGCGAGCTTGGACGTGTCGCCGCCAGCCTGCCTTCGCTCGCGACCCGGGCCGTGACCGTGCTGGAGCAGCTGGAGACCATGACGCGCGAGGGCCTGACGCTGTCCGAGGAGACGATCGCGGCCATGGGTCGGACCGAGGGCCGCAAGAGCCGCTGGCGGGCGCTGGCGCTCTGGATCATCGCGCTCACCTTCATCGGAATTCTCTTCGCCATTCGTCAACTTTGATTGCAATGCAATCAAATTATTGATAGCATCGCTATCAAGATATGCTTTTAGGATTCCGGCATGGCGAGCCTGACGGTCCGGAAACTGGACGATGCAATCCGCGACGCTCTGCGGCTGCGGGCCGCGCGCAGCGGCCGTTCGGTCGAGGACGAGGTTCGGGTAATCCTGCGCGAGGCCGCGCAGGACAGCGCTTCCGGGGCCGCTCGACGCGCCACGGCGCCAGCCATTTCAACATCGTATTCTCCCGACGCTGACGGAGCGCTGTCGCGGGTCACGCTGATCATCGGCGGCGGGATTGCGGCCTATAAAGCGCTCGACTTGATCCGGCGGCTGAAGGAGCGGCGCATTCACGTTCGCTGCGTCCTGACCCGCGCCGCGCAGCACTTCGTCACCCCGCTCACCGCCAGCGCACTGTCGAACGAGCGCTGCTACACCGATTTGTTCGATCCCGAGAGCGAGTTCGATGCCGGCCATATCCGGCTCGCGCGCGAGGCCGATCTGATCGTGGTGGCGCCGGCCACCGCGGACCTGATGGCCAAGATGGCGCACGGTAACGCCGATGATCTCGCCAGCGCGATTCTGCTCGCCTCAGACGCGCCCATCCTGATCGCGCCGGCGATGAATCCGCTGATGTGGAACAATGCGGCGACGAGGCGCAATGCCGCGACGCTTCAACGCGACGGCATCGCCTTGATCGGACCCAATGCCGGCGAAATGGCCGAAGCGGGCGAAGCCGGAATCGGGCGGATGGCGGAGCCTCTGGAAATTGCCGCGGCCGTCGAACGGCTGTTGCGTCCGCCACGGCCGAAACCGCTGGCCGGCAAGCATATCCTGATCACCGCCGGGCCGACGCATGAACCGATCGACCCCGTGCGCTACATCGCCAACCGCTCCTCGGGCAAGCAGGGCTACGCGATTGCAGCCGCCGCGCAAGCCGCCGGGGCCGAGGTCACCTTGGTCTCCGGCCCGGTCGAGCTCGATCATCCGCCGGGCGTCAGGGTGATTGAAGTGGAATCCGCGCGCGACATGCTGCACCGGGTGGAAACAGCGCTGCCCGTCGATATTGCGATCTTTGCCGCGGCGGTTGCCGACTGGCGCGTCGTCCATGAAGGAGAACAGAAATTGAAAAAGACCGGCACCGGCATGCCGCCGCTCCAACTCGTCGAAAATCCGGATATCCTGGCGACGATCTCACACCGGAAAGATGCGCGGCCGCCGCTCGTCATCGGATTTGCCGCCGAGACCGAACACCTGATCGAGAACGCCAAAACAAAGCTTGCCCGCAAGGGCTGCGACTGGATCGTCGCCAACGATGTCTCGCCGGCAACGGGCGTGATGGGCGGCGATCGCAATACGGTTCATCTGCTGACCCGCCGTGGCGACGGCATCGAGGTCGATTCCTGGCCCGTCATGACCAAGGAAGAGGTTGCTGCCGAATTGATCGCGCACGTCGCCCGGGCCGTGGGCAGTCATCATGAGTGAAGCGGTCAAAATCGAAGTGCTCCAATTGCCGAATGGCAAAGGGCTAGCATTGCCGGCCTATCAAAGCGCGTTGGCGGCTGGCCTCGACCTGCTCGCCGCGGTTCCCGAGGACGCGCCGATCATTCTCGCGCCGGGAAAATACGCGCTGATTCCCACCGGGCTCGCGATCGCGTTGCCGCCGGGCTACGAGGCCCAGGTTCGGCCGCGTTCGGGGCTTGCGGCGCGGCATGGCGTTACCGTTC